>NC_019793.1:3088750-3445000 GCF_000317835.1 Deinococcus peraridilitoris DSM 19664 | reverse complement strand
CGCCTTCGGCGCGCAAAACCAGCAAGAAGCGCAAGCTCGGCGCTTGCGCTTCTTGGGTCAGGATGGGTTCAGTTCTGGGGTGCCAGGCGAAGATACGCCTTGTTCGTGGCATCTTCGATTGCCTTGGCAATGGTGACCAGCCGCTCGTCGCCCAGCGCGGGCGCAATGAATTGCACACCTACGGGCAGTTCCCGTCCCTCTAATGTTTCGTAGCCCGCCGGAATCGAGAGCGCCGGCACACCGGCGAGATTGACCATCACCGTGTCGATGTCCGCCGCATACATACTGAGCGGGTCGTGCGTCTTCTCGCCCAGGCGAAAAGCCGGAAACGGTGAGGTCGGCGTGATGAGCGCGTCGAAGTGCCCGAATGCCCGCGCGAAGTCATCGGCGACAAGACGGCGCACCTTCATGGCTTTGGCATAAAAGGCGTCATAGTAGCCGCTTGAAAGCGCATAGGTGCCCATCAGGATGCGGCGCTTGACCTCGGGCCCGAACGCCGCACCCCGGCTGCTGCTCATGGAAGAGTTGACATCTGTTTGTCCCGCCGCGCGGTGGCTGTAAACCATGCCGTCGTAGCGTGCCAGATTGCTGCTCGCCTCGGGCGTGGCAATCAGATAGTAGGCCGCGACGCCGTAGTGCAAGGTCGGCAGACCCACTTCGGCAACGCTGGCGCCCAGGGATTCCAGCAGGGTGCAGATTTGTTCAACTGCGGCCCTTACGCCGGGGGTGTTGCCGCCTTCCAGGGCCTCGCGGACCAGCCCGAATTTCATGCCCCGCACCTCACGGGTTAACGCTGCCCGAAACGCCGGAAGCGTTTCGAGGCTGGTGGCATCCCGCGCGTCGGGTCCCGAGATGACGTCCATCAGCAGGGCCAGGTCTTCCGCGCTGCGCGCGAAAGGACCGATCTGATCGAGGCTGCTCGCGTAGGCCACCAGGCCGTAACGGGAAACCCGGCCATAAGTGGGCTTGAAGCCGTACACGCCGTTAAACGCTGCCGGCTGCCGGACGCTGCCGCCCGTGTCCGATCCCAGCGCGACGGGCACCATCCCGGCGGCCACCGCCACGGCGCTGCCACCCGATGAGCCGCCCGGAACGCGCGTGTGATCCCAGGGATTTCGGACGACCCCGAAAGCGCTGTTTTCACTGGACGACCCCATGGCGAATTCGTCCATGTTGGCTTTCCCAACCACAACCGCGCCTGCCTCGATCAATCGCTGAACGGCCGTCGCGGTGTATGGACTATGGTAGTTCTCGAGTGCGCGACTTCCACAGGTCGTGCGCGTACCCTTGACGTTCAGGTTGTCCTTGACCACTACGGGAACGCCGGCCAGGGGCAGCGAAACACCTGCCCGAAGGCGTTTCGCGACAAGCTGCGCCTGTTCTGGCGCGCCCTCCACGGTGCTGATGAGGGCACCGAGATGAGCCTGAAGCGAGATCTGCTGAAAAGCCTCCTCCACCAGGTCGCTGGGCTGGCGCTGACCTTGCAGAACAAGTTGGGCAAGTTGGGACGCGGAAGCTGACATTGACACATCTTAAAGGGTGCCCCCGCACGCGGCACGAGGCGGGCCAAGCAAGTTGGGGATCGTGCCCGCATCCGCGCCGAAGAGGAATGCAGGGGCTTCACAGGCCGTCTCCCACGTCGCCCGGGCGCATTACTCCGGGCGAACCAGCACGGTTTCTCCCCCACGCAGCTCATGCAGGACCATGGCTTGAGGAGAAAGCAGCAACTGGACTCCCAGTCCTGGCGCCGTATTGACCGGCAAGGTCATGACCCGTGCGTCCTGAGTGCGAAAAATCACCTTGCCCGAGAAGACACCCAGCTGATTTTCCCAGGCTTGCACAACGCGCTCGTCGATCACTGCTTCGCGTCCCCCCCCGTGCCATACGCTCAGCGTCAGGCGGGCAACGCGAACAGTGCGAGGGATGAGCAGGCCCAGTCGGGCCAGCCGGGCAGCACTGGCCTGTAAGGTCGGGTCACCGGCAAGGCCGCCGAGGGTCGCGCCTTCGCTCAAACGCGTCAGGGCCAGCTTCTCGAAGCGGCTCAGCGTAACCTCGCCCGACGGGACAGCAGCATTCCACTTGGCCGCACCATCAAAAATCAGCTCCGGCACCGGCAGAAGACGCAGTGCACTCAGCAGCCATTGATAAAGCGATCCCGCCTCTCCTGGTGCAGCGTCGCCCGGACGAAACACAAAACCGCCCCGCTGATCACTGAGCAACAAGGCCAGCGCCGCTTCGTTTCGGGCGCCTCCCAGCCACGCTTGACTCGGACGCCCCTGATGCATCGCCAATCGGAAAAGTCCCTTGGGATGATGCACCTCGAACCAGCCGCTTCGCTTCGAGGCCGCCAGCGTCACGAGCAGCTCGACCACGTCATAATCCTGCAGGCTGCCGACAACTTCCGACCCGGCCAAGCCTCAGCCCCTCAGCAGACCAGCGAAGTCTGTCGATTCGAGTGACGGCAACTCCTCCAGCGAGTTCAGGCCAAATTCCAGCAAGAACTTCTGGGTCGTTCCGTACAGGAGCGGTTTCCCGATGGTGTCAGAGCGCCCGACGACCTTGACGAGCTCACGCTCCTGCAAGGTCACAATAGTGCCGGCCGAGGCGCCACGCATCGCCTCGATCTCGGCGCGCGTGACCGGCTGCCGGTACGCGATGACCGCGAGCACTTCGAGCGCTGCCGTCGACAGGCTGGGAAGGGGGGGCGGCGCCAGCAGTGGTGCCAGCCGACCACTGAGGCTGCCGGGCACGACCAGACGATACCCGCCCGCGATCTCTTCAAGCCGGAAGCCCAGCGCCGCTGCTTCGAGCGCCGCACCGTACGCCAAAAGGGCCTGTCGGACCGCCTCATCCGGCAAACCGAGGACCTGCGCGAACTCCTTGATGCTCACGGGTCGTCCCGAAGCGAGCAAGGCCGCCCCCAGCAATTCACGGCTGCTTACGTCATGCACAAGGTGTCCTCGATCTGACGCAGGCTGACCGATCCTATCCGCAGCACCTTATGGGTCAGCGCGTCGTACACCGTGCTGGCCTCACCGGAAGTCGGCGCGCCGGGCAGCACGAAATCGGCCAGCTCAGCGCTCACTGCCGCTGGATAGGACGTGATGGGCGGCTCACCAGAACGGTTGAGGCTGCTCGCCGCCAGCATCCCGACAGCTTCGAGCAGATACCGTGCGTCGGATGAGCCTGGAACGCGAAGTCCAACTTTGCCGTCCCGGGTGAGCCAGCCCGGACAATCCGCGTGCGCTGGCACCACCAGCGTCAGGGCCGCCGGCCACAAGCCGCACAACCGTTTCCAGGTCGTCGAGCTGGCAAAGTCGGGACGCACCCAGGTTTGTGCCTGCTCCTGTGAATGGCATAACACCTGCAACGCTTTCTCCCCCGGTCGGCCCTTCTGCCCGTACAGTCTGAGTACTGCGTCTTCAACGCGTGGATCGGCTCCAATACCCCAGACGGTATCGGTACCAAAGGCCACCGTCCCACCCTGCTCTAGGACCTGCAGGGCGTGCGCAAGGTCGTTGGCTGAAAATTGAGCATGCATGCTGTCTCCACCTTGTTCTGTGTTGATGAAAGTTCATAGAGTTCAATGCTCATGGAACTATAATGGCGCTATGCCCGTTTTTGAGTACCGAGTGCGCGACCGAAATGGCAAGGTTTTTGCCTCGCAAATCGAGGCGGATACCATGGCTCAGGTTCGAGACGCGCTGCGCGCCAAAGAACTGTTCATCGTCAATATTAAGCCGCCCAAGACCGGCTTGCAGGGTGATATCAAAATTCCTTTTCTGGACAACCAGCCTCCTGGGCTGAAACAGGTGGCGCTGTTCTCTCGGCAGCTTGCCACGATGATCAACTCGGGTGTCCCGCTGGTGCAGTCCCTTGCCATCATGCAGCGCCAGATGGAGCACAAGGGATTTCAAAAGATCATCAAGGAAATGCGCGCCGACGTCGAATCGGGCACCCCACTCTCGGACTCGATCGCCAAGTACCCCAAGGTCTTTTCGCGGCTGTACCTCAACTTGATCCGGGCCGGTGAAACCTCCGGCACGCTGGACCTGATTCTCGACCGCATCAGTACCTTTCTGGAGAAAGATCTGGCGCTGCGGGGCAAAATCAAAAGTGCCATGACCTATCCGGTTATCGTGCTGGTCTTCGCGCTGGGCGTCACCTACTTTCTGCTCACCACCATCGTGCCGCAGTTCGCGCAGATTCTGATTCAGCTCGGCGCGCCCCTGCCGCTGATCACCCGCATCCTGATCGCCGTGGCCGACTTCCTGACCTCCAAATCTTGGATGCTCGGGTTGGCGGGAATCGTCGTGTTCTTTGCCTTCCGGGCGTATTACCGCACCGATCAGGGCCGGCACGTCATCGACGACATCAAGCTGCGGGTCGCGGTGCTCGGTCCGCTGATCCGCCGTTCGGCGGTGGCGTCGTTTGCGCGCACCTTCGGTCTGCTCATCACCAGCGGCGTGAACATCATCGAAAGCCTGGAGATCACCAAGGGCACCGCCAACAACATCATCGTCGAGGACGCCATCGAAAACGCCAAGAACGTCGTGATGGTCGGTGAACAGATGTCCGGCTCGCTGGCCACTTCCAAAGTGTTTCCGCCCATGGTGGTGTCGATGGTCTCGATCGGCGAAGAGACTGGTGCACTCGACAAGATGCTCGACAAAGTGGCCGATTACTACGACCGCGAGGTCGACGAGGCGGTCGACAGCATGACGGCCGCTATCGAACCCATCATGATCGTCTTCCTGGGAGGCATCATCGGCATGATCGTGGCCGGCATGTTCCTCCCGATGTTTTCGATCATCGGCCAGCTCAGTCAGTAAGCTCTGTTGCCACAACGGCGGGTGCGCTCCTGCGTGGACAGGTCAAGGCTGATGAATGCGGTAAAACCGCTTACTGTACACATTGACCTCCATCGCGTCGCGCGTCACGATGTGCCCAGCCAGGGGCCCTGCCATGATCTCGAAGCGCTCCAGATCGGCTTCCCGACTGAGCAACCGGCGCTGGGGCGCAATGTCGTCGATCACGAAAAGAGGCGCCTCGACTTCAAGCCACCACTCCTGCGGGTCATGCCAGACCAGCGCGGTGGTGCCCAGGCGCGTCTTTTCGTAGCGGAACAGTTCCCGCTCGTCCACGGACTTCACCGGCAGTGAGCGCGGATCGGCCGTGAGGTTTTGAATCAGGGCAATCAGCTGCGCACCACGCGCGGCGCGAGGTGACGCGGTCAGCCACACTCCACCTCCGACCAGCGCGATCACCGCCAGCGCCAAAATCGCCACGGGCAGCCCGACAACTGGCCCGCGTGAATCAGAAAGTGGATCCGGCGACCCCTCTGTTGCCGCAGGTGCGCTCGGCACGACCGAGGGCCGGGTGGAGCGACCGGTTGCCGCGACGAATGCAGGCCCCTTGGGCAAAAAGGGTTCCTCGATGTGGCGGTAGGACAGGAACGCCGCTCCGTAGGCCAGCAGCAGGGCGGCCACCGTCAGCCCGGCGAAGTGAGTGAGGTCCTGGATACCCATATACCCGTAACGGGGCTGGTGAAGCAGCCGGATCAATTCGAGAATCAGGTAATGCCAGATGTACAGCCCGAAAGAAACCCTGGCGGTGAAGCGAAAGAAGGTGTTGTCAAACGCGCGCCCAACCACGCGACTGAAGGGCAGTGACGCCAGCAGCGCGGCCACCAGCAGTGGAAAGTACGGAAAGAAGTACGGCTGATCGCCGATGCTGAGCGCGAAGTCAGGCAGACGGCGCGCGAGCCACAGCAACATCAATACCCCCACTGCCGCGCCCACGGCAAGCAGGTCGTAGCGGATGTGTCGAGGTGTGGCGCTCAGCTGCCCATGAGCGATCAGCCCGGCAGCCAGGACCCCAAAGACGTAATGTCCGAAGAGACCCACCGGGTTGTAGCGCGGCATCCAGTACTTGGCGCCTCCGACGATGCCGTACTCCCAGCCACGTGCGAAAGGGGACGGAACCAGGTTCGCGAGAATCCACTGGTGAAGGAGCATCGCGAGTGCCAGCACCCCCAGCCAGTACAGCAGTGCCCACGCCAGTCCTCGTTGTGGCAACCCGCGAAAGAGGACCAGCATTCCGAGCGGCATCAGGGCGTAGCAGACCACCTCGAAACCGATGCTCCACAGCGGACCGTTCAGGTCGGCAGGAAAAAATGTCAGGTAATGAAAAGCCGACGTGAACGTCGCGGCACTGACCAGACGCAGCCAGGGCTGTTCGGCACTCTGCACGAACGCGACGCTGAGCAGCACGCTCAGTGCCAGGCTGGCGTAAAAACCCGGCAGGATGCGCAAGGCCCGACGGCGAAAGTATTCTCGCAGTCCCGGGCTCGGCTGCCCCGTCAGGTAACGGCGCCAGAAAGGGAGTGACAGCAGCATGCCCGACAGCACGAAGAAAGCGCTGACGCCCACATGACCAGTAAGCACGAAGGCCTGGACTTCCTGGAGCAGTCGAGGCTGCGCCGACTGATCAAGCCGCTGCGCCAGGTGATGTGCAATGACCATCAGGCACGCCACTGCACGTACGCCGTCCGCTCCGAAAAGCAGCCTTTCAGCTGGGTGCCCGGACGCGACAGCCGTTCTTGGATACGGAAAGCGCCTCGGCAGAACCGGCCGCTTTGCATTTGTGGGCGCCGTGCTGCTGAGGTTCATGCCACGCTTGACCTGATGCGCGGTGACCATGAATACCAGCAGCGTCGGTATGGTCGCCAGGGCGACACCAAAACGAAACGCGCCGGTCCCATCGCCATCCGGGCGGATGACCGTGCTCATGGCCTGCAGGATCAGCTGGGTTTCGGGTTGCTTGAAGACTGCCAGGGCGTTCATGCTGCTGTTCCAGGTCCCGATAAAGGTCAGCAGCCCGATGAGCACCAGCACCGGCTGGGCAAGTGGCAGGATCATCTTGCGGTAGATCAGCCCTGTGCCCGCTCCGTCCATGCGCGCGGCTTCGATGATACTTCCTGGCACGGCGCTGGCGAGGTACTGGCGCGTCAGAAAGATGCCAAAGGCACTGGCGGTGGCAGGCAGCCACATGGCGCGTGCCTGATCCATCCAGCCGAGCACGTGCATCACCATGGTGGTGGGGATGATGTTCAGCGCAGAGGGAAACAACATGATGCACAGCACGGCGGCGTACAGCGCGCGGCGATACCGGAATTCCAGCAGGGCAAAAGCGAACCCCGCCAGGCTGGAGGTCAGCATCGCTCCCAGCGCTGCAAGTACGCTGACGTAGGTGGTGTTCCAGATGTTCCGCCAGAAGTCCGGCACGCGGCCCATCAGGTCGGCGTAATTGTTCTGAAATTCCTGTCCGATGGCAAGAGGAATATTTTCTCCGGAACGGGTGAGGCCGAGGATGACGGACAGGACGGGCAGCACCGACACAGCAATCGCCACGGCCAGCACGAGCTTGAGTACCACTACCGTAGCTTTGTGCAGGTGCAGTGCACCCGGATCTGCTTCACCGTGGGCAGAAACGTCAAGACTCGTGAAGTGACGTCCGATCAACAGGTACACCAGAAAGACGACCATCAGCACCGCGGCAAAGAACGTCCAGGTCTGGGCGGCAGCCAGACCGAAGTCCATCTCGAAAAAGCCAGTGCGAAAGACATAGCCGGGCAAGGTGGTTTCACGCAGACCAGCAAAGGCGGGTTGGAAAACGTTGGCCTGCACCCCCTGCAGAAAGCTGATGGTAAAGGCCACAAAAATCATGGGACGCATCAGTGGCAGCGCGATGGCGCGAAACTGCCAGCCCAGGTTGGCGCCGTCCACCTTGGCCGCCTCGTACAGGCTGGGGGGAACGGTACCCAGGGCCATCAGATACAGCAGGATGTTCCAGCCCAGCGTGATCCACAGTTGCGTGATGGCGTTGTAAGCCAGACTTTGATCGAGCTGGGGAATGAACGCGCCCAAAGCGGGCAGACTGGAAAGCGCGCCCACCAGGGCTTCCAGTGGTCGGTACACGATCAGGAACACCAGGCCAATTGCCCCCCCGGCGGCCATTGGTGAGGTGACGTACGGCAGGAACAGCACGGTGCCCAGTACGCCCTGTGAACGGCGATAAACGAGGTGCAGTGCGAAAGCCAGCGGAATGGCGATCAGGTGCTGCGGAACGGAGGCGGCCAGGCCGGTGCTCAGGGAGCGCCAGAGTGCCGGCCAGTAAAATGGGTCGGTGGCGATGTACTGGTAGGCCCACAGGCCATCCCAGCGAATTTTGCTTACCCCGGAGAGTGGATTCCAGTCACAGAATGAGATGTAGAGAGAAAACAGCAGTGGAAAAATCCCGAAGGCCAGCGTAAGTCCAAAAAAGGGCGCGATCAACGCATAGGCAGACCAGGAAAACCCGCCACGCGAAAACCCGGTTCTATAAGGCGTGCGGACAGTTTTCGATGGGGACACGATCTTCCTTTCATGCCCGGGAGGGTCCTCAAATGGGGACGAGACACCGGCTGAAAACGTTTTCACCCACTACTACCATGTTTCCACTCTCCACAGCGCTGATCTGTATTGCCAACCGACGTCATGCCGCCACCTTCTGCACACCAACAGAAAAGTGGCGCCTTAATCCGCGATCCCACCTGGCCACCAGGGCCACGTTGCGGCGCACTGTGTATGGGGCACCTGTCCCGGTCGCCGCACGTCTTCAGTGAGGCTTGACGCACTGCGCGTTGGACAGGCCCCTGGCGGCTCCCCGCGCCACGTTATCGCACATGACCACGTTGTCGTTTACTGGGCGCAGGGCAAACCCATGTCCCGGTCCGTGGACTTCGGCGACGTTGCGCCGGAACACATTGCCCTGTCCCCAGCCTTTGGCCACATCATGCGTCTGGAACCCATCTCCAGGGGAGTTGGTGCCGCGGTTGCCCTGCACCAGCCAACCATTGCCCTTGACGTCCACCCACGAATCCGCGCCGCGCAGTGCAGATCCGTCGAAGGTGTTGTCGAGCACGTATCCACCAGAGCTTCCCTCCTTGATGTCCAAGGCTTCTGCTGTCGTGAAGCTGACGGTGTTACGCGCAATGACATTACGGTCGCTCCGGTCCGGCTTGCACCGCGTGTATCTGCACCAGTTGGACACGGCGGAACCAACATAGATGCCTTCGCCGAACTTCTCGCGCCTGAGCCCGGTGTGACGGACGGTATTTGCAAGCACGAGGTTGTCGGTGCTGTGCGTACGCAGATGGATCGCCTCATCGCCAATCTGCTCGACCGTCAGTCCCTGGAACACCGAGCCGACGGTGCTGTCCGCCACCAGCCCTTTCTGGCCGTTGCGAATCGTGAAGCCGACGAGGCGCCAATGGTCGCCACCGTCGAGGTGGAACACATACCCACTGCGCGGTCCATCACCCGCGAGTACGGCACGCGGACTTCCGCACAGGTAGATGGGCGAACCGGGAGAGCCGGAGGCAGTAGCGACGAAGCGGCCGGCATATGCTCCGTCCTCGAGTGCGATGACGTCTCCCCCTTTCACGTGTCGCAGGGCACCGGCAAGACTGCTGGCATCCGAGACAACACGCGTGGGCCGTGGGCACGCCACCTCACGGATCACGGGTACCCGGTTCAGGTTGACGGCCACGGCAACGGGCTGTGCTGCTCTCCTTGCAGCTTGAGCTGCCCCTCGGTCAGCATCGCTCCGGCGGTCATCCAGAAGTGTTCTCTGGAGCGCTGCACTGCCCTCCAATGCGATTACAGCCGTCAAGGCAGCGAGCCACGCCAACCAGAATTTCGCGCGAAGCCGGGAAACGTTCATGGCGAAGCCCGAAAGCGGACCAGGGCGAAGCTTCGACGGTACGCATCAATCATCGGCTGGGTATACCACGACCACAGTGACCAAATTGCCAGGGCAGATACCACGAGTGCGAGCGACCCGTCCGCTCATGAAACGGGTCAGGGTCGCTCGCAGCTCAGATTCTGCCGGTGGGTTCGTTACGCTGCCCGCGTGACGTGTGCTTGCCGCGTCGCTTTTATCGACGCCCAGACCGACAGCAGGATGAAACCCAGCCCGATCAGTCCGGTGATGAGTTCGGGAATGTGCACCGCGCGATTCATGTGCAGCAGCATGATGACGGCAAGCGCGCCAATGCCGTAGTGTGCCCCATGCTCGAGGTACTTATACTGCGCGAGCGTGCCCGCTTCCACCAGCCACACCGTCATGCTACGAACGAACACTGCACCGATCGCCAGACCTGCCGCGATGATCACGATTTCCTTGCTGATGGCGAACGCTCCGATCACGCCGTCGAGCGAGAAGCTCGCGTCGAGCACTTCCAGATAAAGAAAGCTCATGGCACCCGCCCGAGTGGCGGTTTGTGCGACCACCCCGGCCGTGGGGCGCGGCGGGCGGGTGGCGTCGTTCGCGTCATTGTCACTGGGTTCGAAGAGGCCCGCGAGGGACTTGACCAGCAGGTATGTCAGGATGCCCAGACCACCGGAGAGCAGTGCTTCGTATTTTTCCCCGGGCGCCACAAAGAACGCCACCAGCCCCAGCAGGGCCGTGAGGGTGATCGACACTTCGATTTTGTCGAGGTGACCTGCGCGTGCGAGGCGGCGTTCAATCGGCCCAATCCAGTGCAGGTCCTTTCCCCGGTCCAGGAAATAATGCAGGAACACCAGCAGCAGGAAGGTCCCACCGAAGGCACTGATCATGACGTGCGCGTCATGGAGATGCGCGCTGTACGCCTGAGCGTCGGTGAAGGCCAGCGAAACCACCTGCCCGAAGCCCAGCCCGGCTGTGACCATGACAATCAGGATCGGGAAGACGAAGCGCATGCCGACCACCGCGATGGCAATTCCCCACGTCAGGAAGCGTCTGCGCCACACGGCGTCCATGGTATGCAGGACTTTCGCGTTCACGACGGCATTGTCAAACGACAGGCTGACCTCCATCACGCCGAGTACCACCGCGATGAACGCAAACTGCAAGGCAATGGTGATGTTTCCGGTAGCCAGGCCATAAACGGCGGCCCCCACAATGCACAGCAGGCTGAAGAGTATCCCGAACCCGAAGTGCTTAAGAAACACGACGCGCCCCCGCTGCCGGGGGCCACGTCGGCATTCGGTTGAGGTTCTTGATGTGAAGTGACGTGGAAACGCAGCACATGAGCAGTCGTGACGCCACACCCAGAAGGGTGTGGCCTGCAAAGCAGGAAACGAACATGAAACCTCCGGCGTGGGTCTTGCCTTTTCTGCACGCACCGGGTCGTCGTTGACGCCGTATTGACGATGCGTGCACCTCTTTGAGGCGGCTACTCCCCCAACTGAGACTCGCGCCGGGAATTGAGCGCAGCTTAGCGCACGATGCCGTTGATCACATGAGGGCGCAAGCGTGAATTTTGCTGAATGCACGTTCACCCGATCCACCTGGTCCTGCCAGGGATCGGCGCAGAAAACGTCCGGTGGGATTCACATCAGGACCGTTGCCGTATATCCAGGCAGCAGGACAGCGTCGAGTTGATGCAGGATGCCGACCGGCCTGTTCACACCACGCGGAAAGATGGATCGAGACCGCCAGGAGGTCGGAAAAGTGCGGAAGTGGAAATCCTGAATCCATTCAGCGCTTCTTGAGGCGTAAAGCATCCCAGCTGCCGTCGTTCGCCCAGCCTCCATCCACACTCAAGGCGTGCCCATTCACGAATCCGCTCGCCTGCGGATCCGCGAGGTACGCAATGGCTTGGGCAATGTCGTTCGGGGAAGCGAAGCGGCCCATCGGCACGCGGTTCACGATGTCCGCGTCGGTATATGCGCCCGCTCCCATGTCCTGCTCGTCCATCTCGGTTTTGACCCAGCCGGGACACACGGCATTGACGCGCACGCCGCGCCCGCCCCATTCAGCGGCGAGCGTTCGGGTAAGGCCGATCAGACCATGCTTGCTGGCGTTGTAGGCCGCGCGGTCCGCAATGCCCAGCAGACCCGCGACGGAGGCGACGTTCACGATGCTGCCCGACCCCTGCGTGAGCATGACGCGCCCCAACGTGCGGCACAGCAGGAAGGGCCCGAGCAGATTCACCGCGAGCACCCGTTCGAACTGTGCGCGGCTGATATCTTCAGCGGGAGTGATGTTGCTGATACCCGCGTTGTTCACGAGCACGTCGATGCGCCCGAAGTGCTCCAGGGCCGTGGCCGCCAGACGCTCGGCGGTACCTTCGGCGCTGACGTCACCCAACACGACCGTGACCTTCGCGCCCAGCAGCTCACGCTCCGTTTCGGTGGGAGAGCGGACGTCATTGACGATCAGGCTGTATCCGCGCTGCGCGAGCACTTGGGCGGTACGGCGGCCAATGCCTTGCGCGGCGCCGGTGATCACGGCGACGGGTGAAGTGGACGTCATGAAGTGAGTCTGGCATACCCGGCGCCAATTGGTTCCGGGTGCGCTGCTCGGGGAGTTCAGGCCGACCGCACGCCGTGCACTGCATGATCACCCCTCTGTGTGAAAGGCGACCTGAGACGCACGAGTCGTCTGTGCAGTTTCATTTCGTGCGTGCCACCCCACCCTGACGGATGATTCCGTATGCCGCGCCTCGTATTACCGGCGGTTTCGGCTTCATGAATGGGATTCAGTGCTCTACAGACAGCCGCAGGGCCAGCGCTCCAAGGGTAATGAGCAGAACCGGAACGGTCAGGACCACGCCCACCCGAAAGTAGTAGGCCCAGGTGATTCGGACTCCCTTGCGGGCCAGCACATGCAGCCACAACAAGGTCGCAAGACTGCCAATGGGTGTGATCTTGGGTCCCAGGTCGCTGCCGACGACATTGGCGTAGATCATGCCCTGCTTGATGGATTGCGGAACGTTCGCCGCGTCAATGGAGAGCGCGCCGACCAGAACGGTGGGCATGTTGTTCATGACACTCGCCAGCAACGCCACGATGAATCCGGTACCGATGGTTGAAATCCACAAACCGTGCTGCGCGAGCGTTTCGAGGATGCCGGTCAGATGACCGGTCAGGCCGGCATTGCGCAAACCGAATACCACCAGATACATCCCGAGCGAAAAAATCACGATACTCCACGGAGCGCCGCGCAGCACGCTGCGGGTACTGATGACGTGCCCACGGGCAGCGTAGAACCACAACAACGCCGCGCCGATCACCGCAACGACGCTCACGGGAATGCCAAGTGGTCCGGCCGCAAAATACCCGATCAGGAGAACTCCAAGAACAACCCAACCGACCTTGAAGACCCGGTGATCCCGAATGGCGCTGTCGGGCGAAGCGAGCACGTCGGTGCGGTAAGTGACGGGGACACTGCGCCTGAAGTACAGCAGCAGCACGCCCAGACTGGCCAAAACAGAAGCGATGTTTACCCAGAACATCACCGAGGCGTATTCCCCGAAGCTGATGGCGAAGTAGTCTGCCGAGACGATGTTTACCAGATTGCTGATCACGAGTGGCAGGCTGGCGGTGTCGGCGATGAATCCGGTGGCCATGATCAGTGCGAGGGTCGCGCCGGCCGAGAAACCCAGCGCGAGCAGCATCTCCAGCACGATGGGCGTCAGAATCAGGGCGGTACCGTCATTAGAAAACAGCGCGCTGACACCGGCGCCAAGCAGCACGACCAGGGCAAAAAGCTGCTTTCCCCGCCCTCCTCCCCAGCGACCGACGTGCAGCGCGGCCCACGTGAAAAAACCGGCTTCGTCGAGGATCAAGCTGATGATGATCAGCGCGATAAAGGTAATCGTGGCGTTCCAGACGATACTCCATACCACGGGAATGTCTGCGGGATGCACGACGCCTGTCAGCAGGGCGAGGATGGCTCCGAGCGTGGCACTCCAGCCAATGCCGAGGCCACGTGGTTGCCAGATCACCAGCACCAGGGTAAGCAGAAAAATCGAAATGGCGAACAACATCCGCTATTGCGCTTCGGCGCCAGGGGTGACTTCGTACGTCTCGGGGACTACGGTGCCGCTGTTCAGGGCAACGACGAACGCTTCGAATTGCAAACGCATCTGGTCCCGTACCGCGCGCCAGCATTCGAGGCTGCCGCCGGACGGGTCCACGAACGGGTAATGCAGTCGGATCGTCGCGCCAGGATAGTTCGGGCAATTCTCAGCAGCGCCGTCGCACACCGTGATCACGTAGTCGAAGTTCCACGGGTCCGGGACATCAGAAAGCGTCTTGCTGGTATGCCCCTGGAGATCGATACCGAGTTCCCGCATCACCTGAACGGCTGGAGCTTTCACATGGGTTGCCTCGGTGCCGGCGCTGTGGACCTCCAGGTCAAGGCCTTGTTGCCGGGCAAAGCTGCGGACCAGGCCTTCGGCCATCTGGCTGCGGGCAGAATTGTGCGTACAGAGGATCAGGACCCGTGTCATAAACCCAACCTAACAAACTGATTTGTTCTGATACAACCCTGATCGGGCAGCCGTGAAGACATCACGCAGCACTTCGCCTCCCAGGGTGTACAGCACCTCGTCGACAAGCCTGTAGTAGCTGTTCTTTCCACGCGACTCGCTAACGACGATTCCAACCTCGCGCAGGATGCCAAGGTGATACGAAACTTTCGATTGAGGCAGCTCCAGCTGCACTTCCAGATCACAGACACAGCGCTCGCCGTCGGCAAGCATCCGAACGATTTCGTAGCGAATGTCGTGCGCGAGTGCTTTGATGCGACTAAGCGCGACTGATTCTTGCGCAACGGTCCGTATCATCAAACTGATTCTATCAAATATACGCTTCCTACCCCGAGGTGGGCGCAGATTCGCGGTATCTTTTCAGACTCACATTGCACAGCGCCCTGCCGAACCCTCCGAAATCTGAGGTTCAGTCGGCCAGACAGACGGTGTGCAAGGTGCTCACATGCTTGTCTGCCGCACCTTCTGCTTCGACGGCGACAGCCAAGGCCCGGGACACTGAGGCAAAAACTGACGCCCACGGCTCCCGTGAGCGCCAGCCTGCGACCCTGCGCCTGCGCAGTGTCAGACGGAGATACTGCCGAGAAGCTGGTGGCAGGCCTGCTCACATCGGTGACAGGCATCCGCACATGCGGCGCAGTGTTCCATGCTCATACTCTGCGCGTGCCTCCGGCATTCGTCACCGCAGGCTGTACCGGCTGTACAGGCTGTACAGGCTGCCAGCTGCGCTCGCATCACGACCTCGGCGCGCTGCGTACGGCACGGTCCGTCACGGTAGGTAAACGGTTCGCAAACTGCCATTTACAGGGCTGCCATGATGCTGGAGGTTCTGTGGAGCGCGGTGCCCGTCGGCGCGTAACTTTCGCACCGACAAGAGGAAGCACGTGCCACGTGCTTCCTCTTGTCGGTATGGGGTTATCGCACGCAGCAGCCGGTCGTCACCGTCCTCGCCATCCACCTTGCTCAGCGCAGGGGAAGAGCTCCGGCCGTCGGCATCGGTGCACTGCTCTGGAGGGTGAAGTTGCGGTTCCAGGAATCGGAGAGCCTGGGGTTGGCCCAGACGGAGGTGCCGAGACGGCTGCTGTCCTTGACGCCGTTGATGGTGACTTTGTACTGACCGTCGAGCTGGTAGAAGACGTTGCCGCTCTGGTTGATCGGACCATCGGTCCACACGGTGTCCTTGGTGGCGCCGCTGCGGGTCACGATGATGTTGTCGCGCAGGGTCAGGATGTCCGTGCCGCACCCTTCGCCGCAGAAGACCCCGACGTTGGTATTGAAGACCGTGTTGTGGTTGAAGACCGTACCGGGATTGGCCCCCCAGCTGCTTCCCCAGCCCCGGATGACGAGCGCTTCACCGCGGCCGTTGGTGTTGAGGGGCGCGTAGATGTTGTACTCGAAGCGGTTGTACTCGCTGCGGTTGCTGCTGCTGCCGCCCAGTTCGGTGAAGGTGGTGTCGTTGATCGAGGTGTTGTGGTGGAAATAGTTGCGCTTGGCGTAGTACAGCTCCAGGGACGCGCCTTCCACCCCGTAATCCTCGCTGCAGGCGGTGTTGCCCTCAAAGTAGTTGTGCGCCACTTCGTTGTCGTTGCCGTTCACCAGCACACCCCACGCGCCGCTGTCGTTGTCGCCGCCGTCGTCGTTGTTCTTGCTCATCACGTTGTTGTTCGTGAAGCGCGAGCGCAGGATCTTGTTGTTGTTGGCGCCGTCCTCCAGGTGCACGCCGGCGGTCAGGCCGTACGCTTCGGCATTCTGCAGGGTGTTGTTGTTGCTGCCGCTCACGAACGAGAAGCCGATGCGCCAGCCGATCGGCCCGTAGCAGCGTCCGCTGTCGACCGAATTCGGCTTGTCGGCCGTGGCACGGAGGTTCTGGATGGTTTTGTGGCTGCCACTGATCGTCACGGCGCCCGGGTTGCCGTTACGGATGAGGGGCAGGTCACCGCTGCCGTACGCGTCGACGATGATGCGTGCGCTGCTGGTGCCACTCCAGCGCAGGTTGAGGGGACCGTTCCAGCTGCAGCCACGCTTGAGCAGCAGGCGTTCACCGGCGTTGAGCCAGCTGTTATTCACCTTGCCGACACTTCTCCAGGCGCTGCCGGTCGAGGTGCCGCTGTTGCTGTCACTGCCGTTCGAGCAGTCCACATAGTACGTCCGGCCAGTGCTGGTGGTGGTGTCACCGCTGCTGCTGGTGCTGCCCACACCGTGAACGACGGCTTCGGTGATGGCGATGGCACTGTTCTCGGTGTTGCCGTAATTGGTGACCCGGATGTAGCGCGCACTTTGATCTGAGACGTTATACCGTTCGAGGTTGGTGGTGCTGCCACTGCTGGTGACTTTGCTCAGCACCTTGGTCCAGTTGCTGCCGTCCTTGCTCAGTTCGACATCGAAGGTGGCTTTGCGGTTGGCGCCGCGGTAAAAGGCCAGGCTGATGGAGTCGATGGTCTTTTCGCTGCCCAGGTCGTAGCGAACCCAGCTGCCCAGGCTGCTGGCGCTCCACCAGGTGCTGAGCTGGTCATCCCAGGAGTACCTGCTGGCGTTGCTGTCACTGGTGGCGCTGCTGGCCGTGCTGCCTTTGATGGGGTGAGCATCTGCGGGCAGGGCCAGCGCAATCAGGGGCGCGGTCTGAGCGACTTCAGGAGCAGGAGGGGTGGTGCTGCCACAGCTGGCAAGCAGGGCCGTGAGGCCAATGAGGCTGAGTTTCAGTGTGGACTGGGTGGTTGAGTAGGACACAGGATTCTCCTGAAGGGGTCAGCTTTGGTCGGTTGAAGCGCGACTCTGATCCTCGCCTCTGATGCTGGAATGAGTTTGACCTAAAGTTTTATTAAAAGAATTTGCCCAAGGCACACTACAGCAGCTTCTAATCATTCAAATTTTCGTCCGGCGTATTCTTTTATCTTTGTTAATATAGGTGAATGAGTACAGGGGGAAATTCAGTTGCGTCTAAGACAACATTCTCAAGCAGCGGCTCATTTGGTGCTCATTCCACGGCAGGAGCAGGGTGTTCTCATGATTGAAGATGCCAACCTGACCTTAATTTCTCAGTCAGATTCGCTGTCGCAAGTCGTGCCTTGCCCTTCCCAACGAGATCAATACCTTTCCTCACGGTGATTCGGGCAAAAAGTCCGTCATAACAAAGTCACCGCAAGCGTTACAACAGCTTATGCACCGCATACGTCCTAAAGATCGGCGTACCAGCGTGCTGGCCACCTCTACCCGGACCGCTCCACACCTCGTCTTGTGGACCAACGAAGCAGATGTAACGACCAAGTGTGGTCCCCCTCGCCTCAGGAGGCAGCATGACCGACGTATACGAACGGCATCCTCGACCACAACTGGCCCGCAGCCGCTGGGTCGACCTGTGCGGGACCTGGAATTTTGCATTTGACGATGCCGATCAGGGTCTCACTGAACGCTGGTTCGAACGAGGCGTGAGCGACGCACAGATTGTGGTTCCTTTTCCACCCGAATCGTCGGCCAGCGAAATTCACGACGCGGGTTATCACGCGATCCTCTGGTACGCCCGGACGTTTCAGATCGCCGACACCGAGCGCTCAGGCCGACTCCTCCTGCACTTCGGCGCTGTCGATTACCGTGCGCGTGTCTGGCTCAACGGGCAGCTGGTCGCCGAGCACGAAGGAGGGCACACGCCCTTCACGGCAGACGTGACGGACGCCCTGGCCAGCGGGACCGAGCAGCTGCTGGTGGTCAGGTCCCAAGACGACCCCACCGACCTCTCTCAACCCCGCGGCAAGCAGGACTGGCAGCAGCAGCCGCATGCCATCTGGTATCACCGCACGTCGGGCATCTGGCAGCCGGTCTGGCTTGAGTGGGTTGGGGGCCTGTATATCCAGGAAGTGCGCTGGACCCCCGACGCCGACCGGACCGAACTGCGGCTGCAGGTCCGGCTGAACCGCCCGCCCACACCTGGCACCCACCTGCGTGTCAGGCTGACCCTGCGCGGCGAACTGCTGGCCCTGCAGGATGTACATGCGCTGTCACGCAGCTTCACCTGCACGCTGCCCTTGCAGTTCCTTTCGATCAACCCGGAACGCGACGACCTTTTGTGGTCCCCGCGCCACCCCAACCTGATCGAGGCACACCTGACACTGCAAGATGGCGAACGCCCACTGGATGAGGTTTTCTCGTATGCCGGTCTGCGCAGTGCCCAGGTGAAGGGTGGGCGCTTTTTGCTCAACGGTCTGTCTTACTACCTGAGGCTGGTCCTGGCACAGAATTATTGGCCGTCATCGCACCTGGCAGCGCCGAGCGCGCAAGCCTTGCGCCGGGAAGTGGAGCTGGCCAAGGAGATGGGCTTCAACGGCGTCCGCATTCACCAGAAGATCGAGGACCCACGTTTTCTGTACTGGTGTGACCGCCTGGGCCTGTTGGTCTGGGAAGAAATGCCCAGCGCCTACGCCTTTACCCCCGAGATGTGCGAGCGCCTGACGCGCGAATGGCTCGAAGTCCTTCGGCGCGATTACAGCCACCCCTGTATTGTCACCTGGGTACCGATGAACGAGTCGTGGGGTGTGCCAAATCTTGAAGGCGACCCGGCCCAGCGCGCATTTGTACGCGGGCTCTATCAGCTCACCCGGGCGCTTGACCCGACCCGGCCAGCGATGGGCAACGACGGCTGGCAGTTTGTCGGCGGTGACCTGATCGGCGTGCATGACTATGCGCCGCACGGCGAGACACTGCGCGAACGCTTTGGTACACTCGGCGCCCTGGAGCACACACTCCGGCAGGTACAGCCATACTTCCGCAATATCCTCAGCGACGATCAGGCGCGCTCACAGGAAGCGGTCGTGCTGAGCGAGTTCGGCGGTCTGAGCTTTGCTCCCGGCGAGGGTGAGCGCTGGTTCGGCTACAGCACGGTACAAAGCAACAAGGAACTGCTCGACCGTTACCAGGAGCTCGTGGAGGCCGTCCTGCACTCCGACGTGCTGGCAGGTTTCTGTTATACCCAGCTGACCGATACCGAGCAGGAGACCAACGGTCTGCTCAGCGCAGAACGCGAGCCCAAACTTCCGCTCGCCAGCCTGCGCGCGATCAACAGCGGCTTCGCCCGCTCGCTGCCTGGTGACGTGCTCGGCAACATTCACCAGGAAGCCCAGGCCCGCCACGAGTCCGGCCAGGAATGAACCACGCCTGGCAAGGGGCGCTCCCGGCACGGTCTGCGCGGGCGCCCTACTCCCAGGCCGACTCCAGCAGACGGCGGGTTTGCTGCACGGCCGTCTGCCAGATCCGTGCCATGTGACGGCCCTCGACCTGATAGGGCCCGCCAAAGTTGCCGTCACCCAACTGAAGGCGAATGTCTTGCGGGGAGCGCCCCTTGAGCTCGCTCCAGTTAATGGCCGCCTTCGCGTTCTCGGGCATCTCGACACCCATCAGACGGGTCCACGGGAAGTTCTCCATCCACGAGGCGTGCGACGCCACGGGATGCACCTCCTGCACTGCCGCCCAGGTCTGTGGAGCAATCCACCAGTCGTGCCATTTGACCCGGGCACCGGGCGAGCGCGCGGTCCATCCGGGCAGAAGTTGCTGGGCCGGTGAATTTCCGCCATGTCCGTTAATGATCAGAATGCGGCGAAAGCCCGTTTCATACAGGCTGCCCAGCAGCTCGCTCAGCAGGGCGGTGTACGTCGCGTAACTCGCGCTGACCGTCCCGGGGTAAGCCATGAAGTGCGGGGTGATACCAAAGGTCAGCGCCGGAAACACCGAAATATTCAGTCCCTCGGCCACGTCACCGGCCAGTTTGGTCGCCAGAATGGTGTCGGTGGCGAGGCTCAGGTACGCGTGCTGTTCGGTGCAGCCCAGCGGCAGAATGCATCGGTCGTCGCGCAGCAGGTACTCTTCGACCTGCATCCAGTTCATGTCGGTGATCCGCACAGCAAGATCATAGTCAAACGAACGGTCACGGTTTCGCGAACTTCGCAACTGCCCCGGTCTGCGACAGGCGAACCCCTCGTAGACCTGCAGGGCTGCACTCTGGATGAAGAGCACCAGAACCGTCCGGAGGACGCCTCTCAAGCGGGCCGCGCATAACGGGCTTATGAAGCACACCTTGTTATGGGCTGGACTGGGCGTCGGAGCCCTGCTGGCATACCGTCGCCTGACCGCAACCCCGCTCGAACTGGCAGGAAAGGTGGCGCTCGTCACCGGCGGATCACGTGGCCTGGGCCTGATCCTTTCTCGGCAACTGGCCGCCCAGGGCGCTCATCTTGTCATCGTGGCGCGTGATGAGGGCGAACTTCGCCGCGCCGAGGAAGAACTCGCCGATCGGGGGGCGCGGGTCCTGGCCATCGTATGTGACGTCGCCGACCCCGATCAGGTCACGGCCGCCGTCAAGCGCACCGTCGACCACTACGGCCGTCTGGACATCCTGATCAACAACGCCGGCATCATTCAGGTGGGACCGCTCGAAACGATGATCCTTGAGGACTATCACGCCGCGATGGACGTGAATTTCTGGGGAGCGCTTCACTTCATGCTGGCGGTTCGTGACACCATGAAAGCGCAAGGGGGCGGAAGAATCGTGAACATCGCCAGCATCGGCGGCAAGGTGGCCGTGCCGCACCTGGTGCCCTACGCTGCCAGCAAATTTGCGCTGGTAGGTCTCAGCGAAGGCTGGCGCGCAGAGCTGCTGAAAGACAAGGTGCTGGTCACGACCATCTGCCCGAACCTGATGCGCACCGGCAGTCCACGCAATGCCGAGTTCAAGGGACGCCACGAACAGGAATACCAGTGGTTCGCCCTGAGCGACAATCTACCCGGGTTGTCCCAGAGCGGCGAGAGTGCGGCGGCGGAAATCATCGACGCGCTGCGCTTCGGTCGCGCCGAGGTGGTCACCGGAATTCCGGCAAAGCTGCTGGCAACCTTTCATGCGCTTTTCCCCGGTCAGACAACCAACCTGCTGGCGGTCGCCAACACTTTCCTGCCTGCACGCGGTGGCATCGGCACGCAGAGCCGCAAGGGCTTCGAGAGCGAAACCCCGCTCACACGTCGTTTTCCGCTCAAGGAACAAGCAGAACTCGCGCACAACCAGGAGTGAGCGAAGTAAATCGGGAAAACGTGCATGGGTACGTCAGCCGCCTGCTCCGCCCGCACGCTCGGGCCCTGCCGATCAGAGGTGACCCTGCGGGCCGTTTTCCCAGCCAGCCAGGATGTGGACGTGGGTATGAAAAACTTCCTGTCCTCCCTGCTTGCCCACATTCACCGTCAGGCGGTAGTCGGGCGAGAGGCTGCGCGCCACCTGGATGGCCGTCTGCATCAACTCACCCAGCTCGCTGGAGTCGTGGATGTCGTCGAGACGGGCGCTGAAGCGCTTCGGAATGACCAGGACGTGAATGGGCGCCCGAGGCTGGATGTCACGGATGGCAATATAGGCGTCGTTCTCGAAAACGATGTCGCTGGGAATTTCCCGGTCAATGATCCGCTGAAAGATCGTCTTGTCGCTCATACCCCGAGTGTACCCGCGAAAACAGCTCCCGTACGCCCTGCAGCGGGGTAACGTCACCCCGAGCGACGCGGGAACGCACGCACTGCAGCGAGGCGTGACCGACGTTTCGGACGAAGGCGTGCCACACTTCCTCACGCAGCAGATCCTCGAACCACGAGACGGTCTGTGCGTCGCGTTTTTCCTGAATTCGGTGCGGCCCCAGCCGTTCCAGGTAAAACCGAACCGCTTCCCATACCGCTGGCACGCCTTCTCCGGAGAGGGCGCTGGTCTGCAGCACGCGAGGTGTCCAGAGCGCACCATGAGGGGTCAGCAGCCGCAGGGCGTTGCGCAGGTCGCCCTGCGCTCGGTTGGCGGCAGCGCGGTCGGTCTCGGCCTTGTTAATCACCACCAGATCGGCCAGCTCCATGATGCCTCGTTTGATGCCCTGCAACTCATCTCCGGCGTTCGGCAGGGTCAGCAGCACGAAAAGGTCAGTCATGGCGGCCACCGCGACCTCGCTCTGCCCCACCCCGACGGTTTCCACCAGAATGACGTCATATCCGGCCGCTTCGCACAGCAGCAGGGACTCGCGGGTACGCCGCGTCACGCCGCCCAGGGTACCCGCGCTCGGGCTGGGCCGGATGAACGCCTGGGGATGCACGCTCAGGCGGGACATCCGGGTCTTGTCACCCATGATCGAGCCTCCCGTGCGCCCAGACGAAGGGTCCACGGCCAGCACTGCCACTCGGTGGCCCGCCTCCGCCAGCAGCAGGCCCAGGCGCTCGATGAACGTGCTCTTCCCCACCCCTGGCACGCCCGTCAGTCCGACCCGCACAGAATGGCCCGTGTACGGCAGCAGCTGGATCAGCAGCTCCTGGGCGGCCTCCGCGTGATCTGCGCGCGCACTCTCGGTCAGCGTGATGGCCTTGGCCAGCGCCCGCCGGGAACCTTGCCGCAACTGCGCTGCCAGAACGTCGATCATGGTGTCGACCCGAACCGCACGATCGAGGTGTCTCCAACCTCGCGGGGCATCAGCTCACCGTTTGGCGCTCGCGCAGCAGCCTCAGCACTTCTCGTGCCGCTTGCGGAATGACCGTACCCGGTCCGAAGATGGCCGCCACTCCCGCCGAGCGCAGAACGTCGTAATCCTGCTGCGGAATGACTCCACCGGCGATCACCAGCACGTCCTCGGCGCCTTCGGCGCGCAGCGCTTCGATCAGGTGCGGGATCAGGGTTTTATGACCGGCGGCCTGCGAACTGACCCCGACCACGTGCACGTCGTTCTCGACTGCTTGCCGGGCAGCTTCCTCGGGAGTCTGGAACAACGGGCCCACGTCCACATCGAAGCCCAGGTCAGCGAACGCGGTAGCGATGACCTTGGCGCCACGGTCGTGACCGTCCTGCCCCATCTTGACGACCAGCAGCCGTGGGCGGCGTCCCTCTTCACGCCCGAAGGCTTCCACGTCATCCAGCACAGCCTGAAAATCCTGGTCTCCCTCATACCCCTGGGCGTAGACACCGCTCAGGGTGCGGACCTCGGCCTGGTGGCGGCCCCATACGCGTTCCAGGGCGTCTGATACCTCGCCGACGGTGGCGCGCGCGCGCATAGCCTCAACGGTGAGGGCGAGCAGGTTACCTTCACCGCTCCGGGCACCCGCTTCCAGCGCCGAGAGCGCTTCCTCGACCCGCCGGGCATCACGGGAGGCACGCAGTTCCTGCAGCCGGACAATCTGACCTTCACGCACCCGCCCATTGTCGATGTCAAGCACTTCGACCTTGACGTCATCCGGTGCGCGGTATTTGTTGACACCGACGATGACGTCCTCACCCCGGTCGATGCGGGCCTGCTTGCGTGCCGCGCTTTCCTCAATGCGCAGCTTGGGCAGCCCGGCCTCCACCGCCCGCGCCATCCCGCCCATCTCCTCGACTTCCCGGATGATCTTCAGGGCTTCATCTGCCAGATCCCGGGTGAGTCGCTCCATCATGTAAGACCCCCCCCATGGGTCCACGACATACGGGATGGCCGTTTCCTCTTGAATGATCAGCTGCGTGTTGCGCGCGATGCGGGCACTGAACTCGGTGGGCAGCCCGATGGCCTCGTCGAAGGCGTTGGTGTGCAGGCTTTGTGTGCCGCCGAACACCGCCGCCATGGCCTCGATGGTCGTGCGGATAATGTTGTTGTAAGGATCCTGTTCGGTCAGGCTCCAGCCGCTCGTCTGACAGTGGGTGCGCAAGGCCTTGCTGAGGGGATTGACTGGACCGAACTGTTCCATCAGCTGTGACCACAACAGCCGTGCGGCGCGCAGTTTGGCCACCTCGACGTAGAAGTTCATGCCGATGGCAAAGAAGAACGACAGTCGGGGTGCGAATTCGTCGACGCCCAGCCCTTTGGCGAGGGCGGCACGAACGTACTCCAGGCCGTCGGCCAGGGTGTAAGCCAGTTCCAGGGCGGCGTTGGCGCCCGCTTCCTGCAAGTGATAACCGCTGATGGAAATCGAGTTGAACCGTGGCATTTCGCGCGCAGTGTACTCGATGATGTCGGCCACGATCCGCATGGAAGGCGCCGGAGGATAGATGTAGGTGTTGCGCACCATGAACTCTTTGAGAATGTCGTTCTGAATGGTGCCGCTGAGCAACGAGCGCTCGACGCCCTGCTCTTCGCCCGCCACGATGAAGGCACCCAGCACCGGCAGCACCGCGCCGTTCATGGTCATGGAGACGCTCATCCGGTCAAGGGGAATTCCGTCGAAGAGCAGCTTCATGTCCTCAACGCTGTCGATGGCGACTCCGGCTTTGCCGACGTCACCCACCACGCGGGGATGGTCGCTGTCGTACCCCCGGTGCGTGGCCAGGTCAAAAGCCACCGAGAGGCCCTTTTGACCTGCGGCCAAGTTGCGCTTGTAAAACGCGTTAGACTCCGCCGCCGTCGAGAAACCAGCGTACTGCCGGATGGTCCAGGGGCGCCCGGCGTACATGGTGGCGCGCGGCCCACGCAGGAAAGGGGGTACACCAGGCAGGGCGTCGAGCGCTTCTGGAGGCAAATCCTGCACCGTGTACAGCGCTTTCAGGGTCAGGCCTTCCGGGGTTCTGGTGTTGAGCGCTTCGGGTTCCCGCTTCATTTCCCGACGTGCCAGTGCCTCCCAGGCGCTGAGGTTGTGCTTTTCGTCAAACTTGGTCATTGGTCACCCTCCGGCGAAAATCCGCAGCCAGGCCCAGGCCAGGACGTAAAACAGGAAAAAGCCGCCGGTAAACAGGGCAATCGGGGCCCACAGGACTTGAAAGGCCGCGACGACCATCGCCAGAAAATCCCGCCAGTCGAAGTCGGGCACCGCAGCCCCACGGACTCCTCGCCCGCTGGCCTGCGGCCCTGTTGGGCCCGTCGATTTCAGGACGCGCGCGTCCGGTTGCTGTTCGGTCACCCGCTTATGATGGCACACTCTCTAACGAGCGTTTGGGGGCACGGCTGGGGGCCTCACGCGTCCCGATCACTCAGTTGGCGTACTTCACAGTGACGCTGTAGATCCGGGTGACCTTACCTCGCGCCGGCACGTCGACCCGCACGAGCAGTCCCTGCAACACCCGCTCGACCTGACCGCTGACGGCGACGTTCCCGTCAATGAGCTCGCGCAATTCCGCGCGCAGTGCGCGGTCCTTGTCGTTCTGCACCGTCAGCGTCACACGGTAGGACGCGCCATTCTTGTCCTGCGTGAGCACCTGCACGCTGCGCGTGAAGCTCACATCAGGGTCGGCGCCCAGGTCGAGTTCAGCCGCCTCACCGATCGAGGTGTCGTTCAGACGCACCTGACCGACAATGCGGCCCTCATCCCGCACGGTCATCATCCCGGCTGGCAGCAGCACGTCAGAGCGCAGACGGTAGTTGCGGTTGAGCTTGCCGCTTGCCGCGCTCACCGAAAACCCGCTGGTCAGCCCGGCGTAACGCTCGAAACTCACCTTGGGCGTCAGAAAGGGCACGGACAGCGTGCTGTCAGGCAGCAGCGAAAAACCCTGCGCCAGGGTGTAGCGGTACAGGCCCCGGCTTTCACCTGCGGGTGTGACCTTGGGCGCGGCCACTGCGTCTGCGGGGCCCGCTTCCATCACACCACCCCGAGCAAATGGCTGCACGGGCGGCTCGCTCACGTTGACCTCCCCGGCGAGCAGTTCGCCGGTGCTGACTTCCACAGCTTCGTCACTCGAATTGCGGATCTCGGCCAGGGCTGTCAGCGAGGCGGTCGTACCGCTCACCTTGAGGGTGTAGCGGGGCTTCCAACTGAGGGCGCGCGTCAGGTAACTCAGGGTGGCGCTTCCGCCCGCGGTCACGCGGAAGGTGACGCTCGGGGTGGGAGCAAGGGCATTCTGAGGCGGCAAGGCATCAAACGCGAGCTGCTCGAAACGGACATTGCGGTAACGGCCCGCGGCGTCGCGGATCAGCAGGTCACTGGCCCGAATGAGCGTCACGCGCTCCGCGCGGCCATCTTCCATCAGGGTGACGTGCTTGCCTTCCTGCGACGAAAGCCAGGAGAACTGCTGGCGCTGTAAGTGCGCCAGCACATTTACGCCCTCCAGATCGAGACTTCCGGGCAACACCTGGTTCCAGACGTTCTGGGACAGCGTCACCCGAAACTCAGGTGCGCTGACCTGAACGCGCTCGCGCACCTCGGCGAAGGTGGAGTAGATCCGCACTTCGGCAGCCGAAGCCGAGCCCAGCAACAACACTCCGAGCCAGAATCGTTTCATGGATTCAGTCTTCACCCTAAAAGCTGATTCCTCATGAGGACGGCCTCCGCCTTTCCCCGGCGCGGCCCCAAGGACCGAGGGGCATAAAAATACAACAAGGCCCGCAGTGATGCGGGCCTTGTCACCGGACAGCTGAGTACAGCCTCCAGAAAATTCAGAGAACGTCGTCGCGGATACAGGCCTTGAAGTGACCGGGGGCCACTTCGCGCAGCTCGGGCACAACATTGGCACACTCGGGGATGGCGTAGCGGCAGCGGGTGCGGAACACGCAGCCTGAGGGTGGATTGATCGGGCTGGGAATGTCGCCTTCCAGAATGATGCGCTTGCGCTTCACGGTGGGATCAGGCACGGGAGCTGCAGACAACAGCGCCTCGGTGTACGGATGCTTGGGGTTCAGGTAGAGCTCTTTGCTGGGCGCCACTTCCATGATGCGGCCCAGGTACATCACGATCACGCGGTCGCAGATGTACTCCACCACGGCCAGATCGTGGGCGATAAAGAGCACTGTCAGGCCCAGCTCTTCTTGCAGATCCTGAATGAGGTTCACGACCTGCGCCTGAATCGACACGTCGAGCGCCGACACCGGTTCGTCAGCCACGATGAAGCTGGGGTCCACTGCCAGGGCGCGCGCGATACCGATACGCTGACGTTGACCACCCGAGAACTCGTGTGGGTAGCGCCGCATGCTTTCGGGGACCAGACCGACCTTGCGCAGCAATTCGCCGATGCGCTCGACGCGCTCCTTGCCCGGGTGCAGATTATGAATCTGCAGCGCCTCGCCGATGATGTCGGCGACCGTCATACGCGGGTTGAGGCTCGCAAAGGGGTCCTGGAAAATGATCTGCATTTCGCGGCGGTAATCACGCATCTCGGCTTTGCTGAGCTTGGTGACATCCACGCCGTTGAAGACCACTTCCCCGCCGGAGGGCTCGATCAGGCGCAGCAGCGAACGTCCCACGGTGGTCTTGCCCGAGCCGGACTCGCCGACCAGTCCGACCACCTCGCCGCGCTTGACCATGAAAGAGACGTCTTGCACGGCCTGTACATTTGCAACCACGCGTGACAGCAGACCTCCACGAATCGGGAAGTACTTTTTCAGGTTGCGCACGTCCAGCAGGGGCTGGCCCATCGGGGGCAGTGCGTCCATGCGCACCTGATTCTTGGCGGCAGCCTTTTCAGCAGTGGTCACAGTCCCCTCCAGAGACGATGAGGATGAGTCAGGACACGCGAGCGGTCGCTCGCGAGCGTTCGGCCGGTCACAGTTCCCTCCAGCGGATGCAGCGTGACATGTGGCCCTGGCCAGTGTCTTCGAGCGCGGGCACGGCTTTGCGGCAGTCCTCGACGGCGAACTTGCAGCGTGGCTCAAAGGCGCAGCCGGGCGGCAGGCTCAGCGGGTTGGGCACATTGCCGGGAATGGCTTCCAGGCGCTCTTTCTTACTCGACGCGTGCCCTTCGTACTCGGCGGCATGATCGACGCGCGGAATGGAGTTCAGCAACCCCATGGTGTACGGGTGCTTGGGCGACTTGAAAATTTCGATCACGTCGCCCTCCTCGACCACCCGCCCGCCGTACATCACCACAACGCGGTCGGCCATTTCGGCGACCACCCCAAGGTTGTGGGTGATGAACAGGATGCTCATACCAATTTCTTCCTGCAGTTTGCGCATCAAGTCGAGAATCTGCGCCTGAATGGTCACGTCGAGGGCCGTGGTGGGCTCGTCGGCAATCAAAAGCGCCGGATTGCACGACAAGGCCATGGCGATCATCACACGCTGACGCATGCCGCCCGACATCTGGTGCGGATACTCGTGCACGCGCTTTTTGGGGGCGGGAATACCGACGAGTTCCAGCATGCCGGCGGCCATGTCCATGGCCTCCTTTTTGCTTTTGCCCTGGTGCAGCATGATTGCTTCGGCGATCTGGTCCCCGACGGTGTACACCGGGTTGAGGCTGGTCATCGGCTCCTGGAAGATCATCGAGATGTCGTTGCCACGAATGCGGCGCATCTCGGCTTCCGGCAGTTTGGTGATGTCCTTGGTGCGACCGTCCTTGCCGGTGAAGAGCACTTCGCCTTCCACGATCTTTCCGGGAGGCGAGGCGATAAGCCGCATGATCGAGAGACTCGTGACCGACTTGCCCGAGCCGGATTCGCCTACCACGGCCAGTGTCTCGCCTTTGTTGAGGTGAAAAGTTACGCCGTCCACCGACTTCACCACACCGTCGTCGGTGTAGAAGTAGGTTTTCAGGCCATTCACCGCCAGCAACGTATCCGTTGCGACTGTAGTCATTGCCACTCCTTTAATGCTTTCTGAAACTGCACTGCAAGAATCATACCAAGTTTTTGTATGTCTGGACGTGCCGTCAGGGCGTACCCGCAAGGTTTCGCGGGGAAGTATCCCCGCGAAACCTGACGTTTGCGTCCAAAGCGGTGAACGGATCTATTGACGTTTCCTTGGATCGAGCGCGTCACGCAACCCGTCGCCAAGCAATTGGTAACACGCCACCGTGAACACGATGAAAAAGCCTGGAATCAGAACCCACGGACGGTCCGTAATCGACGACAAGCCGCCTTCGCGCGCCTGATTGAGCAGACTGCCCCAACTCGCGTACGGCTCGACAGCCCCAATGCCCAGAAAGCTGAGACCCGACTCGGCCAGGATGGTACCTGGTATGGCGAGACTGGTCGACACGATCAGGAACGTCGTGATCGAGGGCAGCATGTGCCTGAAAATGATGCGTTTGTCATCCGCGCCGAGAGAAGTCGCTGCTGCCACATAATCAAGCTGCCGCACCGAAAGCAGCTGGCTGCGCACCTCACGCGCCAAACCGCCCCAGCTGATGAATGCCAGGATCCCCAGAATGACGTAGAGCGCCAGAATCGGGTTCATGTCCGCCGGGAAGATCGCCCGGAGGGAAATCAGCAGAAACAGACCTGGAATTGCGGCGATCACCTCGACCAGACGCATGATCAGGTTATCAATCAGACCACCGAAATACGCGGCGATCGCGCCCATGATAATCCCGATGATGGTTGAAACCAGAACAGCCCCCACACCGATGGTCAGCGAAATCTGCGCCGCGTAAAGGCTCCGGCTGAAAAGATCTCGACCGAAGGTATCTGCCCCCATGATGTAGAACCGCCCCGGCTCCTGTACACCGTACAGGTGCAGGCGGCTGGGGAACAGACCGAACATCCGGTATTCTTCACCCTGCACGAAGAAGTAAATCGGATAACGCTGGCTGGTGTCGGGCATGTACTCATTCTGGAACGTCTCCAGGTTGAGTTGTCGGCTGTAGCCATACACAAACGGCCGGGTGAAACGTCCGGTTTCCGGATCACGGAACTGAGGCGGGGTCGGGGGGTGGAACTTCGTGATGTTGTCCGTGCTGTACTTCGACAGCGGGTCCGGAGCAAGAAAGGGCGCGAAAATGGCGATCAGGTACAGCATGATCAGCAGCCCGCCGCCAATCTGTGCGAGGCGGTGCTTGCGAAACTGTTTCCAGGCGATCTGCCATTGCGATTGGGACGTACTCTTGTTCACCGACGGAGTTTGCGGGGTGGAAACCACAGCGTCAGGCATAACGGATCCTCGGGTCGACCAGGCTCAACAGAATATCGCTCAGCAGATTACCGAAAATCAGCAGGATGATGCTGACCAGGTTGAATCCTGCCAGAACGTACAAGTCTCGGGAAGCGAGTGCGTCGAGCAACATCGGAGTAATGCCAGGATAACTGAACACTACCTCGATCAGGCCCGCTCCCCCAATCAAGGCCGGCAGAAGAGAACCGATACCGGCGATGAACGGAATGATCGCGTTGCGCAGCGTGTGCTTGTAAATCACCTTGAATTCGTTAAGCCCCTTGGACCGCGCAGTACGCACGAAATCCGAATTCATGTACTCCAGCATCTGCCCACGCAGAACCCGCGTGAACCCTGCCATGGTACTGAGTGCCAGCACGATTGCCGGTATCGCCACATGCTTGAGGACATCCAGGAACTTCCCGAATGGCGTGAGCTCGTTGTAATTGTTCGATGTCATGCCACCCACTGGAATGTCCCAACCGGTCGCAAAGCGCACCTGCAGAATCACGAAGATCACCAGGATCGCCAGGAAGAAGGTGGGAAAACCCAGCAGGATATACATCATGGTGCTGGAAACCTTGTCGCCCAGGCTGTATTGACGAACAGCCCCGTAGACCCCAAGGGGAATGGCCAGCAGGTAGAAGATGATCTGGCTGAGCAACACCAGGTACAGCGAGTTCATGACCCGTGGCGCGATGACCTGGGCCACCGGCTGTTTGTACGCGAAAGAGTCGCCCAGATTACCCTGCAGCAGTTCTTTCATCCAGTAGAAGTACTGCACGATCAGCGGCTTATCGAGGCCGTAAATACGCCGCAAATTGTCGATCTGCTGTTGAGAGATGTTGGGGTCGAGCAGCTGAATGGTCAAAAAGTCACCAGGGGCCAGTGAGATGATGAAGAAAATCAGCAGCGTGGCACCGATGACCGTCGGTATTGAGTTGACGAGCCGCCGAAGCATGAAGGGCAGCAAGACGTACCTCCAGAGGATGAGGGTAGCCCACAAAAAGGGCTACCCCAAGAAGAAACAAACCGGTTGAGAACTCAGCGCCTTACTTGATGTACGTCAGGGCCTGAACGCGGTGGCCGTAGTAGGCGTCCATCATTTCACGCGGGTACTGGCCGCCAAGGCGGCTGTTGTACGCGACGTGAAAGTTCGGGGCGGCGAGGTAGACCACCGGCTGCAGTTCGGATTCGACCTTGACGAGCTGCGCGCTGATCTGCTTGCGCTTGGCGACGTCGAGTTCCTGGTCACCCTGGAAGTACAGCTTGGACATCAGTTGCTCTTGCGCGGTGAGGCACTTGCCCGAGCGGTTGTACGAGTGCAGGTTACCAGTGCAGGGAACCACGTTGCTGCCGTAAGGCCAGATGTTGGCGCCACCCGAGAGACCGAGCAGAATCGCGTCGAAGGGGCGCTTGTCACCGGTGCTGGTCAGCTGGTTTACGAGGACGTTGAAGTCGATCGCCTGCGCGTTGACCTTGACGCCAACTTTCTTGGCTTCGTCGGCAAAGACGCGCATCAGGCCTTCACGCTGGTTGTTGCCGGCGTTGGTGGCGAGGCTGAATTCCAGGCGGCGGCCCTGAGCGTTCACCAGCCAGCCTTCGCTGTCCTTCTTGGTGTAACCCAGTTGTCCAAGGAGTTTGGTGGCTTCCGCGAGGTTGTACTGGTAGCGGGGAGTGTTCGTAGGGGCCCAGGCCTTCTCGAAGATGGGGTACAGGCTGTAGTAGCTCGGGGAGCCCAGGCCACCGTACACCAGGTCAACCATCGCCTGGCGGTTGGCGATGTGGCTCATGGCGCGCCGGAAGCGCACGTCACGGAAGAGCTTCTGCTTGTCCGCGTTGTCGCCCTGGTTCCAGTTGAAGGTGATCCAGGTGCTGCTGGCCTGCGGGCTCACGTTGGCGATCAGGCTTGCACGCAGGTTGCCGCCGTCGATGGCACGCTTGATCTGCGCCAGCTGGTCGGCGGTGGCCACGGGCACGGTGTCCAGTTCGCCCGCCACAAAGGAAGCAATGTTGGCGTTCTGGTCCGCGACGATTCGCACCGACATCCGGTCGAGGTAGGGCAGCGCGTTGCCGGCGCTGTCCTTGTTCCACTCGCCCCAGTTGGGGTTCTTGCGGAAGACGGTACGCTCACCAGCACGGTAGTTTTCAACGACCCACATGCCGGCCGACACGATCTGGTTGGCGGGCGTGTTGAGCGTCCAGAGGTTCTTGATGGCAGCTGCGCCACCCGAGGTATGGGCCTTGCCGAAGACGTGGTCGGGCCAGACCTGGTAGGACATGCGGCTCAGCGCGGAGGAGCTGACCTGAGGGAAATCGAACTGCAGGCGGTAGGTGTCAAGCTTACGCACCTGGATGGGCTTGTCCGACAGGAAGAACGAGGCATACGAGTTGCTGCCCACGTCTTTGTCCATATGGATCTTCATGGTCGTGACGAAGTCATCGGCGGTGATTTCCTGACCGTCGCTGAACTTCATTCCTTCGCGCAGCTTGACTACGAAGCGCTTGCCGTTGTTGCTGACAGTGGGCGCCGCTTCGGCCATGTGAGGAATGAACTCATCGCTGGTTGGATCTTGCAGGAACAGCGTCGCACCCGAACCCATACGCAGCGGAATGCTGTCGGCTTCCGAAGAAGTGAAGGGGTTCATCGACTTGAAGTCGGAGATGGCGGAGAGACGCAGCTCGCCACCTTTTTTGGCTGCACTGGGAGCGTCAGCCGACCACTTGGCGGGCCACACGAATGGCGCCGCAAGAGCGGACGTCAGCGACATCGCCACGGCAACAAACAAGGCTTTCTTCATAGGTCCTCCTGGGCTGGTTACTTCTGATCGATACACCGATGACATGCCTCTCGGCATTGAATTCACCAGGGTGATGTATAGGTTTCCAGCGATGCTACTATAGGGTGAACCACATGAGCCGTCAATAGCCCAGCCTCTCACGCTGAATCGAAACAATGGTGTTCCACACGTTGTTTTGGCCATCGCGGGCGGAGCTTCTCCATGGCTCGAAAGCCAAGGAGACTTTCCTGGTATACACGTTCGGCCGCCTCAACCTCAAAGCGCACAAGCAGAGCAGACGCTGCTTCCCAGGCCTGGGAAGCAGCGTCTGTGAATACAAAATTGATCAGCGCGGAATGATCGCCAACAGCAGGCAGATCACCATGAACAGGCCGCCCGCCACCGCAGTCAGGCGCACCAGTCCCCCCTCAACGCCCTGACCGCCGAACAGGTTACCGCCACCCCCCATGCTGGCCGACAGGCCCGCCTGCTTGGGAACCTGCAGCAACACAAAGAATACCAGCACGACACAGACCAGGGCCAGCAGCACTTCCAACAGAATCGAGATCATCGTGACTTCCTTTCAGATTGCGCGCACGGCGCCTGATCGATATGGCTGCATAACTTTGCACGAAACTGCAGCGTTTGTGGCCCAAATTTTGGATGCCGGTACAGCAAGGTGGGGGCCAAACGGCCCCCACCCGATACGTATTGCGCTTGGTGCCGAGGAAGGGACTCGAACCCTTACGGTTTCCCGCTCGATTTTGAGTCGAGTGCGTCTACCAATTCCGCCACCCCGGCCCGCATCCCGCTCAACAGGCCAAATGGGACGTGGAGATGCTATCAGCTCGGCGGAGGCACGTCAACGCGTTTTTGCGCGTACAGCGACGCCGACGCGAAATCCGATATCACGCCTCAGCTGCGCTCCTGGAAACCGGACACGTTCGACCACAGCGTACGCGCGCTCCACGGCCTCATCCAAATCGTCTCCCCGGGCCTGTACTGCCAGCACCCGCCCGCCAGCAGCGACGAGTTGCCCATTCTGAAGCGCCGTGCCCGCATGAAAAATCCGTTCGGACGCCTGCAGGGCGGGCAACTCCACGACAGCACCCTTGTGCGCTTCCCCAGGGTAACCGGGCGCTGCCATCACGACGACAGCGCTGGCGCCGTCGTCGAACTGCACCAGCTCCGGCGTGAGGCGTCCATTGAGGCAGGCCTCGATGATCTTCAGAAGGTCGCTGCGAAGCAACGGCAGCACCGCCTCGGCTTCCGGGTCACCAAAGCGGCAGTTGAATTCCACGACCTTGGGCCCCTCCGCCGTCAGCATCAGACCGGCATACAAGACGCCCACGAACGGCGCTCCTTCACGGCGCAGTCCGGCAAGGGTGGGGCCAAGAATCTCGCGCTCAATGCGGGCATGCTGCTCGTGCGTGAGGGGAAACGGACAAATCACACCCATGCCCCCCGTCATGGGACCGGTATCGTTCTCGAAGATGGTCTTGTGGTCCTGCGCTGTCGGCATGGCCACGGCGCGGGTGCCGTCCGTAAAGGCGAGAACCGTGACCTCCTGCCCGACCATGAATTCTTCCAGCACTGCACAGGCGTCGGGCTGGCTGAAAATGTCAAGCAGCGCCGTCTCGACCTCGTCACGGGCATGGCAGATTGTTACGCCCTTCCCGGCACGCAATCCGGCATCCTTGACCACCAGTGGAAGTGGAAAGCGCTCGGCTGCGTCCCGCGCCGCCGTCAGGTCGGTCAGACTTTCATGGCGTGCGGTGGGAATGCCGTGGCGTGACATAAAGGCTTTTGACCACGCTTTGTCGCCCTCGATCCGCGCCGCTTTGCGGGTCGGTCCGAAGATTCGCAGGCCACGAGCCTCAAACTCGTCGACCACGCCGGCCACCAAAGGAACTTCAGGACCAACGACAGTCAGATCGACCTGCTCGCGTTGTGCAAGATCGGCCAGCGCTGAAGGCGACTGCACAGCCTCGACGATCCGTGCAAACTGGGCGATGCCGGGATTGCCGGGCGTCGCCAGCAGCGCCGAAAGACTTGGCGAGCGCGACAATGCTTCTGCCAGGGCGTGCTCACGCCCTCCACTTCCGATCAGTAACACCTTCATCGATACTCCTTTGGCGCCTCGCATCTTTGGCTGATCGCCTGGACGCCTCACAGCTCAGTACGTCGTCGTGTCCCACTCGTCTGCCGTGACCGCCAGCGCCCGGGCGCAATGGGCTCCGAGCCCCAGCGTCTCTGCCTGCACCAGCAGTTCGCCACGCTTTTCCCAGCGTGCACGCCGCTCACTGAGCGAATCGAGGGTTGTCCAGGCGAGGCGAAGCTCGTCAGTGGAGCGCGCCAAAGACGTCAGAGGGGTGAGATGACCTTCAAGTGCGTCCGCGACAGCGTCTTCCCTGCCCCAGTCGCGCAGCAGGCGTGCGGCCCGCACGCCTTGTGCGTCCGCCGCAACGTTCACGCCGAACTCGGCCTCGATCTCACCAGGCTGCGGGCGGGGAAACGCCAGGCCACGCAGCACCAGCCGCACGGCCTGCGGATAGGCTTCGTGCTCGGCGGGCAACAGGCGCCGCGACAGCGTTTCCTCGGTGTCACCCGCCTGTACAGGCACTCGCTTTTGCAAAATCACCTCGCCGGTGTCGCAACCGGCGTCGACAAAATGCACGCTGCAGCCGGTGAATGCGGCTCCGGCGTTCAGTGCCTGGGCATGCGCATGCAGGCCGGGAAAAGCGGGCAGCAATGACGGATGGATGTTGAGAATGCGGCCGTGCCAGGCGCGCGTGAAGCCGGGTGACAGCAGGCGCATGAAGCCTGCGAGCAGCACCAGCGTAACCTGACGCGAGCTGAGCAGCGTTTCCACCGCCGCTTCGAAATCCCGTGCGCCGCCCGGAGGCCAGGGCACGTGCAGCGCTTCGATACCGGCTGCACGTGCGCGCTCCAGGGCTGGAGCGTCACGCTTGTTGGAAATCACCACTGCGACCTGTCCGGGAAAGGCTTCCAGCAGGGCCGCGAGGTTGGAGCCCCTTCCGGAAGCCAGCACCGCCAGTCTCGCCGATGGGGCGAGCGTCATCACCGATCCTCGGACGGGCGGGCGTCGTGCTTACCCCAGTAGCGCGTGAGGCCCTGTACGCTCATCCACGCGGGGCTGGCAAAGCGCATACGCTCGGCCAGATCCGGTCCTTCTTCTGACAGCTGGGCTTCGAGCCGGTCGACGAATGTGCGGGTCAAATCATCCGAAGTCTCGGCACGTGCCAGACTGTCGCGCACCACCTGCGCGTCACGCTCCATATTGGCGAGCAGCTGTCGCCAGTGCTCCTGCACATCGCTATAACTGCCAAAGTGCGTCAGGTGCACGACCCGCGCGTTCAGGGCCATCAGCCGCTCCAGGCTTTCACGCCACAGCTCGAGATCGATGTCCGGAGGCGGCGTGGGTGCGCGGGGAGACTGCGAGTTCGACAGCCGCACGCCCGCCACGTCCCCACAGAACAGTTCGTCGCCAACGTGCCAGGCAACGTGGTGCACCGCGTGACCGGGTGTATACAGCACTTCGAGCCTTACCCCGCCGAGGGTGAGTGTCTCGCCGCCGTCGACGGTGACCAATCGTGCCTCGGGCACGGCAGGCATACCCCCCCACAACGGGTCCATCTGCTCACCGTAAATCTGCGTCGCGCTCGCCAACAGGCGCTCGGGCCGGACGAGATGAGCGGCGCCGCGCGCGTGAACGTACACGGTGGCGCCACTTTCGCGTGCGATGTTCCCGGCCGCCCCCGCGTGGTCAAGATGAATGTGGGTCAGCAGCACGTGGCGAACCTCACCGAGCGTAAAGCCCAGGTCACGCAATCCCGACCGCAACGCCCCCAGGCTACTGCTCGGACCAGGATCGATCAGGATCAGCCCTTCCGTGCTCTCCAGCACGTAACAGGCGATCACGCCCGCTACCCCCTGAAAGTGCAGGTCGATGGTGTGCATCACGCAAACCCCGTCAGACGCGCCAGGACCAGCACCCCCGCCACCGCGAACTGCACCATTGCCACCAGGCGCAAAGTGCGCGCGCTGCCCGTGGCGCGCAGGGGCCCGATGGCAGCGTACAAAATGGCCAGAGCCGACAGCAGCACGAGCAAGACAAAAACCCACAACATGGCGGAAGTCTACCGGATCATGGCAACGCACGTCACAGGACATCCGTGCCGACGAGGCGGTCCTACTTCACGGGGCGGCCCGACAACTCGACGATCAGCGCGTAGTCGTCGCTTTGCTGCGGATCGTCCAGGGCAGCTTTGTTACGGCCCACAAAACCGCAGCGCTCGCAGCGGTGCACGATGATCCAGCCTTTCTTGGCACTATGCTCCACTCCTACCGGCCGCAGGGGGCCCCGGCAGGGATTGGCGCGGTCACCGGGAAACTCGTCGACGTGCAGGCTCCACAGGCACACCGGACAGTGGTTGCGCACGCTGCCGCTCCGCAGGGGCGCGACCTCGGCGCCGCAATGAACGCAGGTGAAGCCTTCGTTGGTGCCCTGCACCGTAAAGCGGCGACTCAAGGCCGCTCACCCCGACGGGCCTCCAGGTACGTCTCGACGTCGGGCAGCGCGATGAGCGCAAAACCACATCCGATGAAGGCCAGGCCAACAAAGAACACCACAAAGCCCCAGTCGGAGCCCGTCGATGCGATCAGACCCAGCAAGGCGGCCAGCATCCCCCCGATGAACGCCAGGGCCACCGTGAGGTGACGCGCCCAGCGCGTCCCGCGGAACGCCTGTCCGAACAGCCCGGCGGTGAGGCCCAGGGTCAGGAGGTGCCCGCCCACACGCCGCAAATCTCCACGCAGCCACTCGGCGAGCATCGGTGCCAGGATGAGCACCAGCAGCATGCCCAGAATCAGGAGCAACTGCCCTCGTCCACGAAGCACGGCGCCTGGAATCGTCACGAGGCTATTTGAGCACAAGGCGTGTGAACGCTGTGCGACCCGCATCCTGAAGTCGGCAGCCTCCCCCGCACCTGCTCATTCGTGCCGGACGCGCTTGCCCACCCACACCTCGACGGCGCGCAGCCCCAGCAGGACCAGCAGCGACAGGATTGTCACCCCCACCGCGAGCAAGTACTGCTGCACCGCGACGCTGATGCCGATGGCGGCAGACATCAGCAGTGACGCCGCCGTGGTGAGACCTTACACGTCATCGCCTCGGCGGGTCCGCAGGATCGACCCGGCAGCGATAAAACCCACCGCAGCGACGACAGCTTCGACGACCCGGATCGGGTCACTGCGCACATCGGCGGCCAAGGGGAGGAACTGGCGCAGCAGCGCTTCACCAAGACCCACCAGCAAAGCCGCCGCACCCGCGATGAGCATGTGCGTACGAAAACCAGCCGGACGCTGGGCGAATTCACGCTCCAGGCCGATCAGTCCGCCGAGCAGCATGGCGAGCGACACTTCCAGCAGGATGCCCAGTTGCGCGTTCCACTCCATATCTGCCGCCGAGCATAAGGTATATGGAAGCGAAACACACCCACCATCGACCCGTATGGCCTGAGATATGACCGCTCCACGGCGGAGCTGCGAATTGCGGGGTGGTGGGCGTGAAGCGGGTGCGGAACACCAAGAAGCAGTAAATCCCTGCACTGCAGGTGATGGGTTAACCTCCGGCCAGGAGTGCTGGGACTTCTCAGGAGGCAACACCATGAACATTGCGGAGAGACAATCGATCAAAGAGCAGTTCAGTGAAAGCGAGTGGAGCGATATCCTGAAGGGTCCGAATTGCGCGGCCCTGTACGTGATGTCGGCGAGCCCCAGTGGAGCGCTGGGGCTGCGCGCCGAGACACGGGCAGTCAACGACATCCTGGTGAATCTCGTACGGAACAATCCGGACAGTGCCCTGCTCGGCGCCCTCGCCCTCGATTATCACTACGCTCCTGAAGCGGCAGCTCCAGCACAGGAAGCCGTGAGCCACGTGGCCGAAGTGAGCGGCGCAGCCCTCGCGGGTGTGCGCCAGGCACTGCTGCTCGTTGACAGCCGTGCCAGCAGCCAGGATGCACAGGAATACCGCCAACTGCTGTTGCAGACCGCCATTGGTGCTGCAAAGGCTTCGGCCCAAGGCGGTATTCTGGGCCTGGGCGGCGTACAGGTGGACAGCGATGAACGGCGAGCCCTGCGTGAGCTGGAGGAGTTGCTGGCGACCAGCGCAGAGTGAAGTTCTTGCTTCAGGCAACAAAGCCGCTAGGGTGCTGAAGCGCGGCAAAGCGCGAAGCGCATGGGAGGATCACCTCCCATGCGCTTCGCGCTTTGCCACCTTATTCTGATGACGGCCCTTCTTCACGCTGCCGTCCGAAATCACGGTTCCCTGGGCGGTCAGCCGTCCCGCCCTGTTCGAAGACGCCACGGATGAATCTCCGCGTGAACTTGAGTTACTCACGAGAGCCCCGGGATGCATGCGCTATGAAGCCCCGTTCACCGACCTCAACTGTTTTCTCGACGAGAACCGCGGAGCGCGGCCGAACGAATTCACGCCGAAACACGCGACCATCAGAGCGTCGTCAACTTACTCCTGCCACCACGTATCGAGCGGCATGACGGGAAGTTGGCGTTTGTGACGGCTATTCAGGAAGTAGCGTTCGAGCCGCGCAGCCACCTCGTCGCTGACGGGCCGGCCTTCCAGATAGTCGTCGATTTCGCGGTACGACAGGCCCAGCGCTTCCTCGTCGGGCAATCCAGGTCGGGCTTCTTCCAGGTCGGCGGTCGGTATTTTCTCAAAGAGGCGGCGTGGCGCACCCAGGTACTCCAGCATGGCGCGCCCCTGCCGCTTGCTGAGGCCCGCAATGGGCATCAGGTCGGTGGCGCCGTCGCCGTGCTTCGTGAAAAAGCCGGTGATGGCTTCGGCCGCGTGGTCGGTGCCCACCACCAGCAGGTTTTCCTGCCCGGCGACGGCATACTGCGCCAGCATCCGCTCGCGGGCCTTGATGTTCCCCTTCACGAAATCGCCGACCGGCGCCCCGAGTGCCCGCTCGACGCTGCTGGCCGAAGCGTCCACAGCAGGCTTGATGTTCACGGTGACCGTGCGCTCGGGGCGAATGAATGAAAGCGCCAGCTGAGCGTCGTCTTCGTCGGCCTGTACGCCGTAAGGCAGACGCACGGCGATAAAAGTGAAGTCACCTCGCGAATCACCATTCTGACCCGCGTTCAGTTCCTCGATGGCGAGCTGCACAAGCCGCCCGGTGAGGCTGGAGTCCTGCCCGCCGCTGACGCCCAACACAAAGCCGCGGGCGGGAGTGGTGAGCAGATAGCGTTTAAGAAACTCCGTGCGTCGCCGAATCTCCATTGCCGGGTCAATGACCGGCTGTGCGGCAAGCTCGGATAAAATGCGCGCTCTGAGGCTGTCGGGTGCGTGGTTCATAGGGGAAGTGTGGCACAGGGGTGCCCGCTGCTGGCACCCTGGCGTGACCGTCAAGGTTTGCTTGAGGCCGCGCCGGACAGTTCAGGGCCCCGGACGGACTTCATGAGTTAGGCTTGACCCTTGGAGTTTACCGTGACCAATGCCCTCACAAAATCAGAAACCATCGACTCCGCCATCGACCGTATCGGACTCGGACGTTTTCAGTGGCGCCTGCTGGCAGTAGGCGGCCTCACTTGGGCCGCGGACGCCATGGAAGTGCTGCTCGCCGGCTTCGCACTGCCGGGACTGGTGGCCGAATTCGCCTTTCCACGCACCGGAACCAACGCCACCCTCTTCGTGTCAGCCGCTTTTGTCGGCATGTTTTTCGGCGCGCTGTTCTGGGGGCCCGTGGCCGACCGGATCGGGCGGCGGCGGGTGCTGCTCACGACCGTTTTTCTGGGCGTGCTGTTCGGACTCGCCACCGCGCTGGCCCCGAGTTTCGCACTGGTGCTGCTGTTTCGCTTCCTGACCGGTTTCGCCATCGGCGGCACCCTGCCCGTCGACTACGCCCTGATTGCCGAGTACGTCCCGACCAAGGTACGAGGACGTTTCCTGGTGTATCTGGAAAGCTTCTGGGCCCTGGGAACCATTGCGGTGGCCGGCCTGTCGTGGTGGCTCTTTACCTCGCTGCCACCCGAGGGCGCCTGGCGCTGGGTGGTCGGCCTCGCCGCGCTGCCAGGACTGGTCGGTCTGTGGATTCGCCGCACGATTCCCGAATCACCGCGCTACCTGGCCCTTCAGGGAAAGCGTGACGAGGCGCGCGAGGTGTTGCGTCAGGTGGCAGCGTACAACGGCAGTGCGGTTGACATCGGAGAGCTGGCTCCTCCGGCGGGCCGTGCCGGCACACCGCTCTCCGCTCTCTGGAAGCCGGCCCTCGTGCGACGCACGGTGCTGCTGTCCGTCACCTGGTTCTGCCTGTCGCTCGGTTATTACGGCATCTTTACCTGGCTGCCGACGTTTTTCCGCCTGCAGGGACTGGATCTGGGGCTGGTATACCGCAACACCCTGATCCTGGCGCTCGCCCAGATTCCCGGTTACATACTGGCGGCCTATCTGGTCGAGCGCGTGGGGCGCCGGCCCACCCTGGCGGGTTTTCTGCTGGTCGGCGCGCTGGCCAGCTTTCTCTTTACACTGGTCGGCAGTGGTGTGGCGTCGCTGGTGGTGAGCGCCCTGCTCTCAGCGGCGCTGCTGGGCGCGTGGGGAGCGCTGTACGCCTTCACACCGGAACTTTACCCCACCGAGTCCCGCTCCACCGGTATGGGCTGGGTGAGCAGCATGGCCCGCCTCGCCAGCATCTTCGCCCCCACCGTCGGCGCCGTTCTGCTCACTTCGGCCCTGCCGCTGGCCCTGAGCATCTACGCTTCCTTCTTTGTGGTGGGCGCGCTGGCGGTGTTGTTCATCGGCCAGGAAACGCGTGGGCGGCGTCTGTCGGAGACGGCCGCCGAGGCCAGCAGCACGTGAGCACGCCACTGAGTCCGCTCTTTACAGACCTCTACCAGCTCACCATGCTGGCAGGTTACTTGCGCTGGGGGCTGCACGAGCAGGAAGCAACCTTCGACCTGTATTTCCGCCGCTCCCCGTTTGGCGGGTCATACGCGGTGTGGGCTGGTCTGGAGAGCGCTCTTGACTACCTGACCCAGTTGCGTTTTGAGGACGAGCACCTTGCCTACCTGCGCAACTTGCAGCTTTTTGACGAGGCCTTTCTGGCTTACCTGCAGAGTTGGCGCTTCTCGGGCGAGGTCATCGCCTTTCCCGAAGGTTCGGTGGTCTTTCCGAACGAGCCGCTGCTGACGGTGCGCGCCCCTCTTGGCGAAGCGCAGCTGGTCGAGACGGCCCTTTTGAATCTGCTGAACTTCCAGACCCTGATCGCCACCAAAGCGGCGCGCGCTTTTCTGAGTGCGTCGGGCAGCCCGCACGGGGGCAGCGTCGTCGAGTTCGGCGCGCGGCGGGCGCAAGGGCCAAACGGCGCCCTCCTCGCTGCACGTGCGGCCTTTATCGGCGGGGCCACCGGCACCAGCAACGTCGAGGCCGGGCAACGGTTTGGCATTCCGGTCGTGGGAACCCACGCTCACGCCTGGGTGGAAGCCTTTCCCTCGGAAATTGCCGCATTTCGGGCGTATGCCGACGCATTTCCCGACGATTCCACCCTGCTGATCGACACCTTCGACACCCTGAAGAGCGGCCTCCCAAACGCCATCACGGTCGCGCACGAACTCGCCGGGCGTGGGCACGCGCTCAGGGGTGTGCGACTCGACTCGGGCGACCTCGCTTACCTGAGCCGGAGAGCGCGCGAAATGCTTGACGGCGCGGGCCTGGAAAACGTCAAGATCGTCGCTTCCAATGACCTGGACGAATTCGTGATCGATTCGGTGATTCGTGAAGGTGGGCGCATCGACGTATACGGAGTAGGGACCCGGCTGGCCACCGGCGGTGGCGAGGGTGGCGGCGCGCTGGGAGGCGTCTACAAGCTCGTGCAGCTGGGAAGCACGCCAAAGATGAAACTCACGGCCGACCGTGCCAAATCCACCGTGCCAGGCCGCAAGCGGGTATGGCGCGCGCGGGACGAGGCTGGCACCGCGCTGCTCGACGTGGTGTCACTGGAAGGTGAGAGGCCCCAGAAGGGACAGCTGGTCACCGACCCGGCAAATCCGCTCAACCGCACCCGGCTGCCCGAGCGCTGCACGCTGGAAAGCGCCCGTCGGGTGGTCCTGGAGGCAGGAAAGCGCACCGAACCTGCTTCACCCCTGAGCGAACTGCAGGCCTATGCCGCATCCGAGCTTCGCCGGCTGCCTGAGGGAACGACCCGCCTGCTCAATCCGCATGTGTACCGCGTGGCCCTCAGCGAAGGTCTGCAAAGCTTGCGGGCCCGCATGATCGCCGAGCTCGAAGCCGACGCGCCCGGCGCATGACTGGCGTGCGGCTCGGGGTGTACATCGGGCGTTTTCAGCCTCTGCACAACGCGCATCAGCAGGTCATGCTCGAAGCGCTTTCGCAGGTAGAGCAACTGGTGGTGATTCTCGGAAGCGCCCGTGCGGCGCGCTCGATCAAGAACCCGTTCACCGTTTCCGAACGTCAGGACATGATCACCGCGGCCCTGCAGCAGGCCGGAGTTGCGCCCACACGTCTGCACTTCATGGGGGTGCGTGACTTCTGGGACACGCCGGCCTGGGCTTCGGCGGTGCGTGAAGCCGTGAGTCACGTGCAGAACGGCGCACACGACCTGATTCTCTTCGGCCACGAAAAGGACGCCAGCAGCGCTTACCTGCGCGAATTTCCCGACTGGACCTTCCGGCCCACCCAGGTGCGCTCCGCCCTCAGCGCTACGCCGCTGCGACGCGCCTGGCTGCGGGGTGACTGGGTGACGCTGGAAGACGCCGTCCCTTCGGCCGTGCTGTGCTGGTTACGGGACTTTGCCCGGCGAGCAGAGTACGCCGCGCTGCAGGAAGAAGCGCTTGCCCTGCACCACTGGAGGGCAGCCTGGACCTCGGCGCCGCATACCCCGACGTTCGTCTCGGCGCATGCCCTCGTGCAAAGTGAAAGGGCGGTGCTTTTGCACCGCCGGGTCCAGATGCCGGGCCGGTCACTGTGGCAGCTGCCCGGCGGCCTGCTGCATCCACAGGCCAGCCTGCGTGACTCGGCCACGCGGCACCTGCGTGAGCAGACCGGTCTGGACACGTCCCTGCCTCCCCCGGAGATCGTGCTGACTTTCGACCACCCCGAGCGTTCACTCCTGGGGCGCGAAGTGGCATACGTGCATGCCTGGCGCATACCGCACCATCGCTTTGCGGCCAGCGCCTCGTCACACTGGCTTCACGATGACGAGGCGCTGGCCCAGCCCGAACAGTTTTACGCCGATCATTACCGACTGCTGGAACTGACGCTCGAACGCCTGGAAAAGCGAGGAGGATGACCCCGTAGGGCGACTTCTGCGGGCTTCTGCAGCTCCGTCCTGGCCCACTGGTACAACGAAACCAGGAGGAGTTTTGCTGGAACTCCCCCTGAAGACCCGATGTTATACGGTGACAGGCTCGGTGTACTCGCCGTATACCTTGCGCAGCACATCCATCTGTTCGCCCAGCGTGGCGTACGCGTGAGCACACTCCAGGAAGGCAGGCATGGTGTTGGCGCCGTTCACGGCCGCGTCGCGCAGCATGTTCAGCGCTGCCTCGTGGCGCTGTGGATCGCGTTCGCGGCGTACACGCGCGAGCCGTTCGGCCTGCACCCGCTCAACTTCCGGGTCGATCAGCTGAATGGGCACCTGGACAGGTTCGGTCACGAAATCGTTCACGCCCACGATGATGCGGTCCTTGCTGTCGACTTCCCGCTGGTAGCGGTAGGCGGCCTCGCCAATCTCATTGGCAAAGAAACCCAGGTCGATACACTTCTCGACTCCGCCCAGCGCCCGGATCTGCTCGATGTAGCCGAGAGCGGCGGCCTCGATATCGTTCGTGAGCTTCTCGACGTAATAGCTGCCCGCCAGCGGATCGACCACGCCCGCCACGCCGGTTTCGTAAGCGATGATCTGCTGGGTGCGCAGGGCGATGGTGGCCGCCTCCTCGGTGGGCAGGGCGAGCGCCTCGTCGTAGCTGTCGGTGTGCAGCGAGTTGGTGCCGCCCAGCACTGCCGCGAGCGCCTGAATGGCCACGCGCGCGATGTTGTTGAGCGGCTGCTGGGCTGGCAGACTCACCCCGGCGGTCTGGGCGTGCGTGCGCAGCATCCAGCTTCGGGGATTCTTGGCACCGTAGCGTTCCCGCATCTGACGCGCCCAGATGCGGCGGGCAGCACGGAATTTGGCGATCTCCTCGAAGAAGTCGTTGTGTACGTCCCAGAAAAACGAGATGCGCGGTGCGAACTCGTCGATGTCCAAACCGCGCTCAAGGGCCTTCTCAACGTAGTGGAAGCCGTCGGCGAGGGTAAAGGCCAGCTCCTGCACCCCGGTCGCTCCGGCCTCGCGGATGTGGTAGCCGGACACCGAGATGAAATTCCACTTCGGCAGGTTCTTCGGTCCCCATTCAAAGGTATCGATGACCAGCTTCACGCTGGGCGCAGGCGGGTAGATGTACTCCTTCTGGGCGATGAACTCTTTCAGGATGTCGTTCTGAATGGTTCCGCCCAGGTTGGCGAGATTGGCGCCTTTTTTCTGAGCCATGGCGATGTACATCGCCCAGATGGCGCTGGCCGGGCTGTTGATGGTCATGGAAGTCGTGACCTGCTCGGGGTCGATGCCGTCGAACAGAATCTCCATGTCGGCCAGCGAGGCCACGGCAACCCCGCACTTGCCAACCTCGCCCATGCTGAACGGATGATCGCTGTCGTAACCCATCAGGGTCGGCAGGTCAAAGGCGGTCGAGAGGCCCGTCTGACCGGCTTTCAGCAGCGCGTGAAAACGCTCATTGGTCTGCTCGGCGCTGCCAAAACCTGCGAACATCCGCATGGTCCAGAGCTTGCCGCGGTACATGGTGCTCTGCACGCCGCGGGTGTACGGATATTCGCCCGGGTAACCCAGATCGCGCTCGACATCGAGGCCTTCGAGATCATCCTGGGTATAGATGGGATCGGGGTCCATGTCGGACAGGTTCGTGTAGTTGTACTTGCGCTCGGGAAATTTCTGGGTTGCGGGCGCGTAGACACTCTGCAGCCACTGGTTCTTCTTCATGCAGCACCTCTCGAACAAGCGTTCGTTATAGGGTAACACACCCACGCAGCGGCGTTTCATGAGGTCAGAACGTACACCAGGTGTTCACTCGCGCGCTTCCTCGCCGCCCAATTCGCGCTCGACTTCCTTCAGCAGCTGGCGCTGGGTGGTGTCGACTTCGACGTTCACCTCTTCACCGCTCTGCAGGTCCATCACAAAGTGGTCACCCTCAAGCCTCACCCGGTCCAGAATGCGTTCCTCGCGCTCGTCGCGCATACGGGCGCGCAACGAAACATACCGGGCCAGCGGCGAGCGGATCACCTTCGGCGCGAGGATCTCCTCGACCTGAAAAATTCCGCCGGAATTGTTCATCGTGACGTCAATGGCCACCGGCGTGCCCTGACCACGCGAAATGGTCACGTTATCGACCGCCAGCGCGCTGATCGAATGAATGTCCACGCTGCCCAGCGCAAACGCTTTGCGCCCCCGGCCTTTGGTAATGTCGATGCCGTCTGCCACGGCGGTCACGCCACCTTCGATCGTGAGTGGCACCGGGTTGAGGTCGTGACAGTCAATGCAGTGCAGCACGAAAGACCGCACCTTGGTGCGTTTGAACACGTCCGGATAGATCGGCTGCAGAATGCGGTCTACGATGGGCAGGGCCAGCACCACCCCGTGCGCCTCGTGAGCGACCCGGTGGACCTGGTTGCCGATGTCGTGCAGCATGGTGCCCAGAATGACCGCAAGATACGCGTCGTCGAGGTCGCCCAGACCGGAGTCCACCAGATCGGGCTGCACGCCACCCTGCACCAGCAGATCCAGAATTGCCATGCTGGCCGCGCCCGTCACCCAGGCATGAACCCGACCATGGTCGTTGTAGCCCAGCTTGCGCATGGTGAGATAGTTGGCCATGTCCCAGCAGGCGAGCGCCTCGGGATCGCGGCTGAGGGCGTCATAGGCGCTCAGGGCCTTCGGAAAGGGCGCCAGGTCACGCCGGATGGCACGGTCGGCCTCATCGATCAGCTTGGCCCGGGGAGTAGCGAACTCGACGGCCCGCGGGCTTCGCGTCGTTCCGGCCCTTTCCTGCTCCACGTCCTGCAAGGTGCCGCCTGCGACGGTCACCACCAGTTTTTCTTGTTCAGGTGTCATTCACTATTCCTTGGTATTGGGTCACAAAAGCAGACAAAAACAAGGCCAATCGTCAGATAACGAACACGGACAGGGCCCCAGAGACCCTGTCCGTACTATGCGCGTATTCACGCTCCGCGCGGTCTTGAACCTTCGTAAAGCCTTGCGTGAATCACTCGCCCTGAAAACGTGCGGGGCGCTTCTCCAGAAAGGCACGTGTGCCTTCCTTGAAGTCCTTGGTGGCGGCGGCCATGCCGAACATGTCGGCTTCGATTTCCAGCGCGTGGTCAAAGGTCGTATCGAGACCCCGGCGCACCGCCTCCTTGACCAGCCCCAGCGCCATCGGCGCGTTCCTGAGCATCTGCTGGGCCAGCTCGCGGGCGCGCATCAGGGGCTGGTCGGCGACGTAATTCACCAGGCCCATCGACAGCGCTTCTTCGGCTCCGACCTGACGGCCCGTGAGCATCAGGTCAAGCGCACGTCCTGCTCCGATCAGGCGTGGGAGGCGCTGGGTCCCGCCAAAGCCGGGCACCAGGCCCAGACCGGCTTCGGGCAGGCCGAGCTTCGCCGTGGGCGCGGCGACGCGCACATCGCAGGCCAAGGCCAGTTCCAGGCCGCCTCCCAGCGCAAAGCCGTTGATGGCCGCGATGGTCGGAAAGGGCAAGGTGGCAATGGTCTGCATCACGTCCTGCCCCGCCAGGCTCAACTCACGGCCAGCGAATACGCTGTCCATGTCGGCCAGCTCGGAGATGTCCGCCCCGGCCACGAAGGCCCGGTCCCCGCCACCGGTGACGATCAAGGCACCCACCTCGGCGGTGTCCATGATCAGCTCGACGGCCTGCGCGATTTCGGACAGCGTGTCGGCGTTCAGGGCGTTGAGGGCCTGGGGGCGGTTCACGGTCAGCACGGCCAGCGCTCCGTGCTGATCGAGCTGGAGATTCTCGAACTCGGCGTCAATTAAGGTCATCAGGCTCCTTGGATTGCAGGGTGAAGAGGGGCGGGAGATTGAACGTTGCAGGGCGTACGGGGCAATGGAAGCGGGTCTGGAACTCGGGGACCGGCAAGGCAGCGCCCGAACCAGGCAGGCGCGGGCGTGACCTCAGCGTTCACCCCGCGCGATCAGCACGAAGGCGTCGAGGGCAGTGCGCACCATCTCGTCGACGCCGCGGGCCAGCACCTCGTCGGGCACCAGTTGCGGATCGCCGATGTCGTTGCTCACCGTGACAAGGCACCCGGCCTGTACTCCGCGCATGGCGGCGACCAGAAAGAGCGCGCTGGCTTCCATCTCGAAGGCGAGCACGCCGTACCCAGCCCATTTTCGGGCATGCTCGGGTGACGAGGCATAGAAGGCGTCCTCGGTCATGATCAGCCCGACATGATGCCTCAGGCCGTGCGCGCGCGCGGCCTTGACGCTGGCCTCTACCAGCGCGTAGCTGGCCGTGGGTGCATAAGGTGCGCCGCCCAGATACTGGCGGGTGGTGCCGTCGTTGGGCACCGCCGCCTGAGCGATCACCAGCTCGGCTGCCTTGAGTGTGGGGGTCGCGGCACCGCAGGTACCGACACGCAACAGGTGGGTGGCGCCCAGGCGCACCAGCTCTTCGGCCACGATGCTGGCGCTCGGGCAGCCCATGCCAGTGGTCTGCACGCTTACCCGAATCCCCTGGTAGGTGCCGGTGAAGCCGAGAAGCCCGCGGTGCTCGGTGTAGAGCGCGGGGTCGTCCAGGTAGGTTTCAGCAATCCAGCGGGCCCGACCCGGATCACCGGGCAGCAGGACAAACGGCGCCACGTCCTGAGGTTGGGCGCGCACGTGAATCTGACTCATGCTGGCCAGTATACGAAGACGCGCTTGCCCGGTGCGCACTCCGACCAGGCGTCCTTTTTTCAGTTCACCCTGCCGCTCGCCGGGTTAGCATTCGGTGGACACGCGGTAAAGCAGCGTCCCCGAACGTCTTGGCCGTTGTGAAAATCCCAGCTCATACCTGACCGGTTCCTTTACAGTGCGGCGAGTTCCTCAAGGATGAGCTGCCGTTCTCTTCATAAGATGCTCATGTCGTCTTCTTACGGTGGTTCCATGCAGTGAGCCGTGCGTGGCCTGTCGTCATGCACCTCGTTGTAAATTCGTACCGACATTGAGAAGGAGATCGACATGCGCAAGCCAGTACTTCTGGTCTCGGCCCTCACGGTCGCGCTCGGCCTTGGCGCCGCAGCAGCTCAGACCAACACCACCCAGACGACCACGCAGGCGCCGGCTTCGTTCAGCGACGTTCCCGCCGGGCACTGGGCTCGGGAAGCGGTGGAGCTGATCACGCAACGCGGCCTCATTCAGGGATTCCCCGACGGTACGTTCCGCGGCAACGAAAACCTGACCCGCTACCAGGCAGCCCTGATTTTCTTCCGCCTGCTGCAGAGCGGTCAGCTTTCCAGCATGACTCCGCAGGACCAGGGTACCGTCGCCCAAGGCATGGCCGAAGTGGCCGCCGAGCTGGCCTCGGTCACTGCGCGCCTGAACGATCTCGAAGCAGCCAACGCGCAACAGCAGGCCCGCCTGCAGGCACTGGAGCAACAGGTCCAGCGCGCGGGCAGCGCTGCGACCACCGGCAACACCGCCGCGCTGGAGCAGCGCATTGCAGCGCTGGAGCAAGCCATCCAGACGCTGCAGCGACAGGCCGCAACGCCCGCGCCTGCGCCCGCTCCTGCCGGAAACACCACTGCGCTGGAGCAGCGCATTGCGGCGCTCGAGCAGCGCGCCGCGCAACCGGCGCCCGCTCCGTCGACCCCGCCCGCTTCCAACACGGGCGTGGCCGTGGTCCCCGGGCAAGGCACGACCGTCGTGGTTGGCAGCGGCGCCGCACCGATCATCACCTCACCGAACACCTTTGTGGGGATCAGCGGCAATTACGCCTTCGGTTCACCGTTCAGCTTCAGCACGCTCGGCTACAACGTCACGCTGGGCACCTCGAACCTGTTCGGCCGTTTCGGTGGTCGCCTTGACGTCGGCTTTGCTCCCGGTACCGGCGCCATTGACGGCGCGGCCAGCCTGAAACTCGACCTGGCTTCCGGCACACTCGAACCCTACGTGGGGCTCGGCGCTGGCGCGACGTATTCTGCTGCCACCGACGGCAGCGGTGCCAGCGTACTGGACTACTACGCCAACAGCTTCTTCGGAGCCGATTTCCGTTTCACGGACACGCTGGCGGTCTTCGCGGAAGTCAACCCCCGCTACTACTTCAGCAACATGGGCAGCGCTTCGATGCCCGGCTTCGGCATCGGTGCCAAAGCCGGCTTGAAGTTCTTCTTCTAAGCCCTGTTCTAAGTACGCAGGAAGGAAGGCGCCTGGCAATGCCAGGCGCCTTCCTTCCTGGAAAGTATCCCTGGAAGCACCCAAACGCTGCGCGCTTGCGACCCTCGCTGAGCAGCGTTCACCCCAAGCACGCCGCAAATTAATTGGGCCCGGCTTGCCTTTGCGCCCAAACAGTCCGGACCGACCCTCAGATGGGGAAAACAGTCTCGCGCACCTGTTCCTCGATGCGGCCGTCGAGCAGGTGCAGCACCCGGTCAGCGCGGGCCGCCAAATTTTCGTCGTGGGTCACCAGCAGCACCCCGGCCCGTTCGGAACGCGCCAGCCTCACCAGCAGTTCGGCCACTGCCACCGCGTTGGCGCGGTCGAGGCTGCCGGTCGGCTCATCGGCGAGCAGCAGCGCAGGGCGCGTCAGCAAGGCGCGGGCCAACGCAGCCCGCTGGCGTTCGCCTCCCGACAGCGTGCCCGGCCGCTGCTGCTCACGGTGAGCGAGTCCGACCTGTGCGAGCAGCGCGCGCGCCCGTGCGCGCCCGTCGCCGCCCAGCACCAGCGCAGGCAGTGCCACATTTTCGAGCACGCTCAGATCGTCGAGCAGGTAATGATGTTGAAACACCAGCCCCAGACGACGCGCGCGCAATCCCGCGCGAACCTCGCCACTGAGGTGGTCGATTCGCTGACCGTCCCAGTGAATTTCGCCTCCGGTCGGTTGATCGAGCCCGGCGATCAGGTGCAGCAGCGTGGACTTTCCGCTGCCCGACGGCCCGGCAACCGCCACCACTTCGCCGGGCTGCACGGTCAGGCTGACTCCGTGAAGAATCCGCACGTCGCCAAACTGGTGCCGAAGGTCAAGGGCCATCAGTGCGCTGGTCACCCTGGGATAGTAATGCACTGGAGGTAGCCTGATGGTGTCGTGCGCGCACGACTTCGCCCCCACGCTCCGGAAAGAGCGCTGTGGTGGCCGCGTGCGTTTGGACGGGCGCCTCGTCGGGCGTGTACCATGGGCAGGATGCCGCAACGCCAAGATCTGCTGGGGTCTCCGCTCTTTCATAACGTCCCCGAAACCGCCATTCGTATGGCCGAGGAGGCGGTGGTCGAGCGCTCTTTTGCCTGCGGTGAAGTGCTGGTTTCCCAAGAGGCCCAGGGAGAAGCGTTGTTTCTGATCACCCAGGGTCGGGCGCGCGTCGTGCGGGTCAGTTTAGGCGGTCGCGAGCGCGTGTTGGGCTTTATGTACGCTCCGGCCGTGTTCGGCGAAATCGCGGTACTGTCGACCAGTGAGCGCAGCGCCAGCGTGGTCGCTGACACTGAGGTGCACGCCCTGATGCTGCACCGCAACGAATTCGAGCAGCTTTTGACCCGCTTTCCCAAAGTGCTGCTCAACCTCGCCAAAATCCTGGCAGACCGCGTCGCCTCGCTGAACGACGAACTGATCGCATTGGGAATCAGCACCGAGGCTTCGATGGCGCACCTCTTCGTGAACCTTTACCGGCAACGCGCCGCTGCGGGCGAAGCGAACGCACGGGAACTGCCACTGCTGCAAAATGATTTGATGCTGCGCCTCTCGGCCTCGCGCGAGACGGTGTCGCGCGTGCTCAAAAAGCTCGAGCGCGACAAACTGGTGCGCAACGCCAACGGGCATATTCAGGTGCTGGACCTCGAACGCCTGGAGAGACTCGGCTACGGTCTCGACGAGGACTGAGCGCCTTCACTCCCACGCGGCCGCCCGCCGAGAGGTGCGCCTGGCGCTGCGTCGAGACCGGACACCTTTGGTAGTTCAAACAAAAGAGAGAAGGCCCGAATGATCAGGCCTTCTCTTCTCGTCGTTGGCGTGAATTGTCGCTCAGGCTGTGACGTTTTGCTGGGCGTAGCGACCGATGATGTGGCGGGAGATGATCAGCCTCTGCACTTCGCTCGTACCCTCGCCGATGCGGGTCAGGCGGTTATCACGCCAGAAACGCTCGACCGGATATTCCTTGATGTAACCGTACCCGCCCAGAATCTGAATCGCCTCATCGCAGGCCTTGACGCCCACTTCAGATGCGAACAGCTTGGCGCGCGCGGCACTCACCGTAAAATCACGCCCCTGATCCTTGAGGTCGGCCGCCTTACGCAGCAGCAGACGCGCCGCTTCGAGCTGGGTGTCCATGTCGGCCAGCTTGAAGCCGATGCCCTGATTGTGCGCGATCGGTTGCCCGAACTGCTCGCGTTCGACGGCGTACCGGGCGGCGAATTCGAAGGCAGCGCGCCCCAGGCCCAGGCCCATCGCGCCGATACCGATCCGACCACCGTCCAGTACGCGCATCACGTCCTTGAAGGCTCCTCCGCGCTGACCGAGCAACGCGCCCGCGTCCAGCCGCACATCCTCGAAGATCAGCTGCGCGGTATCGCTGGAGCGCAAGCCCAGTTTGTCCTCGGTGCGGCCGATCGAAAATCCCTGAACCTCGTCACGGTTGAATACGAAGGCGCTGATGCCGTCGTTCTTGCTGCGTCCCGGGCGGGGGGCATCAGTGCGCGCGAGAATGACATAGGTGCCACCCACACTGCCCTGGGTGATGAAGTTCTTGCTGCCGTTGAGAATCCAGGAGCCGTCGTCCTGCAGGACCGCACGGGTCCCGAGACCGCCCGAGTCGCTGCCGCTGCCCGGTTCGGTCAAACCCCAGGCGCCGAGTTTGCGGGCGCTGGCGAGGTCAGGCAGGAATCGGCGCTTTTGCTCTTCTGTGCCGGCAATGAGGATATGCCCCTGGCACAGCGAGTTGTGCGATGCGACCGTCAGACACAGGCTGCCGTCCACTGCCGCAATCTCCTCGATGATCATGGCAAAAGTGGCGGTGTCGAGCCCAGCGCCACCGTACTCCTCGGGCGTCTGGGCCCCCATCACACCCAGCTCTCCCAATTCACGGGTCAATTCAAGCGGAAATTCGCCGGTCTGGTCCCGCTCGGCGGCACCGGGGGCAACCCGGTTGCGCAGAAAGCTTTTGAGGGCATCGAGAATCACTCGTTGGTCGGGCGTCGGATCATAGGTCATGCAGTACCTCGAAGATGGTCAAACCGAAAAGTTCGTCGCTTCGGTCACGTGGGCAGACGAACGTTCGTTTCATGCTATCGCACAGCGTCCCTAACAAACAACCGTTAGTGTGGCAGAAAGCACCGTTTGGCCGCCTTGATTCCAAAAGTTCAGCATGGCCTCAGAACCGGCGCGCTACAGTGGAGGCGATGAAGGGCCCCCCCGCTGCGCCGTCTTCCACCCCATCACGACGACCTCTCGTGTGGCTCGGTGTCGCCTTGCTGACCACCACGGCACTGAGCCTGACCGTGGCCACCCGCGATGAAGCCGGACTGCCCGACGGTACCACCGTTGCGGGCGTCGTCCTCAGCGGGTTGACGCCGCACGAAGCTCAACTGCGTCTTGAAGCCGCGGAACTCCGCGCGCCACAGGTCACCGTACGGGCCGGCGACCAGAGCTGGCTCGTGGACGGCGCCCAGCTGGGCTGGCGCGTGGACGCCGCGGCCACCGTACGTGAGCTGCAGGCAGGCCTTGGCAGTGTCCTTAACCGGACCGTCGCGCGGCTCAGCGGACGTGGTCCTTCCGAGGGACGGCTGGTCGTGCAAATTGACCCCACCCTCGCCAAGAGCAAGCTCGACGCGCTGACCGGACCATTTCAGCGCGCGCCCCAGGATGCCGAGATCTATTTCGATTCGTCGGCGCGGCGCTACGCCTGGCGCGCCGACCGGAGCGGCGTCATTTTCGATACCCAGCAGGCCACCAACGATTTCTTGGGGCACCCGCAACAATTTGAACTGACGGTCCCGTTCACCGTCCGCCATGCATCGTTCACGAGTGACGAGGCGCAGGTCGTGGTGGGCGAAGGAAACCGGCTGATGCGCCCGCTCAGCCTGAAGCTCGTGGGTTCCTCACGTCAGCTGCAGCTCACGCCGACCCAGGTGGCCAACCTGTACTGGGTACGTCCTCACGGCATCGAACTGGACCATAAAACCATCGCTGAGGCCGTCGACCGTACCAGTCGGCAGGTCGGGCAACCGGCCCTGGACGCACGCTTCGTTCCTCAGCACGGCCGGCTTGTCCCCCAGAAAGAACAGACGGGTCTGGTGTCCGCCAAGAGTGCGGCCGCCATGTTGCGTCAGGCAGTCATGCGACCCGAGGTGCAAAACCTGACCCTGCCTTCGGAAACGGTCCTGCCCTCGCTCACCGTGGACGGGCTCCCCGATCCTGCCAAGCTCTCGGTGATCGGCGAAGGCCGCAGCGGGTATCTGGGTTCCTCGGCGCAGCGGGTTACCAACGTCAACGTGGCCGCACGAAAACTCAGCGGCTACGTGGTTGCCCCCGGCGAGGACTTTTCCTTTCTGAGCGCCATCGGGCGCATCAACGCCGATTCAGGCTACGCGAGCGCTCTGGTCATTGCGGGCGGACGTACCGTCGAGGGTGTGGGGGGTGGTGTGTGCCAGGTGTCCACGACGGCCTTCCGGGCACTCTACTCGGCCGGCCTGCCAGTGGTGGAGCGTCACCAGCACGCATACCGGGTCGGCTGGTACAACCCCCAGGTCGGCTTCGAAGCTGCCGTCTACGATCCCGGCCTCGATCTGCGCATGAAAAACGACACAGGAGGGCCGCTGCTCATCCGGGCCTTCAACGATCCGCAAAAAGGCCAGCTGGTCGTGCGGCTCTATGGTGTAGCTCAGCAGCGGAAAGTGAGCGTCGGTCCGGCCGTGATTCTGTCACGAACTCCCGCGCCCGCCCCGCAGTATGTGGTGAATCCACACCTGGCTGCCGGTCAACGAAGGCAGGTCGACTGGGCGGCCGACGGCTACAACCTCTACATCACGCGGACCATCACCGACGCCGGCGGACAGCACACCGAGAAACTCAGCACCACCTACAAGCCCTGGCGCGCGGTGTACGAGGTCGGCCAGGCGCCCGTCGCCACTCCGCCACCCCCTTGGAACACGACCAAACCTCCTGTTTCCAGCAAACCTACCGGTCAAAGCTGAGCGAGGTCTGCCGCCAGAGCCAGGCGTCCAGGCCTCAGACGAAGGCGCTCAGGCCGGTGATGGCCCGCCCGACCACGAGGGTATTGATTTCGTTGGTGCCCTCGTAACTGTGGATAGCCTCGGTGTCATACAAAAAGCGGGCGACTTCGTGATCGAGCAGTATGCCGTTGCCACCATGCACTTCGCGGGCAAAAGCCACCGTCTCGCGATAGCGGGCGGCCGTGAAGACCTTGGCTGCTCGTCTCGCATCTCACCGGCGTCCTGCAGCTGCGAAAGGCGCAGACACTTCGTCTGGGACGCATCCACCCGCGCCATCTCCATGGTGGCGAACCCTCAAGCACACTGGCATCTGGATGGCGTTCGCCGGTTTCAGTGCAGATCTTGCGAATCAGGTCGAGTTGCCGGAACTTGCCGATCAGATCCCGTGGAAAAGTGTCACGGCTCCAGTACTCGTTGGGCAGTGGACGTACCTCGTCTTCCATGAAGCGCCGCACTCGCCGCAGAATTTCCCGCTGGCGTTCGGTCAGCCTGGCGCCGATACTGAAAAAGTCACCGTCAGGAGCGGGAAGTGCTTTTTGCTTGCCGCTTCCTGGAGCAGCTTCGTGAGCTGCTCCAGCTGCCGGTCGTCGAGCCGCGAAGCGGCGTCGAGCAGGGCGGCCAGGTCCACGCGCTGCGCCACTCGCCCGAGCTTGACGAGGTCAAGGCGACCGAGCACCTTCATCAGATCTGCGGGCGTCTGGGTCATGGCGCTGTCATACCTCGAGCAGCGCGGGGCTTCTGAAAGAACAACGGACTGAATGCCGGGTAAACCCTGTCTGAGAACGGGCTTGGGGGCAGGAAAGCACACTCGGTGCGCTCGTGCGCAGTGTTCCCACGTCCCAAGCCGCTACTCTCGTAGCCGTGCGTCCTACAGTGCCCATGGAGTACAAGCCCGCGGGATACCTGCTGCTTGAAAGCTACAGTTCCCTGCGGCGCTTCTGGTCCTATCTCGACGGTGCCGAGCGTACAGGGCGCCAACTGGCACAGGTGCGCGGCGATCACGAGCATACCTGCCGGCGGCGCATTGAGGGCTACACCCTGCCAGGTGCGGGCGGCCTGGTTGACCTCGACAAGGCCAGGGCAGAGATCGAGGACGATTTCATTCCGGGCGTGGAGCTGCTCGCCCTGGCTGCCGGCGACCCGCGCCCGCTGCAGGAGATGCTCAGCGAGCGCTATGACCTGCAGATCGGCCTTACGCTGGCCTTCACCCGCACCCGCGATCTGATCCTGAAGCCGGAATTGCTTTACCGGGCGAAAGAAGCGGACGCGCTGGGCATCAGGTTCACGCCGCGCCGCTTCGGGCGTGACGAGCTGCGCGTGATGCTCGACCGGGCCTGCGGCCTGACCTGATCTGGCCGTTCCCGCCCTCAGGAACCCTGAACGCCCGGAGCACCCCCGGTGGGAATGTCGTTATTCCCCGGCCTCCTCGTTCCAGTACTCTTTCCTGTCGCGGTCAGGCAGCTGGTTCGCCGCGTCCCAGTTGGGATTATCTGCACACGCTCCTGTTCGACGTTCTGCTCGTACTGTCGGTTGTTTGCCTGTCCATCGGTCATGCCGACCTCCTGAGACGGAACTTGTCTCATGTTCGGCTGGCTCGGCGCAGACATGTGTCCATTGAGCGAAGCCTCGTTATTAGTTTGCGAGCAAAAGCGAATTCTGCCCTCCGACGTCACTCGACTGTCACGGAACCAGTGACAATGCAGGGCACAACGGCCTCTGTACAGCGAGCTACACTGTGAACGTTCAAGGGGCTCTGACCCCAAAAGGAGTGACTCTCAATGGCACAGAACCTGTTTGGTGCGCGTGAAGTCCTGATGGAGCGCGCGGATGGCAAGCTGTACTTCTACCGCCTGAACAAGCTCAACGAGCTCGGTTTCAACGTCGACCAGTTGCCGTTCAGCATCAAGGTGCTGCTGGAAAGCGTACTGCGCGAAGCCAACAACTACGACGTCACGGAAGATGACGTTCGCAATCTGGCGCAGTGGGGAACCGAGGGCGTCGACATGAACGCCGAGGTACCCTTCAAAACCGCCCGGGTGATTCTGCAGGATTTTACGGGCGTACCCGCCGTGGTCGATCTGGCAGCCATGCGCACCGCGATGGTAAAGCTGGGAGGCGACCCGAAGAAGATCAATCCATTGATTCCAGTGGATCTGGTCATCGACCACAGCGTCCAGGTCGACGAGTTCGGCACCGAGTTCGCGCTGGCGAACAACATGGCCATCGAATTCGAACGTAACCGCGAGCGCTACGAGTTTCTGCGCTGGGGACAGCAGGCCTTTGACAACTTCGGCGTGGTCCCTCCCGCGAGCGGCATCGTTCACCAGGTGAACCTGGAGTACCTTGCCAAGGGCGTCATGACCCGCCCGGAGGACGACGGTTACGTCGCCTACCCCGATTCGCTGGTCGGCACCGACAGCCACACCACCATGATCAATGGCCTGGGCATCGTGGGCTGGGGGGTGGGCGGCATCGAAGCCGAGGCGGTGATGCTTGGCCAGCCGATCTACATGCTGGTGCCCGAAGTCGTGGGCTTCAAGGTGACCGGCACGCTGCCCGAAGGAGCCACCGCCACCGACCTGGCGCTGCGCGTCACCGAGATTCTGCGTGCCAACAACGTGGTAGGCAAGTTCGTGGAATTCTACGGACCGGGCCTGTCCAACATGACCCTGCCCGACCGTGCCACCATTGCCAACATGGCGCCCGAGTACGGCGCGACGATGGGCTTCTTTCCCGTGGACGACGAGAGCCTGCGTTACCTGCGCCGGACCGGTCGCCTTGAGACCGAAATCGAACTTGTTGAGCGCTACACCAAGGCCCAGGGCTTGTTCCGCACCGACGAGACTCCTGACCCGGTCTTCTCCAGCACCATCGAACTCGACCTCAGCACCGTCGTACCCAGTCTTGCCGGGCCCAAACGTCCCCAGGACCGCGTCAGCCTCTCCGACATGAAACGGGTGTTCAAGGACGCGCTGGTCGCGCCGGTCAAGAACCGTGGTTTCGAGCTGACAGAGGACGAACTGAAATCGACCGGTATGGTGGTGAACGAACGAGGTGAAAGCGAGATTGGGCACGGCGCGGTGGTGCTGGCCTCGATCACCTCGTGCACCAACACCAGCAATCCCAGCGTGCTGATCGCCGCGGGCCTGGTGGCCAAGAAGGCCGTGGAGCGTGGTCTGCAGAGCAAGCCTCACGTCAAGACCAGCCTGGCACCCGGTTCGCGCGTCGTGACAGAGTACCTCACCGAGGCGGGCCTCCAGCCGTATCTCGATCAGATCGGCTTTCAGACGGTCGGGTACGGCTGTATGACCTGTATCGGCAACTCCGGTCCGCTGCCCGAAGAAGTCGTCAAGCCCATCGTGGAGGCCAATCTGGTGGCGGCGTCGGTGCTGTCGGGCAACCGCAACTTCGAAGGGCGCATCAATCCCTACATCAAGGCCAATTACCTGGCCTCGCCGCCGCTGGTGGTGGTCTACGCCCTGGCAGGACGCGTGGACATGGACCTCGCCTCCGAGCCGCTCGGAGTCGGCAGCGACGGCAGTCCGGTGTACCTGCGTGACATCTGGCCCACCAACGCCGAGATTCAGGAGATCATGGACCGCGCCATCAACGCCGAAATGTTCAAACGGGTCTACGATGGAATCGAACAGAGCAACGCAGCCTGGAACGAGATTCCGGTCTCCGGCGGTGAGCTCTACGAGTGGAACGAGGACAGCACCTACATCCAGAACCCGCCGTTCTTCGATAATCTGGGCGGTGAGATTCAGCCGATCACGAGCATCGAGGGGGCCCGAGTGCTGGTGAAGGTGGGGGACAGTGTCACCACCGACCACATCTCCCCTGCCGGCAGTTTCGGTGCCAATACCCCCGCCGGAAAGTTCCTGCTCGAACGTGGCGTGCAACAGCGCGATTTCAACAGCTACGGGTCACGTCGCGGCAACGACCGCATCATGACGCGAGGCACCTTTGCCAACATCCGTCTCAAGAACCAGCTGGCGCCGGGCACCGAGGGGGGCTTTACCACCAACTACCTGAGCGGTGAAGTCACCACCATTTTCGAAGCCAGCGAGCAGTACAAGGCCGCCGGGATCCCCCTGGTGATCATCGCGGGTAAGGATTATGGCATGGGATCTAGCCGTGACTGGGCTGCCAAAGGTACCTTCCTGCTGGGGGTCAAGGCCGTGATCGCCGAGAGCTTCGAGCGCATTCACCGCAGCAACTTGGTCGGCATGGGCGTCTTGCCGCTGCAATTCGCGGCAGGTGAGAATGCGGACACCCTGGGGCTCAAGGGTGACGAGACGTACGTCATTGAGCTGCCCGAAAACCTCAAGCCCCGCCAGAACGTCACGGTCCGTGTGACGGACAGCGAAGGCAACGCGCGCGAGCTGACGGTGAAGTGCCGCATCGACGCTCCCGTTGAGATCGATTACTACCGCAACGGTGGCATCCTGCAGACGGTGCTGATGCAGCTGCACAAAAACGAGCGCAAAGTCCAGGCCTGAACTCCGGATCCAACCAAAAGGGCCGACCTCAGATGAGGTCGGCCCTTTGTTGGAAAGGGTGTCCACAGCAAGGGGGCCTGGACTGCAGTCCAGGCCCCCAGTTTCGACGGGTGATCAGGCTTTCTGGCTGGTGACGCTTGAACGCAGGTACAGGGCGTACAGCACCGTGACGACAAAGCCGTCGAGGGCCATCAGTTGGAACAGCGCGGAAGAGGGATAGTAGGTAAAGACGACGGCACCCACGACGAACATCAGCACCAGGGCTTGCAGCAGGGCAGGACGCTTCTCGGGACGGTTGAAAAATCCCCAGGTTCCGACTGACATGGCAAACACCAAAGGACCGAAGAGGGTGTTGAACATTTCGATTTCCATCATGCGGCTGCTCCTTAACTGGCTTCACGATAACCAAGTCGAATGAAGTTTTCCAGAGCCCTTCCACATGATGTTCTCATATTTTCCATCGATGAAGGCGCTGCGCATCCACCCGGATTGTCCGCAACTCGTCAACCCAAAGCTCTCCTTCGTGCAGCACGATATGCTCGCCCACGATGTCCTCTGGGAGCTTCAAAAAAAAGCTCAGCTCGCACGGATGGGTCACACCTTGCTGACTAGACATCAGCGCCGCATGCACTGTTCCCAGCGACGTCGAGGCCTGTGAGCCGACCATCACGCCCTTGCCATGACGACGCGCGAGCGCCAGCATACGCAGGCTCTCGGTGAAACCTGTTCGCGCCGTCTTGATGTTCAGGATATCGAAGGTATCAAAGTCCAGCTCCCGTTCCAGATCGGGCAGTGAAAAGCAGGAGTCGTCCGCGATCACCGGCAACTCGCCGAACTTCTTTAACGACGCGCGGGCACGGAGCGAGCGTACCGGCAGCGGCTCCTCGACGTACAGCAGGCCTGCCTCCCGCATGGCACGCAACGCTTCCCGGGCCAGTTTGGGAGTGAGGGTTTCGTTGCTGTCGGCGTAAAGATCAACTCCGGCTCCCTCAAACTCGTGCGCCAGTGCGCCGATGACCGCCAGGTCCTTGTGGTGATCACGACCAACCTTGACTTTCAGGACGCGCACGCCCGCCTCGACGACACGGCGCGCTTCGTCCAGCATGACCTGCCGGTCGCTGATGCCGAGAATGTAGGACACGCGCAGCCGCCGCTGAGGGCCCAGCAGCCGGTCGAACAGGGTCGTGCCGCTTACCTGTGCCCGCGCGTCCCAGCAGGCCATGTCGAGGGCGCCGCGCGCCGTGTGGTTGTTGGCCACGCTGCCCAGCACGCTGGCGATGGCCTCCTCATCGCGGATGTCCAGGCCGATCAAAGCTTCTTTCAGGTGTCCCAGTATCGCCTGAATGCTCGCAACCGTTTCTCCGTAAATGGTCGGTCTGGGGGGCGCCTCAGCTTCACCCACCGCACCACCGCGCACGTGCACGCGTACCAGTACGTGCTCGGCGGCGTCCAGACGGCTGTGCTTTCCCCAGGCCAGCATGCCAAGCAGCGGCAGGCGGTAAGGAATCGCCTCGATCTGCTCGATGACGGTCACGCCAATCCTCGCGCAATACACAGACCCACGGTCAGGTCCCTCACAACCACTCCTGAATGCGCCGAGCCACGTCTGTAGCGGAAAAAGCCGCCGTATCGAGAATCAGTGCGCGCCGTGGCGGCAAGTGTTCCAGCCATTCCTGGGCTGACCGGGGGTCGTAATGACGACGCTCGCTCACCACGATCCGGACCTTCCCCAACACGTCTGCACGGTCGATTCCCTCACCGGGCAGCGCAGCCAGCTGCTCGAGCGCGTCTTCCTCGAAGACTTCACGCACTCCCTCCAGCGCCCGCAACTGCGCAAGCAACCTTTGCCCGCCGGCCTCCTCTCCCGTGGTGACTACCCGATCGAAGTGATCCGCGCGCCCCAGCAGTCGGCGCACCCGCACCATATCGGGTGCGCCCAGCACCACGAAGCGCGCCAGGGGCAGGTGCTCGGTGGCGTACCTCACTTCATCCAGGCCACGCAAGCCGTCAAACAGCAGCGGGGACGTCCAGTGATTCAAGTCCACCGCAAGTGAGGCCAGTGCCTGTGCCATGCCCCCCGGGTGCGTCTCGCGGTACCTCGCCGTCAAGCGAAAGCGCTCCTCACGGTCGCTCACCGGACTGCCCGCCAGCGGTTCGATCATCACGGCATCCGTCACCTCGCGGCGGTTGGGCAGCACCGAAAACCGCACACCCAACTGTTCCAGAGAACTCAAGGTGGTACTCTTGCCCACGCCGGTGACCCCGACCAGTACCAGCAGCGGCAGGCCCGGCAGCGGCTGGAATGTTTCCGGCAATCCATTCGTCCACGGCTTCATGCCTGGCATTCGCTCAACACTCACGACGATCAGTTTACGCATGCAAGCAACGCGTCATGCCGGAGCGCGCTGAACAATTGGTCTGACCGCCGATTACGGGTGCTGTCTTCAGGCCGGCCAGAGGGTGCATTTGGCGACATGCCGCGCTGTGGGCCGCCCTATACTGATCGCGTGCCCCGCCTACACCGACTTGAAATCCAGCGCCTGGCCACCATCGAGCGACTCGACCTGGACCTGGGAAACGGCTTCAACGTCTTCACCGGCGAAACAGGGGCGGGGAAAAGTATCATTGTAGACGCGCTGGGTCTGTTGCTGGGCACGCGGGGAGGAAGCGACCTCGTGCGCAGTGGCGCCGAGGATCTGCTGGTCAGTGGATTCTGGAGCGAGGATGTAGCTTCGCGCCGCGTCACTGCCGCGGGGCGCTCGACGGCTCGCCTTCAAGGTGAGGTGGTCAGCCTGCGGGAGCTGGGAGAGTGGACGACCGAGCGCCTCACCATTCACTGGCAGCACTCGGCCCAGAGCCTGCTGTCCCCGGCGCATCAGCGCGCCATGCTGGACCGCACGCTCAAGGGCAGTGAGATGAGCACCTACCAGGCGGCTTACGGCGCCTGGAGATCAGCGCAAGAGCGCCTGGAGCAGCTGCGGCTGAGCGAACGTGAGCGCGCACGGCAGATCGACCTGCTCGAATACCAGCTCAACGAGATCGAGACAGTCTCGCCGGTCGTGGGTGAAGAAGAGCCGCTGGAGGCGCAGCTGACCCGACTGTCGAATTTGGAAGCCATCGCGCAAGGCGCGGCGGGCGCCATCGAGCTGCTTTCCGACGCCGAAGTCAACGCCCAGGGGCTGGTCGCGGAAGCCATACGCAGCCTGGGGGCAGCGGCCAAGTATGACGCCAATCTCGCTGCACTGCAAGATGAGCTTCGCACGGCCTACGAAGCCCTCAAGGCGGTCTCGCTGGAACTCACTTCCGTGGCCGAGGACAACGCCCCCGATCCCGAGGACGTGGCACGCATCGAGACACGCATCACGCAGCTGTCCAAGTTGCGGGCCAAATACGGTCCCTCGCTGAAGGACGTGCTCAACTACGGCGCCGAAATTGCCGATCAGCTGACAGCACTGCGGCGTGACGAGCACGACGCCAGCAGCCTGGAAGGTGAAGTCAACCGCCTGGCCCGCGAGGTAAAGACCTGTGGCGAGACGCTGGGCCGGGCCCGCGCCGCCGTCGCCCCGAAACTCGCGCGAAATCTGCAAAGCGTCGTGCGTGAACTCGGTATGCCCCACGCCCGCCTGGAATTCGCCCTGAGTGAACTGGCTGAACCCGCACCCTACGGACTGGAAAACGTCGAACTGCGCTTCAGCGCCAACCCGGGCGAATCTTTGGGACACCTTGCAGATGTGGCGTCCGGTGGGGAGCTGTCGCGTGTGATGCTGGCCGTCAGCACCGTTCTGGGCGCCGACACCCCCAGCGTGGTTTTTGACGAAGTTGACGCGGGCGTTGGTGGAGCGGCGGCCAATGCAGTCGCCGCGCAGCTCGCCCAGCTGGCGCTCGAGCGACAGGTGCTGGTCGTAACCCACCTGGCGCAGATCGCGGCACGCGCCGACCATCATTACAAGGTCGAAAAATACCTCGAAGGTGGGCGCACCCTGACCCGCGTGCGCGCCCTGAACGCCGACGAACGCGAAGCCGAAATTGCCCGCATGCTGAGCGGTACCGACTCTGCGGCGGCCCGTGAGCACGCCCGCGAGTTGCTGGGGGCACTCAGTTGAAGCGTACAGACGCTGCCTGGCGTGAAGAAAACATTCAGTGACGCGTCAGTTTCGAACATTAAGCTACGACCATGAACAAGCAACGCAGCGGCCTTTTCCTGCTGAGTGCCGTCCTCCTCGGCGCTTGCAGCATGAACGGCCCCAACAATTTCGAGGTCCACGAGGCCCTGCTTTACGGTGCCTCTACCGAGCGGATCGGCTGGGTCTACGGCAGTCTGAACGGTGTTGCGCAAAGTGAAGTCAAACTCGGCGAGCAGCAGCTGACCCTTCGCCCGCAGGTACCCGACCCACTCGCCATCAACGGCACCCTCAGCATCAACGGCCGCGCGACACTGCGCACACCGACGAGCAATGTCGGCCGCAAGGTGACCGTCAGCCGCGAGAACGGGATGAACTTCATCGTCCAGGCCAACGCCAACGTGGAGGGCGTATACTTCACGGACGGCACGGCGTGGTACAAGCTGTCCTCGCGTCTGCAGGCCGGAAGCCTGGTGCGCGTCAGCGCTCAGGAGCAGCGTGGCCTGCGAGGCGCCGGCAAACTCACTGAAGCCGAAGCCGACGCTCTGGCGAACGCGCTGCAAGGCCAGGGCCAGCTGGCCGTCGCAGTCATTCCCGAAGCCGAGGTGCCCGACGCGCCCCTCAAAGCTCAGCCCGAACCGAAAAATACCCTGCGCACGGCGCTGTTCTTGCAAAGTCAGGTCAACACGGCAACGACTGCCGCGCCCGCTCCGGCTCCAGGTGTGGCAGCGCCAGTCACATCGGTGCCCGCGCCGCGCGTGCCAGCACCGGTCACGCCCGCTCCGGCTACTCCACCCGCCTCGGGTACAGCCTCGGGCAGCACTCTTTCGGGAGGTCAATTGAACATCCGCGAGCTCGGCCGGGGTGCCTACAGCGCCTACGAACAACAGCAGGCCAGCGTGAGACTCGCGCGTTCACCTTCAGAGTTGGGCAGCCTCTGGAGTACCGCGAACGGCAACGTGTCGCCCCCCCCGGCCGTTCCCTCGGTCACCTTTGCCAGCAACTCGGTGGTGGCGTTTTTCCTCGGTCAGCGCCCCACGGGCGGCTACGGCGTGCGTGTGCTCTCCACTCGCGCGAACGGAACGACGCTCATGGTCACTGTCGAGGTCACGTCGCCGGGCGAGGGGGCCATCACGACCCAGGCCCTCACCAGCCCGTGGGTGGCCTTTCAGGTACCGGGTACGTTCCAGCGCGTCGTGGTGCAAGACCCTCAGGGCCGCACGCTGGCACAGACGAACTGAAGAACCGGTAAGCCGCAAAAGGCGGAAGGCTTTGGCCTTCCGCCTTTCCGCGTGGTCCGGCTTACAGGCTCAGGATATCGACACCCTGCGCGGTCACGGCGATGGTGTGCTCGAACTGGGCGCTGGGCTTGCCGTCGGCGGTCACGACGGTCCAGTCGTCGCCCAGCAGGCGCGTCTCGGGCCGCCCGAGATTGATCATCGGCTCCACCGTGAACACCATGCCCTCGACCAGCCTGAGACCGCTCCCAGGCTTGCCCCAGTGGTAAATGGTGGGTTCTTCGTGCAGGCGCTGCCCGATGCCGTGACCGGTATACTCGCGGACCACGCTGAAACCGCGCGACTCGGCCAGCGTCTGAATGGCGTGACCGATATCACCGGTGCGCGCGCCGGGCTTGATGACGGCGAGCCCGGCTGCCAGACATTCGCGGGTGGTGTCCACCAGTTTACGGACCTGCGGATTCACGCCTCCTACCACGTAGGTGTAACACGCGTCGCCGAAAAAGCCGTTCAGCTTCACACCGATATCCACGCCGATGATGTCGCCCTCACGCAGACGGCGCTGCGAAGGAATGCCGTGGCAGATCACCTCGTTCACCGAGGCGCAGATGGTTGCCGGGAAGGGCACGCCATTGGGCGCGTAGCCCTTGTAAGCCGGAATGGCGCCTTGCGCGCGAATGAAGTCTTCGGCAATGCGGTCGAGCTCTCCCAGGCTGGCACCGGGTTTGACGTGAGGTTCGAGCACCTCGAAGGTCTGCGCGACGAGATGGTTGGCTTGCCGAAGCGCCTCGATCTCACGTGGGTTTTTCAGGACGATGCGGGCCATGTAAGTGTTCCTCCAAGCGGAATGCGCCGCTGGACGCAAGAGTTCGGCGTGCGGTCCCACGTTCCGGCGGACCCGTCACGAGAAGGCTAACATGGACGACTCGCCGGGCAGTGGCCCAGCTCCTTCCTCACCGATCGGTCAGGCGCGCACGCAGGGTATTCAGGCTGGATTGCCAGGCGAGGTAGCCCTCGGCGTCCTGCCAGCGCTCTCGCAACTCCGAAGTTTCGCCATCGACCAGCTCGAGCACCGTCAGTGCGGGCGCGCGCAGGGATTCTAGCGTCTCGGGCGGAAACTGCGTGACCCAGGCGCGCAGATCGGCCGGCAAGCCTTCGCCGTTCCCGGTCAGGATAGCCCCCAGCAGGGCCAGGGCCGCGACCGCGCGTGCGCCTTCCGGCGCCTGCAGATCGTCCTCGGCGTCCAGCGCGACGTCAATGGCCTCTTCGATGGCCACAGGGCCGTCTTCCAGCACTTCGGCCAAAAAGGTCTGGGCATCGTCGTTTTCGAACGGTTGTACGCCCCACACGCCATCCGCGCGGCCCATCAGCCCGGCACCCGTTCGCTGTAAGTCTTCTCAACATAGGCTTCGAGCAGCGCCTGAAAGTCCTGCACGATGGTCGGACCGCGCAGGGTCGTGAGCAGCGCCCCATCCTGATAGACCGGCGCACGGGGATCTTCACCGGTGCCGGGCAGGCTGATGCCGATGTTGGCGTGCTTGCTCTCGCCGGGGCCGTTCACAATGCATCCCATCACGGCGACCTGCATTGCCTCGACACCCGGATGCGCACTTTTCCATTCGGGCATGCGCAGGGCGATGTATCCCTGAATCTGCTGAGCCAGTTCCTGAAAGAACGAACTGGTGGTGCGTCCGCATCCCGGGCAGGCCGTGACTTGCGGGAGGAACTGCCGGATGCCCATCGACTGCAGGATCTGCTGGGCCACCTCGACTTCGAGTTTGCGTGAGGCTCCCGGTTCGGGCGTCAACGACACGCGAATGGTATCGCCGATACCTTCCAGCAAGAGGGGCGCGAGGGCTGCGCTGGAAGCGACCATACCCTTCATGCCCATGCCCGCTTCGGTGAGCCCGAGGTGAAGCGGGTAGTCGCACTGGGCGGCCAGCAGCCGGTACACCTGCCACAGCTCCGGCGCGGAGCTGACTTTGGCGCTGATGATGATCTGGTCGTGCCCCAAACCGAGTTCTTCGGCAAAACGTGCGCTTTCGAGCGCCGAAACGATCATCGCGTCGATCATGACGTCAGTACCACTGCGGGGATGGGGCAACCGGGCGTTCTCGTCCATCATCCGGGCCAGCACCCCCTGATCGAGGCTGCCCCAGTTCACGCCTATGCGCACCGGCTTGCCGTACTCCTTGGCGACCTCGATCATGGTGGCGAAGTTCCGGTCATGTTGCTGACCCGCACCGACGTTGCCCGGGTTGATGCGGTACTTGGCGAGCAGACGCGCCGCCTCAGGATGCTCGCGCAGCAGGATGTGACCGTTGTAATGAAAATCGCCCACGACGGGCACGTCCACGCCCACGTCGTGCAGTCGTTGCACGATTTCGGGCAGGGCGCTGGCCGCAGCCTTGTTGTTCACGGTGACACGCACGATTTCGGAGCCCGCGCGGGCCAGCTGCGCGATCTGAATGGCCGTCGCTTCGGCGTTGGCCGTGTCGGTGTTGGTCATGGACTGCACCACGACCGGATGGGCGGACCCGACAGGAACCCGGCCCACCCAGGTTGTGACGGTTTGGCGGCGCTGAATCATGCGTGCAGTCTAGTGCGCTCCGCCGAAGGCAGAAAGCGCCAACCTCGCCATTTCCGGCAGCGCGGGCTGTTCGGCTGCCTTGCAGAAGGTAAGGCGGCCTCTCAACACCCTGATCCCGGGTGCTAGAATGCGATGTTGTTTTTTGCATGTTGAGCTTGAAAGTCACGACCAGTGTTATGCTGGCACCGTACTTGAAGATTCATCCCACCCGCCTGGGTCCATACACCTCAAGGGAGAGGTCAGTTTGAACAACATCATCGTGCGCGGTGCGCGAGAGCACAACCTCAAAAACGTCACCGTGGAGCTGCCCCGCAACAAATTCGTGGTCATCACCGGGGTGTCGGGATCGGGCAAGAGCACGCTCGCTTTCGATACCATTTATGCCGAAGGGCAGCGCCGCTACGTCGAGTCGCTCAGCGCCTACGCGCGCCAGTTCCTCGGCTTGATGGAAAAGCCCGATGTGGACGCCATCGAAGGACTCTCGCCGGCGATCTCGATCGACCAGAAGACCACCAGCCACAATCCCAGAAGCACGGTGGGCACTGTCACCGAAATTCACGATTACCTGAGGTTGCTCTACGCCCGGGTCGGCACACCGTATTGCCCGGTCTGTGGTCGCAAGATCGAGCGCCAGAGCCCCAGCGAGATCACCGACAAGCTGCTGTCGCACTTCCCCGACGCCCGCACCATTCTGCTCGCGCCCATCGTGCGTGGGCGCAAGGGTGAGTACCGCAAGATGATCGCCGACCTCAAGCGCGAGGGGTTCGCGCGCGCGCGGGTCGACGGGACCATCTACGACATCGACGAGGCCGAGAAGCTGAAGCTCGAAAAATTCGAGAAGCACGATATCGACGTGGTGGTCGACCGGCTGGTGCTGAAGGAAGGCGACCGCAGCCGCATCGCCGAAAGCGTGGAGCTGGGCCTCAGGCGCGGCGAAGGACTGCTGCGGGTGCTCTTTCCCGACAGTGGCCAGGAAGAGCTGTACTCCGAGAAGTTCGCCTGCCCGGAACACGGCAGCGTGCTTGAAGAACTCGAACCGCGCTCCTTTTCCTTTAACAATCCTTACGGCGCCTGCGGGGACTGCGCCGGTCTGGGCAGCAAGCTGGAGTTCTCCGCCGACGCGGTGATCGACGAGCACCTCTCGATTGCCGAGGGCGCCATCATCCCCTGGAGCAAAAAGGGCACCGGGGGCGGCGTGTACTACTGGGACAAGCTGCGCGCCCTCTCCGAGCACCTGGGTTTCGACCTCAAGTCGCCCTGGCGCGATCTGCCCGCCACGGTGCAGAGCACCATTTTGCGCGGTCTGCCAGAACCTTTCGAGGTGGTGTACCGCCGGGGCGGCAAGGAAACCATGCGCTTCATGACCGAATACGAGGGTGTCATTGTCAACCTCGAGCGCCGCTACGCCGAAACCGAGAGCGACTACATGCGCGAAAAGCTCGAGGAACTGATGGAGATGGTCGAGTGCCCGACCTGCGGTGGCACCCGCTACAAGCCCGAGATTCTGGCGGTGCGGGTCGGCGGCGTGAACATTGCCCAGACCAGCAACATGAGCGTGCTGGAAGCCGACGCTTTTTTCGGCCGGTTGCAGGATGGCCTGGTAGGCGAAACGGACATCGTCGGGTTTCTGGAGACCGGCAAGGGGGGCACTGCCAAAGTCGCTCCGCCTCGCAGCTTCGACTTTCAGCTGGGCGGCTTCGGCTCGGCAGTGGCAGCGCCGATTCTGAAGGCCATCCGCACGCGCCTGAAGTTTTTGGTGGACGTCGGCCTCGACTACCTGTCACTCGACCGTACTGCCAACACGCTGTCCGGCGGCGAGGCGCAGCGCATCCGGCTGGCCACGCAGGTCGGCAGCGGCCTGACCGGCGTGCTGTACGTACTCGACGAGCCCTCAATCGGGCTGCATCCCAAGGACAACGGACGCCTGATCCAGACCCTCAAGAGTTTGCGCGACCTGGGCAACACCCTGCTGGTCGTGGAGCACGACGAGGAAACCATGATGGAGTCCGACTGGGTGGTCGACATGGGTCCCGGCGCAGGCGTTCACGGCGGTGACGTCGTCGCGGTGGGTACGCCCCAGGACATCGCAGCGGCCCCCGACAGCCTGACCGGCAAGTATCTGCGAGGTGAAATCCGAATCGAGGTGCCCACCACCCGCCGCCGCGGCACCGGCAAGAAGCTGCGCATTCGTGGCGCACGCGAGCACAATCTGCGTAACGTAACCGTCGAAATTCCGCTGGGCACCATGACGGTCGTGACCGGCCCTTCGGGCAGCGGCAAGTCGACCTTGATTCACGACATCCTGCACGCCACCCTGGCACGCGACCTCAACCGCGCCAAGACCAGCCCCGGCAAGTTCGACGGTCTGGACGGCATGGACAACCTCGATAAGGTCATCGAGATCGACCAGAGCCCGATCGGTCGCACGCCGCGCAGCAACCCCGCCACCTATACCGGGGTCTTCACCGAAATTCGTGACCTGTTTACCCGCACGACCGAGGCGCGGCGGCGCGGTTACCAGGCCGGGCGCTTCTCGTTCAACGTCAAGGGCGGACGCTGCGAAAACTGCAAGGGTGACGGGGTCATGAAGATCGAAATGAACTTCCTGCCCGACATCTATGTGCCATGCGAGGTGTGCAAGGGCGCTCGCTACAACCGTGAGACGCTCGAGGTGAAGTACAACCACAAGAGCATCGCCGACGTGCTCGACATGACGGTAGAGGCCGCGCGCGAGTTCTTCGAGGCGATTCCGAACATCGAGCGCAAACTGCAGCTGCTGTGCGATGTCGGTCTGGGCTACATGAAGATCGGTCAACCCAGCACCACGCTGTCGGGCGGCGAGGCGCAGCGCATCAAACTGGCCTCGGAGCTTTCCAAGCGCGCGACGGGCAAGACCATCTACATTCTCGACGAGCCCACCACCGGTTTGCACTTCGAGGACGTCCGGCGCCTGATGGGCGTGCTGGAGCGGCTGGTCGAAGCGGGCAATACCCTTTTGATCATCGAGCACAACCTCGACGTCATCAAGACCGCCGACTGGCTGATCGACCTCGGGCCGGAGGGTGGCATTCGCGGAGGTGAGATTGTCACGATCGGCACGCCGGAAGAGGTGGCAGCGCACCCCACGAGCCACACCGGGGCGTACCTCTCGCGGGTGCCGGGCATCACGCCGACAGCACCCCGCCCCGAAGCGGTGCCGGTCATCGAGAGCAAACCCAAGAGCACGCGCGCCAAGCGTGAGAAGGTGGCCGGATGACCCTGACCGCCCGGCAGGGTCGGGAAGCAGGCAGCCTGAGGGCCTGGCTCGTCGGGCTTTCCAGCCTGGTGCTGTTGACCGTGCTGCTGTTCTCCACCCTGGACTGGCCGGTCAAGCTGGGCGCGTGGGTGCTGCTGACCCTGATTCTCGACGAGTGCGGAGGCTGGTTCGGCTATACTGGCGCGGTCGCCGGAGCACTGCCGCTTGTCGCGCCGTTGCTGGCCCCGCTGCTGGAAGGCCGTCTCAACCTGACCGCCGCCCCCCCGGAATGGAGCGTTGTCTTTCCGCTGGTGTGCTCCGGGCTCGTCGCGCTGCTGCTGGTGAAACACGCGGGTGGGCTGCTGGCGCTGCCGCTCGCCCTGGGTGCGTTCGTGCTGCCCATCCTGCTGGCGCGCATGCTCGCGCCCCAGCTGGACACTTCACTGACGCTGCCGGCCAGCCGGACGTTCTTTTCGTGGGCCCTGTGGCCCGCGGTCATCGGTGTGTCGCTGGCCGCCGTCCGGCACTTCGTATTGCCGCAACGCCGCATGGCGTAAGTGTTACCAAAGCAGTGTGGCCTGCCTTGTTCGAGGCGGGCTTTTCGCATTCGGCACAATCCGCGAGGCTCGTCAGCCTGATGCAGTGGGAGCTCCGGATGGAGCAGCACGTTGCTGCATGCCAAGCGGTCAAGGGGCCGAAACGCTGCCTTCCGGAAGCAGCGCACCACAACGCCGACAGTAAACAGCGTCGGACTCGTGTCTGGGAAGATGACATTGTTCGCAGGCCCGGTCCTCGCGGCGTTGTTGCGCCCGGGCCAGGCTTACCGTCACGATGCCGGTCGGAACCGCGATGATCGCGTAACCCAGCAGCATCGCCAATGTCGCCACCAGCTTGCCGAGCCAGGTCTGCGGAACGATATCGCCGTACCCCACCGTCGCGAGGGTGACAACCGCCCAGTAAATGCTGATGGGAATGGACGTAAACCCGCCTGCCGGGCCTTCAATCAGGTAGAGGGCCGTGCCGAAAACGGTCACCAAAGTCAGCACCGTCACCAGGAACACCGTGATCTTCGACTGGCTTTCACGCAGCGCGACGCCCAGCACATTGGCTTCGGACAGGTAGCGGAGCATCTTGAAGACCCGGAACATCCGCAGCAGCCGCAAGGCGCGTACGACCAGCAGATACTGCCCGCCGGGAACCAGCAGGCTCAGGTAGGACGGCAGAATCGACAGCAGGTCGATCAGACCGTAGTAACTGCGAACGTAGTTCCAGGCGCGCCGTGCCGAAAGAAGACGCAGCAGGTACTCGATTGTGAATACGGCCGTAAAAAACCATTCCAAGAGGCGCAGTGCTCGACCGAACTGCTGGTTGATCTCTGGCACGCTTTCAAACATGACGGCCAGCACACTGGCAAAAATCAGCCAGATCAACGCGACATCAAAAGCGCGCGCTGCGGGCGTCTCCAGCCCGAAGATGACGTCACCCAGCGCACGCCGCCAGGCACTTCTCGTGTCTCGGCCGTTCACCTTCGAAGTGTAAAGCCAATCCGGTGCACGCTGCAGCACTTCATCGTGTGCGCCGGGCGGTCATCATGCGCCCAGCAACTCGCGTGACGCCCGCGCCAGATCGCCGGAAGCGGCGAGCGCGCTGCCTACCAGCACCGCGTCGGCGAGCCCCTGCAACTCCTGAATCTGTTCACGTCGGTGGTAGCCGCTCTCAGCCACCAGTGTCCCACCGTATCCCGCGTCCCGTGCCCGACGGATGAGGCGTGGAGACGTCGCGAGATCGATCTCGAGGGTGGTGAGATCGCGGTTGTTCACGCCGATGATCTCGGCCCCAGCCTCGATGGCCAGGTCGAGCTCACGCTCGTCGTGCACTTCGACCAGGGCGTCAAGGCCCAACACATGCGCCACCTGCAGGTACTCGGCCGTGTCCTCACCCAGCACGGCCACGATCAGCAGTGCGGCACCCGCGCCCCACTGGGCCGCTTCGGCGAGCATGGCCTTGTGGACCACGAAATCCTTGCGTAACGTGGGTAAATCCAGCGCCCGTGAGACACTTTGCAGGGCCTCGTTCGATCCACCGAAGTGACGTGGTTCGGTCAGCACGGAGATGGCGGCCGCACCACCCTGCCGGTAAGCACGTGCCGCCTCCAGCGGATCGAGGGCGGCAATGTGACCTTGACTGGGACTGGCCCGCTTGACTTCAGCGATCAGCGCGATGGAGCCGCCGGTGATGGCGCGCCGAAAGGGGTAAGTGCGCTGGACCGGCCCTCCGGGTGCGAACGCGGCGTCACGGTAGTCGTCGGCGCGCTCGCGGGCAATGCGCCCGAGGACGCCGGGCACGGCAGACAGGTTCATGCGGTGAGTATAGAGCGCCCGTCAGGTTGGTCGACCGGACGCCGTGGGCATGACGTGCTGCCCCGGCGGTGATACGATTCCACAATGACGTTTGCCCCGTCGAACGGACCCGTTCAGATTTCGACCGAAGAGCTGCAGTCACGCATTCGTGACCTCGGTGCCCAGATCGCCCGCGACTACGAGGGTAAGGAGCCGCACCTGATCTGCGTCCTCAACGGCGCCTTTTTGTTTCACTCCGACCTGGTGCGGGCTCTGTCCATGCCGTTGACCGTGGACTTCCTGGCCGTCTCCAGTTACGGAAACGCCAAGCAGTCGAGCGGAGAGGTACGGCTGGTCAAGGACCTCAGCCTGCCCCTCTCGAACCGTCACGTGATCCTCGTGGAAGATATTGTCGACACTGGCATCACCATGCACTACCTGCTGCACTACCTCGAAGGACGCGGCCCGGCGTCGCTGAAAGTCGCTGCCCTGCTGAGCAAGCCGTCAAGACGCAAGGTGGAAGTCCCGGTCGATTATCTGGGATTCACCATCCCCGACGCGTTCGTGTACGGGTATGGACTTGACCGGGCGCAGTTTGACCGCAACCTGCCATTCATCACCTCGCAGGAATAACGCCCGCCGCCCCGGTGGGGCGTTGTTCTTTCAGGGATCGACCCGGTGCCGGGCTTGCAACAAAGAGAGTGGAGGGCGAAAGGGCCCTCCACTCTCTTTCACTGCTGATGCTTACTTGCGTCCGCCCTTTTTGACGCCACCTTTTTTATCTCCCCCACCGGTGCGTTCTTTGGCGTCGCGCATGAACGAGCGAAGCTTGGCCTCGAACTGTGGGGACTGGCGACCGATGGCACGCGGACGCGGCACTTCCTCGGGTTCGTCGAGCAGTTCTTTGATCGACAGGTCAAGGCGGCCCTTTTCATCACGGCCCAGGACTTTCACCTCGACCGTCTGGCCTTCGCTGATGTGGTCACTCACCGAGCGAACGAAGCTGTGCGCGATTTGCGAAATGTGTACGAGCCCAGTTTCGCCGTTCTCGAACTGAATGAAGGCACCGAAGTCGGTTACGCGCGTCACGCGTCCTTCGACCACCGCGCCGGAATCAAGTTGCACCGTCAAGGTCCTCCCTATCTTGCATACGGACCTATCCTACTACAAGAAAATGAAGCGGGCTGCGGGCACGCCTGAGACTGATCTCTTGATAAAGTGAAAACAATGAAACTGCGTGGCACACTGGGCGGCCTCAACCTCCTGATCGAAGCGGGCGATTCGGCCCAGAGCATTGAAGCAGCGCTCCTCGGCAAGCGGGAACTGCTCGCCGAGCATGTCACGGTAGAACTCGAAGGAGAGGTCGACGTGGCCGCGGTGGAAGCAGCGCTCAACGTCGTACGGGCTGCAGGAGGAGAAATTCACCGACTGCGCGCCGGGCGGCTTCCGACACCCGAATCCGACGCCAGCGCCCGCACGGTCATCGTACCGCACAGCGTCCGCGCGGGCTTTCGCGGAGAGTACAAGGGCAGTGTGGTGATTCTGGGAGACGTGAACCCGGGTGCGGCCGTGATCGCCGGCGGTGACGTGATCGTCATGGGCGCGCTGCGCGGTGTGGTGCACGCAGGTGCGGGCGGCAAGCAGGACGCCATCGTGTGGGCCCGCCCGATTGCCTCGCCGCAGATCCGGTTGGGTGACGCCATGGCACGCGCTCCGGAAGACAATGCGCTCGCCAGCATGCGCCGCATCGAGGAAGGGCACGCCGAGATCGCACGTCTGCACGAAGGCGCGATTGTCATCGAATCGCACAGCGTCCGCTCCTGACGCGGCGCACGGCTGAGCGCGCTGCTTCCCAGCAGACCCAGGAACTGCCCCGAATCGCCAAAATAAGCTTTCCAGGCTATACTATGAAGGCAATTCCTCTTGTCGGGGGGTGGGCGGTGGCCCACCCTTCTTTCGTGAGGCAGCACCACGCCACCCGAACTGCAGCGCGCAACTTCGGGTGGAAAGGACGAAAGGGGTGAACCACGGCGTGTTGGCGGGAGAAATCCGCCCGCGCCATCCCTATGACACAAAACCTGAAGCGTCTTCGTGCTACAAGGCGGCTGGTGAGGCACGCCAAGCCTCGCCCGCGGGTCCATTCACTTCCCGGAGACCACGTATGAGCAGCAATCTGGAACACATCGCACACGAAGTCCTGTCCCCGTTGGGGTTCGAGGTGCTCGAAGTGCACCTTCAAAATCCCGGCAAGCGGCCGACGCTGCTGGTGCGCATCGACCGGCTCGACGAGCAACCGGTCACGGTCGAAGACCTGCAAACGGCCAGTGACGTACTTTCGCTGGAGCTCGACCGGCTCGATCCCATTCAGGGCGAGTACCGTCTGGAACTCGAATCTCCCGGCGCCAAACGCCCGCTGAGGCGTCCGCGCCACTTCGAACGCATGGTCGGTCTGAAAGCCAAGGTGCGTGGTGGCGGGCACAGCTTCACTGCTCCCATTCTCGGCGTCGAGGGCGAGGAGGTCACCTTCGACCTGAACGGCGAGCACCTGACCTTGCGAGCTTCGGATATCCAGGCAAACCTGGCGGAGTTTCCGCCGTCTCACCGTTAGTGCGGTCACCGGCCCTGGCAGGGCCGGTGATCAGGAGGACATGTTCATGTCGGCAGAATTCAATTTCGTGGACGCCTTGCGTGAAGTTGCGCAGGCCCGAAACATCAACGAAATGCAGTTGATCGAAGCCTTCGAGCAGTCGCTCGCCCAGGCCTACACCCGCAACGTCGAACCCGACAAGCGCATCGAAGTGCACCTCGATCCCAAAAGCGGCGAACTCGAAGTGTTGGTCGTGAAGGAAGTCGTCGAAAAGCTTGAGGACGAAAATTTACAGATTTCCCTCGCCGACGCCCTGGAGCTCGACCCGGAAGTCGAGATCGGCATGGAGATGGAATTCCCGGTGGAGCGCGAGAAGTTCACCCGCATCGCGCTGCAGGCGGCCAAGCAGACCCTCACGCAGAAAATGCGCGAGACGGAGCGCAACGTCGTCTTCAACGAGTACAAGGACAAGGAAGGCCAGGTCATGACCGCCACGGTCGTGCGCATGGACAACAAGCAGAACATCTTCGTGGAACTCGGCGCCGGTGAGGCGATCATGCCTCCACGCGAACAGATTCCCGGCGAGCGGCTGCTCAACGGCAACCGCGTCAAAATCTACCTCAAGGAAGTGCGCAAGACGCCCAAAGGCCCGACCATTCTGGCCAGCCGGGCCGACGAGCGGCTGCTGGAGTACCTGCTCAAGCAGGAAATTCCCGAGGTCGCCGAAGGCGTGGTGGAGGTCAAGGCCATCGCGCGTGAAGCCGGCCAGCGCAGCAAGGTCGCCGTGTGGAGCCGCAACTCCAACGTGGACCCGATCGGCGCCTGCATCGGACACCGTGGCAACCGCATCCAGGCGGTTACAGGAGAACTGGGCCGTGAGCGCGTCGACGTGATCCTGTGGGACGCCAGCACGCGTGAGTTCATTCGCAACGCCCTGTCGCCGGCCAAGGTCGGCATCATCGAGGTGAACGGCGACGCCAAGGAGGCCACCGTCACCGTCACCTCCGACCAGTTGTCGCTCGCCATCGGCAAGGGTGGGCAGAACGTGCGCCTGGCTGCCAAACTGACCGGGTTCAAGATCGATCTGAAAGAAACCCAGGCGGTCAGTGATCTCGACGAGGCACTCGCGCAGGTCATGCAGGAGCAGGACGCCCCACGCGAAACGACCTCGGGTGCCCGCGCGGCCTTCGACGCCCTCTTCAAGGACGCCAAAACGGTCGCGAGCGCCTCACCCGAGGGCGACACCGAGCTGAACGACTGAGCAGCAATCAGTACATCAGCTCAGGAGGCCTGATGCCCACGTCCACACACATCCCAGAGCGTACCTGCATTGCCTGCCGCCGCAAGCGGGCACAGGGTGAGCTGCTGCGTCTGACGCGCACGCCGCGGGGCTGGCAGCTGCTCGCCGGTCACCGCACGGGTCGCGGCGCGTACGTGTGCGCGGATGACGTGGGCTGTTGGGCGGAAAAAAAGCTGCGGCGTCTGGGCACGAGCGCACCCGCGCTCAGCGAGCAATTGAAAGCGCGCTCAGCGCGCGAAGTCGCGAGTCACGAGACAATGATCATGCGCAGGTCGTAAAGGCGCGCCCGGCCCACGCGGCCACGAGCGCGCCCTATTCCGGAGGTTCACATGTCAAAAGTACGCATTTACGCACTCGCCAAAGACCTTGGTGTAGACAGCGGTCGGATGCTCGAGATCCTGAGTGATTTGGGCGTCCAGTTCAAATCATCATCCTCAACGCTGGACGAAGAAACGGTCGAAGCCATCAAAACAATTCTTGCCGAAGAGAAAAACAGCGCCACGCCCACCACCCCCACAGCCACGACGCCCAGCGCGCAGGGTGACAGCGCTCCTGCGCTGCAAAACCAGGGCGCGCCCACCGCGACCGTCGAACGGGAAGTGGCGCCCAGGGACACGGCCCCGAAAAACGAAGTACCTCACCGCGCGCCGGTCGTGACCATCATGGGCCACGTCGACCACGGCAAAACCAGCCTGCTCGACTACATTCGCAAGACGCGCGTCGCAGCCAAGGAAGCAGGCGGCATCACCCAACACGTCGGTGCCTTCGAGGCCAAGACCAGTAAGGGCAAGATCGTCTTCATCGATACGCCTGGCCACGAAGCGTTCACGAGCATCCGGGCGCGTGGTGCGAACGTTGCCGACATCGCCATCATCGTGGTGGCCGCCGATGACTCGATCATGCCGCAGACCCGTGAGGCCATCGCGCACGCGCAGGCTGCCAAAGTGCCCCTGATCGTCGCCATCAACAAGATGGACCTGCCCACCGCCAACATCGACAAGGTCAAGCAGGACCTGATCGCGCAGAACCTGGTTCCCGAAGAGTTCGGCGGCGACACCATCGTGGTGGGTGTCTCAGCCCGCACCGGCGAAGGCGTCGAGGACCTGCTGGAAATGATCTCGCTGGTCGCCGAACTCGAGGACCTGCGCGCTGATCCCAAGGCTGAATTGGGAGGCGTTGTGGTGGAAAGCCGCGTCGACCGCCAGATGGGCGTGCTGGCCAATGTCATCGTGCAGCAAGGAACGCTGCGCGTCGGGGATTTCCTGGTGGTGGGCGAGCGTTACGGCAAGATCAAGGCCCTGACCGACTCACTCGGCGCACGGATCAAGGACGCCGGCCCCAGCACGCCGGTGCAGATTCTGGGCTTCAGTGAAGCGCCCACCGCCGGTGATATGGTCGCCAGCGCCCGCAATGAACACGAAGCGCGCGAGATGGTGCAAAGCCGCGTCACCGTGCGCCGCGACGGCGAGCAGGCACGTGAGAAGCGCCGCATGACCCTTGACGACATCTTCGGGGCGGGCGGTGAAGTGCGCGAGATCAACCTGGTGCTGCGCGCCGACACCCAGGGTTCGGTCGAAGCCATTCAGGGCATTCTGGCGCGCAAGACCAGCGAGCAGGTCAATCTGAACGTGATGCTCGCCGGCATCGGCGCGCCCACCGAAGGCGACGTGCTGCTGGCTTCCACCGCCAACGCGACGATCCTGTGCTTTTCGGTCGTGCCCTCCCCGGGCGTACAGAAAGTCGCCACCCAGAAAGGCATTGAACTCAAGACCTACCGCATCATTTACGAACTCATCGACGAGGTGGACCGCCTGATCAAGGGCACCCAGGAACCCGTCTTCGAGGAGCGCTACCTGGGGCGCGCCGAAGTGCGCATGGTCATCCGTCACCCCAAGGCAGGCTCTGTGGCCGGATCATACGTGCAAGATGGCCTGCTGCGCCGGAATGCGCGCGCCAAGGTCACCCGCGGCAAACAGGTCGTCTACGAAGGCACCATCGCCGGTCTCAAACGCTTCAAGGACGACGTCCGTGAAGTGCAGGCGGGCTACGAGTGTGGTGTGAACTTCGATTGGAACGACGTGCAGGAAGGCGACATCATCGAAGCCAGCGAGATGGTGGAAATCACCTCCTGAGTGCTTTACACAAGAAGCGGGATGTGGGCATTGCTCTCATCCCGCTTCTTGTGTGCTAACGCAGCGTCAGGCGGATCGCGCTACATTGGGAGCGCATGAAGTCCAGACCTCGGCACCAAACCTGGCAGCGCCTGCTGGCGCTGCTTTCGGTGCTGGCGGTCTTCGCGGGCCTCGCACCTCATGACGGCCCGACCTCTCGCAACACCCCAAGCCTGGCCCCGGCGCCGCTGCCGGAGTTCCGCGCGGTCGTTGCCGTGCCCTCCGTCAACTTGCAGGATGCAGGAGCACTTCCCGGCACGCTCGCAGTCACCTGGCCGGGAACGCACGACGAATCCGGGCCACGCGCGCGCATGGAAGCCGGTTTTCATCCGCGTCCGCGCGCGCTGAGCAGCGTGCGGCAGCTTGGCGGAGGCTGAGCACCGGCCTACCGATGTCGGGTTCGCATCGACGAATCCACCAATTCAGGCGTCCACCCAAACTCGCCTCGCGCCGATCAGTCTCACTGCTGTTTTATGGAGTTTCCCGTGTCCGATCCCCGTACCCGCAACCGAAATCGCAACAACGCCCGCCGACGCGGCGCGCCGCCCGCCTCCCGTTTTCCCTGGACGGCCCTGATGATCCTGGCTGTACTGCTGTTGTCGCTCGCCTATATCTGGCGCCCCTGGCAGCACTCCAGCACTCCCTGGACCCTCTGGCAGCCACAGACGGGCGGCTTCAAATTCGTCAACCTCGGCCTCGACTTGCAAGGTGGGCTGCGCGTGGCGCTGGAACCCGACAAAGAAGGCTACACCAAAGAGGACCTCGAGAAAGTCCGCACCATCATCGAAAACCGCGTGAACGCTCTCGGGGTCGCTGAACCACTCGTACAGACCCAGGGCGACCGGCGCGTGGTGGTTGAGTTGCCCGGCCTGACGAGCGCGCAGCAGGAGAACGCCCGCAACGTGATCGGTCAGGCGGCCGTGCTGGAATTCCGTCTGGTGAAGGACAACGTGCCCGCTGACCGGGCTACCTCGGGATACACGCTCGAGGACCTCGGCCCGGTACTTGCGACCGGCGAAATCATCAGCAACGCCGCGCCGGCCACCGACCCGACCAACGGACGCTGGGTGGTGAGTTTCCAGACCACCTCGGAAGGCGCCGACAAGCTGCTGAGCTTTACCCGGCCCAACATCGGCAAGCTGATGGCAATCGTGCTCGACGAGAAGATTCAGAGCGTCGCCACCATCCAGGGAGCGCTCAGCACCAACGTGCAGATCAGCGGCAACTTCTCGGCCGAGGAGGCGAGCAATCTGGCCCTGGTGCTGCGCTCGGGCTCGCTGCCAGTGCCCATCAAGTTTGCCGAGCAGCGTGAGATCGGCCCGACACTCGGCGCAGACGCCATTCGCAGCGGAGCGATTGCCGCGCTGATTGGCATCGCGCTGGTGTTCGTGCTGCTCTTCGTGTACTACGGCTTCTGGTTCGGCCTGGTCGGGTCGCTGGGTCTGCTGTTCACCTCGATCATCATTCTGGGCATGCTGGGCGGCTTGGGCGCAACGCTCACCTTGCCGGGCATCGCCGGTCTGGTCCTCACCATCGGCGCGGCAGTGGACGGAAACGTCATTTCCTTCGAGCGTGTCAAGGAAGAGCTCAACCGCGGCAAGGGCATCAAGAACGCCATCAATGCGGGTTATGGTCACTCGTTCTGGACGATTTTCGACGTGAACCTGTCGCACCTGCTCGCCGCCCTGGCGCTTTACAACTACGCCACCGGCCCCGTGAAGGGCTTCGCGGTGGTGCTGGCCATCGGTGTGCTGGCCTCGGCCTTCTCGAACCTCATCTTTGCGAAGTGGATGATGGAAGTCGTCGCGCGCCGCCGCACCTTTTCCGCGCCGCAGTGGTTCAAGACGCCCAACTTCGACTTCCTGAAACCGGCACTGCTGATCACCTCACTGTCGCTGGCCCTGGCCGTTGCCGGTGGCGTGGTCATGCTCACCAAAGGATTCAATCTCGGGGTCGACTTCACTTCGGGTACCGCGCTGACGCTGCGCACCGACGAAGGCACCACCGTGGAACAGGTGCGCAGTGCCGTGAGTGCGGCTGGCGTCACCGGCGTGACGGGCGCAGGCGCCACCATTCAGAGCACCACCAATCCGGCCGTGGCAGGCACGAGTTACACGGTCAAGGTTCCCCAGCTCAACCAGGGCCAGATCGAGCAGCTGCGCGCCCAGTTCACCCAGCTGCCCGGCGGTGAAGTTCAGGCAGTCGACACGGTCGGTCCTTCGGTCGGTGCCGAGTTGCGCGGGCAGACCGTGCGCGCCGTACTGCTGGGACTCGCGCTCATTCTGGTGTACGTGTGGTTCCGCTTCGACTTCGCTTTCGGGCTCGGTTCGGTGGTCGCCGTGATCCACGACGTGGCCATCGTAATGGGCCTGTATGCGCTGCTGGGCCTGGAGTTCAACATCACGACCGTCGCGGCGATCTTGACCCTGATCGGGTACAGTATCAATGACTCCATTATCGTGTCCGACCGCATCCGTGAAAACCTGCGCTCCATGCGCGGAGTGCCTTACCGCACCATCGTGAATGCCGCCATCAACCAGACGCTGTCGCGTACCCTTATGACTTCCATATCGACGCTGCTGCCGCTCGTGTCGCTGCTGTTCATCGGCGGCGCGGTGTTGCGCGACTTCAGCCTCATCCTGATCGTTGGTATCCTCGTCGGGACCTACTCGAGCATTTACATCGTGTCCCCGATGGTGGTGTTTTTCGAGAACCGCAAGGCCCAGCGCCGGACCACCGGCACCACACCCAGCAAGGTATAAACAGGAAAGACAGGAAAGAGGGAACGGTTATAGCCATCCGTTCCCTCTTTCCCAGCTTGGGAAACTCGCCTGACCTGTCCCTTGACCTCACGCACCACGCCACAGACTTCACGCTCTACACTGATGAAGATGCGCCTGGTGCAATTCTTTCAAGTCGTGTTGCTGCTCGCCCTTGCGGCGTACGTGATGCTGGTTCAGCTCGAAAATCCCCTGCTGCTGCGCCTGCCCTTTCCAGGAGCAAATGAAGCGGAACTGCCACTGGGGCTGGTACTGGCCCTGGCGCTGCTGGTTGGGGCGCTGTACGCGAGCCTGCTCTACACGCCAAAATTCGTGCAGAACGCCTTGCGCCATCAACGCGAAGCGCGCGAGCGGCGCGCGCTGGAAGCCAAGCTCAGCACGACCCTGCAGGCGAAACTCGCGGCCACCCCGGTAGGCCAGTGGGCCGAAGACGCACAACCGGACGAGGGCCTGACCGAACCCCCCGAGGCCCCCGGATCCGGCTTCGCGCCGGCGCGGAGTGAGCCGTGAGCCGCCCCCCGGCCCGCTGGGTGCTCGCTCCACCGGCGAGCCGTGAGGAGTTGCTGGCCGTCATGAGCGAGTTTTCGGTGTCTCCCCCGCTCGCGCAGGTCATTCATGCACGAGGCTTTTCGCGCGATCACCTGACCCCTGAGCTGAGGCTTACCCCCAACCCCGGGCTGCGTGAGGCGGCAGGGCGAATCGTGCGCGCCCTGAAAGCAGGCAAACGCATTCGCGTTCACGGCGACTACGACGCCGACGGGGTCACGGCCACCAGCCTGCTGGTGCTGGGACTACGCGCGCAGGGCGCAAACGTTCACGGCTTCATTCCTCACCGTCTGAACGAGGGCTACGGCATTCACCCTGACAAAGTCGAAGAGCACGCCAACAGCTGCGATTTGCTGGTCACCGTGGACTGCGGGGTGACGAACCTGCAGGAAGTGCGCGGTATTCTCGCGCGCGGCGTGGAGGTCATCGTGACCGATCACCACAGCCCCGGCCCGGATTATCCGGACTGCCTGGTGGTCCACCCGAAACTCACGCACGACTACGACCACGCGCTGCACAACCTCTCGGGTTCCGGGGTTGCCTACCACCTGCTGTGGGCCGTGCACCAGGAGCTCGGTCTAGCCGCCCCACTCGAGTACGCCGACATCGCCACCATTGGCATCATCGCAGACGTCGCGCCCCTGATCGGCGAGAACCGTGCCCTGGTGATGGCGGGCCTGCAGCAGTTCACCCGCACGGTGCATCCCGGCGTGAAGGCCCTGATGGGCAGCAAGCAGCTCACGAGGCCAAGCGCGCGTGATGTGGCCTTTATCATCGCGCCGCGCATCAATGCTGCCGGGCGTCTGGGCGAAGCCGACCTGGCGCTGGAGCTGCTCACCACGACCGACACGGCCCGGGCCCACGAGCTCGCCGAGTATCTCGACCAGCGCAATCAGGAGCGGCGCACCATTCAGGACCAGATGTTCAAGGAAGCGCTGCAGATCGTGGACCCGAGCGATCCCGCGATCGTGGTCACCAAGGAAAACTGGCACGCGGGCATCATGGGCATCGTCGCGAGCAAGCTGCTGGAAGCCTATTACAAGCCGGTGTTCATCATCGCGCAGGGCAAGGGCAGCGTGCGCTCCACGCCGGGCATCAGCGCCGTGGAGGGCCTGCGCCACGCGAGCCACCTGCTCAAGCGTTTCGGAGGGCATCCGGGCGCGGCCGGGTTCGCGATCTATGAGGAGCACATTCCGGCCCTGCGCTCGGCCCTGCACGAGTTCGCGCGCCAGCACCCGGTGCCGGTGCCGACCTACCACCTCGACGCGGCCCTGCCGACAGGCGCGGCGGTCCTCTCGCTGACACGCGAAATCGAAGCCTTCGAGCCTTACGGAGAAGGGCACCCCTCGCCGCTGTGGTGGCTGCGCGGAGAACTACACGACACGCGGCTGGTGGGCAAAAGCGGCGAATCACTGCAGTTTCGCTTTGGTGGCGCAAGGGGCGTCAAACACGGCGAGCGGGCGCTCCCGAGCGGCGAGCAGGATCTCGCAGCCCAGTTGCGGCGCGACAGTTACAAAGGACGCGAAAAGCTCGAATATTCCGGCGAGGCGCTGCGGACGGCCGCGCCGCTGGAGCTCGGTAAGCGCCTGTCAGAGGCAGAACATGCCTCTTACCCTCCCCTGCCGCGCCTGCGGCCACAGGAGGCCATGGCCCTGCTGCGCCGCGGTGCCCGCGCCTACGCGGACGGCCCGGTTGCGGCGTACCTGCGCGACAACGTCCCGGGTGTACAGTTTGCGCAGGACGGCGAACGGTGGCGAGGAGAGCTGGTGCTGTTCTGCCTGCCGCCGGAGGACGACCTGCGCCGCTGGCTGGACTCGGCCGAGGTCAGTTTCGCCTGGGGTCCCAAAACCCTCGACGCGCTTGAGGGCAACTACGGCTTTCACCGCGAAGGGCTGCGCCTGGACCCAGACCCGCGCGTGCTGGCCGAGATCGGCGTTTTGAGCGCGCTGGAACTGGGCGAGCGCGATCTGTGGCGCAGCGCCAGCCTGCGCGAAGCCGCCGCCGAGGCTTACCGGCGCTGGCTATGGGCGCAGCTGTACGTCGGCCTCGGCGACGAGGACTGGACCCGGGCGGTGCGCCTGATGGTAGCGTCCACGCGGCACAACAGCCAGGCCGCGCAGGCGGTTCCCGGCTAAGGAACGAAGGCGGTCAGGCGCGCGCTTCGACGTCCTCCTGAGCGCTTTCCCAGGCGCTCATGGTGGCGAGCAGTTCCGCCTCGGCCGCCGCCACGGCGTTGCCGAGGGCGCCCCAGTCGGCGCCTTCCGAGGCCGCGCTGAGGGACGCCTGCGCCGCTTCGAGCTTCTGCTCGGCCGCCGCGACGGCCGCTTCGAGCTCTTCTGCGCGGCGCTTGAGGTGCCAGAGGCTCGGCCCGCGCTTTTCCCTTTCCCGGGGAGCCGCGCGTACCGCTTCGTCCTTGGCGCCGACTGGTACGTGCTTCTCCTTGTAATAGGCGTAGCCTCCCGGATACTCGTACAGTCGGCCGTCCTCGAGCAGCCAGATCCGGTCGGCCAGGTGCTCGATCAGGCGCCGGTCGTGCGAGACCATCAGCAGCGTTCCACCGAACTCGTCCAGGGCCGTCTCGACACTTTCGAGCATCTCCATGTCGAGGTGGTTGCTGGGCTCGTCGAGCACCAGCAGGTTGTTGTCCTCCTGCGCCAGCTTGAGCAGGGCGAGCCGGGCCCGTTCGCCGCCGGAAAGCACGCCGACCCGCTTGGCGTGCGCGTCATAGGGAAAGAGAAACGTGCCGAGCAGGTTGTGGGCCTCGGTGTCCTTTTCGGTGTAGGCGCGCGCTTCCTGGTACACGGTGTTGCTCGGGTCCACACCGCGCAGTTGCTGGTCGTAGTACCCGACCTTCACGCGGGCACCGGTGCGTACGTCGCTGCGCGGGTCGTCCGAGGGCGTCAGGCCCAGCAGGCAGCGCAGAAAGGTCGTCTTGCCCGCACCATTGCGCCCGATCAGGGCCACGCGCTCTCCCTGGCGGATGGTCACGCTGACATTCTCGAAGAGCGTGCGGCCCGCAAGTCGCTTGGTGAGATGCCGGGCGTCGAGCACCAGCTCACCGCTGGGCGGCGCGTGAAACAGGATGCGTGCGGTGCGCTCCTCAGGTGGCGGGGCACTTGTACGGACGCTCTTCATGCGCTCCAGACGGGTTTCCATGGCCTTGGCGCGCCGCGCAAGCTTGCTCATGCCGAGGCCCCAAATCTTCATGCGGGCCGTCGAGCGGGCGAGCGCGTCGATCTTGTCCTGCTCCTGCTCGAAGCGGGCAAGCTGCCGTTCCAGGTCCGCTTCAAGGGCCGCCCGGAAGGTGCTGTAACTACCCGGGTACACCTTGAGCTCGCCGTCACGCAAATATGCGGTGGAGGTACTGACCGCGTCCAGAAAGGCCCGGTCGTGTGAAATCAGCATCACCGCACCGCTATAGCGCGACAGGAAGCCTTCCATCCATTCGATCATCACGATGTCGAGGTGGTTGGTCGGTTCGTCGAGCAGCAGCACGTCAGGATTCTCAACGAGCAGGGCGGCCAGCCCCAGCCGAGTTCGCTCGCCGCCCGACAGGCCGCTGACCTGCTCTCCTTCGCGGCCGCGAAAGCCGAAGGCTAGTGCCGCTGCGTCCTTGCGTGAGCGGCGCTCGAAGCCACCCCGGCGCGCGAAGTGTTCGAGCAGCTCGGCGTGATGTTCGATGGCCTCGTCCGAACCGCTGGCCATTTGCTGGGCCGCTTCGTTCAGTTCGGCTTCCAGGGCGTCGAGCTCGTGGAAGGCCGCTTCCAGCACACTTTCCACGGTGGCGCCTTCGGGAAAGGTTGGATCCTGCTTGAGTGAGGCGGCCCGCACCCCGGCTGCGCGGCGAACCTCGCCGGCGTCCGGCACTTCCTCACCGGTCAGCAGACGCAGCAGGGTCGATTTTCCAGCACCGTTGCGCCCGACCAGGGCGAGCCGGTCGCCCGCACGCACCGTGAGCGTCACGCCGCCCAGCACCGTGTGCGCGCCATACTCCTTGTGAACGTTGTCGAGGGCGAGCAGCATAAAGGAAGTCTAGCGTGCTCGCCCTGCGGGCGGCCCGGCTTGCAAACGCAAGGAGCCCACATTGGGGGCTTTAGGAGTCTGCAACCGTGCCTATACCCAGACAGTGCCTATACCCAACGCCGAACGGAGCGGGCAAGCGTCCCGAAGGGCGTCCATTGCCCAAGACCGTGAGCGTACTTAAACGGGCTCGCGGCAATGGAGGAGCACCTGAGAACAATACTCAGGTGCTCCGAAATGAACGCAGGTTCGTCTTATCCCCCAGCGCTGGCCAGAATCCACATGGGCTGACCGGATACCCAGCCGTACACCAGGCCCGGCAGGATACCGAGCAGCACGATGGCCACCACGCACACCGTCAGGGTGGCGTTGGTGAAGCGACCGGCACGCGCACTGGCGGCACCTGGGGCCACCTCGCCCTGCGGAGCGAACATCAGCGCCGCGGGACGCAGGTAGTAGACCAGGGCCACAACGCTCATCAGTGCGGCCAGGACCGTCACCATCACGTGACCGTTCTGAAACGCGGCCTGAAAGACCAAGTACTTGCCGAAAAAACCGGCAAAAGGCGGCAGACCGGCCAGGGACGCCAGGCAGGCGGCCAGCAGCAGGGCCAGCACCGGTGAGCGGTAGTACAGCCCACGCAGATCCTCGATGCGCACGCCACGCTCGGAAGGCTGCAGCAGGGTCAGTACCGCCAGCGCGCCCGCGGTCATCAGGGTATAGATCAGCAGGTAGTACACCAGGGCGGCACCACCCTGCGCAGGCTCGGCCAGCAGGGCGAGGGCCAGGAAACCGGTGTGGGCGACTGCCGAATAAGCCAGCAACCGTTTGAAGTTGGTCTGCACCAGGGCCGCCAGGTTCCCGATCACCAGGGTCGCGGCGATCAGAACCTCGGCCACGCCTGACCAGGCTTCCAGCCCCGGAAGTGCGCCGCCAAAGACCCGGATCATGCCGGCAAACGCCGCCACCTTGACCACGGTCGAAAGAAACAGCGTCACGATGGTGGGCGCGCCGCCGTAAACGTCAGGTGTCCACTGGTGAAAGGGAGCCAGAGCAACCTTGAAGCCAAATCCGGCCAACATCATCAGCGCGCCCGCGATCAGCAGCCCGGTGTTGGCCAGCTGACCGCCATTCACGCTGGCCGCGATGGCCGCCAGATTGAGGGTTCCCGTCGCTCCAAACGTGAGGGCAATCCCGTAAATCAGGATGGCACTGCCAATCGAGCCCAGCAGAAAGTACTTGAGGCCGGATTCCTCGGCGCTGTGGTTGCCACGCAAAGTCGCGAGCACGTACCCCGCGAGGCTCATCACTTCCAGACCGATCAGCAGCACGATCAGATCGCCCGCGAAGGCGATCAGCAGCGTACCGGTGACCGCGTAAAGCAGCATCGCGTCAAATTCCGGAAACGACAGCTGAGTTCTGACGGCGTGATCGAGGGTAATCAAGAGGGTGATGATCGAGCCGACCAGAATGACCAGACCGAAGGCCAGTGCCGCGTTGTCCGCACGCAGGGCTCCGGCAAAAGCCGTGGAGTTCGCGCCCCACAGGGTCAGCATCGAGAAACCCGAAAGGACCAGCGCCACCAGGCTCACGATGGTGGTGATCCGGCGAGGCGACTTGAAGGCAATGGTGGCGACAATTGCTCCCAGCAAGGGAATGAGGATCGGCAGCAGTGGGGCCAGCGCGATATCCGGGGGAGTGAGCGGGGCGGTCACGCTCCACCTCCCAGAAGACGCACAGAGGGCTGAATCAGATTGAGGGCAGGCAAACTGTAGACTCCGAAGAAAATCGCGACGGCCAGCGGAATGGCCAGCACGGCCCATTCACTGCCGCGCAAATCGAGCAGGCGCGCTTCGCCGGCAGGACGGACCTGCCAGTAGGTCCGCTGGTAAGCCGTCAGGGCGTAGGCGGCGGCGGCAATAGTGGAGAGGCCCGCAATAAAGGCCAGCCACGGGTAAACCTGGTAAGCCCCCAGCATGACGCTGAATTCCCCCACGAAACCGGCCAGACCGGGCACCGCGATCGAGGCGAACCACAAGCTCATGGTCAACCCGGCCAGCGCGGGCGCCTGCGTCATGACGCCGCCCTGCTGGACCGACAGGCTTCCGACCCGCTGCCACAGCATGCCCGCCGCCAGAAAGAGCGCGCAGGTGTACACGTTCTGAAAGGCCAGCAGGTACAGGCCACCCGTGACGGCAATCGGCTGCAGGCTGAAAATGCCCAGGCCGACCAGACCCATGTGACTCAGGCCAGCGTACGCCAGCAGGCGCTTCCAGTCGGTTTGCTGAAAGGCGATCCAGGCGGCATACAAAGCGGTGAACGCAGCGAGTCCCATCAGCACCGGCCGCAGGGTGAGGGCCGCCTCGGGAAAGAGTGGAATGGCGAAGATGAAGAGGCCATATCCGCCGACCTTGTACATGGTTCCCATGGCGTCGGCCACCCCGCTCGGGTGATTTTGCGCGTGGAAATCCGGCAGCCAGGCGTGCAGCGGAAACAGGGGCAGTTTCACCGCGAAGGCCAGCAGAAAACCCAGGAAAAGCCACATGCCCGCCGCACCCTCGACACGGTGGGCGAGCAGGTCGTTCAGCGCGAAGGTGGGTGAACCGCCCAGCGCTTTGGTGCCGATCATGGCGATCAGCATGAAGAGCGAACCGAACAGCGTGTAGGCACCAAACTTGAGCAGGGCGGGAATACGCTTCGGACCCCCATAAGTGGCGAGCATCAGCAACGCCGGAACGAGGGCGGTCTCGAAAAACACGTAAAACAGAATCAGGTCGCGGGCGGCGAAAATACCCAGCAGACCCGACTCCATCGCCAGGATGTAGGTAAGCATCGCGCCAGGATTCTCGACGCTGCGCAGGGTATAAACCAGCACCACCAGCGTCATGAGCGCGGTCACGAGGGCCAACAGCAACCCGACTCCGGTGAGCTCCACGCTGTAGGTGACTCCCAGGGCACCCACCCAGGGAACGCTGTAGAGAGGCGAACCGCCACCCGACCAGATCAGCAGGCCCAGCAGCAACGTGACTGCCCCGGCGCCCACGGCGGGAAGCGCACGCTGCCGACCGGGCAGCGCACTCAGCAGCAGCGCAGCCACGAGGGGCAGGAAAATGAACAGGTGAATCACCAGGACCCCCGAAAGGCCGCACCGGGCCGGCGAACTGAATGAGAAGAGTTTGACGCGCTCACGAGCGACCTCCCAAGGACACGAAGGCCCAGTAGATCATGACTGCCGCCGTACCCAGGATCATGCTGAGGGCATAAGTGCGCACAAATCCGTTCTGCAACAGCGAAAACGCCCGGCCCGAGGGTTGCGCCATCACCTGGGCCGAACCGGTGATGCCACCATCGATGCCGGTGTCCATGCCCGTCAGGCCGCGTGCGATGGCTTTACTGGGAGTCGAGACAGCCCCGTCATACAGGTCGTCAAGGTACAGCGCCCGCAGGCTGGCGTCGCGCAGGGGCCCGTCGACCAGGGTGCCGCGCTTATGGCGCGAGTAGGCCAGAAAGAGCCCCAACACGCCCACGCCCACCGCCGCGAGGGTCAGCAGTACCTCAGCACCGACCGAGAGTGTCGCTTCATGGACGGGCAGCACTTCTTCGAGGAAGTGACCCAGATAGTTGGTTCCGATGAAATGTGGCAGGCCCAGAAAGCCGCCCACCGCCGCGAGCGCCGCCAGGGTCCAGAGGGGCACGGCAAACAGTGCGCCGCCTTCGTGCGGATGGGCGTGCCCACGGTAGCGGCCACGGAACACCAGAAAGTACCAGCGGCCCATGTAAAAGGCAGTGAGCAGCGCGACCAGCAGGCCGACACCCCACAGGATGTAGCCCGCCACCGCGCCGTGCGCGCCGAGTTCGAAAGCGCCCGCCAGGATGGCGTCCTTGGAGAAAAAACCGCTGAAGATCGGAATGCCGCTGATCGCCAGTACCCCGATCAGGCTGACCGCGTGCGTGGTCGGCAGTTTCTTGGCGAGACCGCCCATCTGGCGCACGTCCTGCTCCTCGTGCACCGCGTGAATGACGCTGCCTGCAGCGAGGAACAGCAGGGCCTTGAAGAAGGCGTGCGTGACCAGGTGAAAGATGCCCGCCGTGTACGCACCGACGCCCACGGCCAGGAACATGTAGCCCAGCTGCGAGACCGTGCTGAAGGCCAGGATCTTTTTGATGTCGTACTGGTTGAGCGCGCTGATGGCGCCGTACAGCGCGGTCGCCGCCCCGACGACGGCCACCAGCAGCATGGCGGAGGGCGCCGCTTCGAAGAGCGGAAACGAACGCGCGACCAGATAGACGCCCGCGGTGACCATAGTGGCCGCGTGAATGAGCGCCGACACCGGGGTAGGGCCCGCCATCGCGTCGGGCAGCCAGGTGGTGAGCGGCAGCTGCGCGCTCTTGCCTGCTGCGCCGACCAGCAAAAAGAGGCAGATCAGCTCGAACGAGGCGCGCGGCGCCTGAAGCTCGGCGCCGAACAGCTCTGGCAGGACCAGCGTCCCGAACTTGGCGAAGATCAGGAACATCGCCAGCATGAAGCCCAGGTCACCGATGCGGTTCATGATGAAGGCTTTACGCGCCGCGTTGGAGTTGACGAGCGCCTCGGCACTGGTGGTGGGCGGCACGCTGCCGTCCTCGGACGCGCGGCCCGAGAACCAGAAGCCGATCAGCAGGTAAGAAGCGAGGCCCACGCCTTCCCAGCCCACGAAGATCATCGGGAACGAGTCGCCCAGCACCAGAATCAGCATCAGGGCCACAAAGAAATTCAGAAAAGCAAAGAAACGCGCAAAACGCGGATCACCCGCCATGTAGGCGATGCTGAAGATGTGGATCAGAAACCCGACCCCGGTGATGACCAGGGTCAGGACCGCCGAGAGCTGGTCAAGGTAAAAGCCGATGGACAGGTTGCCATCACGCGCCATGCCGGGCAGCCATGACCACAGCACATCGTGCCGGGGTTCGCCCAATTGCAGGAAATTCAGCAGGGCCACCACGAACGAGGCCAGCACCGCGCCCGAGGCCAGCCAGCCGGCACCCGAGCCGCGAAAATACCGGCCACCGAAAATCAGCAGCGCAAAACCGATCAGTGGAAACAAAGGGTACAAGAACAGTGGCAGCACGAAATCAGCCTCTCAGCTCGGCGAGGTCGTCCACGTTGGTGGAAGCGCGCTTGCGGAAAATGGTCACGATGATCGCCAGACCGATGGCGACCTCGGCCGCGGCCAGGGTCATGATGATGAACACGGCAGTCTGAGCGACCAGTTCACCCCAGGCCCGCGCAAAGGCAACAAAAGCCAGGTTGGCCGCGTTGAGCATCAGCTCGACGGACAGAAAGATCATCACGGCCGTGCGGCGCCTTAGCACGCCCACCATGCCAATTGCGAACAGAATGCCCGACAGGGCGATGTACCACTCGGTGCCGACCATCAGGTGCTCACCCTTTCCCCGGTTTCGACTGGCCTGGCCTCGGGCGCTTCCTCACTTTGCGCGACCGGACGACGAATGAGCACCACCGAACCGACTACCGCGACCAGCAGCAGGATGCTCACGGCTTCAAATGGCATCACAAAACGCGTCAGGAGCGTCTCGCCAATGGCACCGGGCGTGCCATTTCGCAGCAGGGCCGCGCCTTCGGCCAACGGTCGGGGGTCACGCCAACTCAGGGCCAGCAATCCAAAGGCGCCCGCCAGGAGTGCTCCACCCAGTGCCGCGACCTCACCGACGTAAGGAATGGGGTTCGTGGCCGTGACGGGCGCAGTCGCGTTGAGCAGCATGATCACGAACAAGAAGAGCACCATGATGGCGCCGGCATACACGATCACCTGCACCGCGCCCAGAAAATGCGCATCCAGCGTGATGTACATCATCGCCAGCGCGACCAGCGTCGCCACCAGCCCGAGGGCGGCGTGCAGCGCGTTCGAGGCGATCACCGTGACGAGGGCGCCCGTGATGATCAGCAGGGAGATGAGGATGAAGGCCAGCGAGCTCACGCGAGCCTCCAGCGCGCCGAGGAGCGACTCATTTGTAGTCCACCCCTTCCAGTTCGGCGCGCGGCGTCACGTCAAAGCCCACCCGCACGGGTTTGCCCTTCATGCCCGCCTCGCGGCGCTGCGGCAGGCTGCCGGACTGGCCGACCAACATGTCTTCCTTGCCGTACACGAGGTCGCGGTACTTGTAATCGGCCATCTCGAACTCGTTGCCCAGCACGACTGCGCCGGTCGGGCAGGCTTCCTCGCACATGCCACAGAAAATACAGCGCAGCATGTTGATCTCGTAGACCTTGGCGTAACGCTCGCCAGGTGAAACGGGGGCCCGTGGATCGTTCTCGCCGGCCTCGACGTAGATGGCGTAGGCCGGGCAGACGGCGGCGCAAAGCGAGCAGCCGATGCACTTTTCCAGGCCCGTGCCGGGGTGGCGCGTGAGATAGTGGCGACCGCGGAAGCGCGGCTTAAGCTGAACCTTCTGTTCCGGGTAAGAGACGGTCACGGGCTTCTGAAAAAGCTTGCCCAGCGTGACGCCCATGCCCTTGGCGATTTCGAGGACGCCCATTACAGGCCTCCCAGGGAAACGGCAGATGCCGTTTTGATGGAGCGGAGCGGATGAGGATCGCGGCCGCCCGCGATCCGGGCCCGCCAGTTCAGCATGGTCACGATCAGTCTCCTCCTGCGGTACGTGTGGGAATGTCAAGAATTTTGGGTGGATTGATGATGGTCCGCAGACGCCCGCTGAGGGCCACGAGACCCAGCAGCAGCAGCAGGCCGATCAAGGCCAGCGGCCACAGCGACGCGCCGGGCAGAAAGGCCACGTACGCGGCGACGATCAGGGTGTTCACGAGCGCCAGCGGAAAGAGGAACTTCCAGCCAAAACGCATCAGCTGGTCGTAGCGCAGGCGCGGCAGCGTAGCGCGCACCCAGATGAACAGGAACAGGAAGAAGGCGATCTTGAGGATCAGCCACAAAAACGGCACGGTGCTGATGCCCGGAATGAGCGCGTCAAGAAACTGCGGTCCGCGCCAGCCCCCGAAGAACAGCGTGGCCATCACGGCCGAAGCAGTGATCATGTTGACGTACTCGGCCATCTGAAACAGCGCCCATTTGATGGCGTTGTACTCGGTGAGGTAACCGGCCACCAGCTCCTGCTCGGCCTCGACGAAGTCGAAGGGCGTGCGGTTGACTTCTGCAAAGGAACTGACGATAAAGGTAGCGAAGCCCACCAGCTGAAAGACGATCATCCAGCCGTTGGCCCCCTGCCAGTCCACGATGGCGCGCAGGTTGGTGCTGCCCACCAGGATCAGCATCCCCAAAATCGAGAGGCCCAGCCCGAGTTCGTAGCTGATCATCTGCGCGCTGCCGCGCAGACCGCCGAGCAGCGGGTACTTGCTGCCGCTCGCCCAACCGCCCAGGAAGATGCTGTAGACACCGATCGAGGTGATCGCCAGCACCGCCAGAATGCCGATGTCGAGGTCGTACACCCAGGGATTCATGCCAAAAAAGCTGTTGGGCGGCCCGGCGGGGATGGCCCCGAAGGCCGTGAGCGCCGTGGTGATGGCGATCAGGGGAGCCAGGGTGTAGACGATCTTGTCGGCGGCCGTCACCCGGAAGTCTTCCTTGAAGATGCTCTTGATGGCGTCGGCAAGCGGTTGCAGCAGTCCCATTGGACCCACACGGTTGGGACCGTGGCGAATCTGCATGCGGGCCAGCAGGCGCCGCTCGACCAGGGTCATGTAGGCAAAGGTCGTGAGAAGCGCAAAGGCAACCAGCACACCCTTGAGGGTGACGAGCAGCAGCTCGATCAGCCAGTGCGGCATCAGTCGTCACCTCCCGCGAAGCTGGCCGGCGACGGCTGCGCCATCGGCAGCGCAATCAGGGCGGTGCGGCGCATGCCAGGCTTCCAGAGCTGCGGAACGTGCGTGAGGCTGCTGGGCGCGGTGTGCCGCTCGCCCAGATTGACGATCAGCCCGGTGCGGGGCAGCTGCGCGACATTCACCCCGAAGCGTTCGCCCAGCATCTTCTGCGCGCTGCGCAGGCCGCGCACCACGGGACGCAGCCCCAGCGCTTCGGCAAGGGCGTTGAGGGCGCCGATCAGGTCCACACCCTCGCCCGAATCGACGGCGGCCTGGGTCAGGGGCAGCAAGCGACCTTCGAGGTTCACGGTCGTGCCGCGCTTTTCGTAGTTGCTCACGGCGGGCAGCACCACGTCCGCTTGGCGCGCCGTCTCGGTCAGGTGCGTGTCATGCACGACCGTGAAGATCGCGTTCGCCACCTGACCTGCAGCGGCCGGGTCCAGACGGGAAATCAGGGCGACCTTGGCCGCTCCCAGTTCGGCGTACCCCAGCCCCCGGACCCGTGGCACGAGGTTCAGGTGCGCGAGGCCGCGGGCGTTGGAACTGGCGGGCAGCGGCAGAATTCTGGCGCCGTACTTCGCGGCGATCTCGCGCAGCTGGGCGTGCAACTGGGGACTCCCCTGATTCAATACGTCCGCGCCAATGATTACGATCGGGCGCTCGGCCTTTTCGAGCAGCGCAGCGGCGTCACGAACCGCAACCGAACCTTTCCCGGAAGCCAGACCGGCCACCACGTCCAGACCCGCCTCGTGCGAAGCGAGGGCCGCCTGCGTCGCGAGCCGGGTCTCCTGCGAGGCGAACACGGCCAGCTTCTCGCGCTGTCGAGCGGGGCGCTCGGTCAGGCGCAAATCGGCGATGGCCGTGCCGTGCGGCAGCTCTGGGGGAATCAGGCCACCGCGCAGCATCTCCAGAATGCGCAGTTCGACGATGGGCGCCTCTTCTCCCAGATCCGCGCCGATCACGACCACGGCGTCGCTGGTGGCCACTTCGGTGAGGGTCGGAACGGGCAGCTCCACGCTCATGGCGTAGCGGGGAAAGTGGTCGAGGCTCGGCGTACCGAGCAATGCCGCGACGGCCTCGAGGGCCACGCCCTCTTCCAGGGTGATGTCGCCGCTGGTGTACAGGCCCACGTCAGCGGGGTCCACACCCTGCACACCGCGGTTGATCGCGGCGATGGCCTTGTCCCAGGTCGTTTCGACCAGTTCGCCGTCCACCCGGATCATGGGAAAGCGCAGGCGATCGTCGCTGGCGAGCGGGTGCCCGAAGCGGCCCGCGTCGCAGATCCAGGCCTCGTTGACCTCGCGGTTCTCGGCGGCCAGGATGCGCTCGATGCGGCCGTTACGGGCGTCCACCGTAATGGCGCAGCCCACTGGGCACAGCGTGCAGGTGGTGGGGGTGTGGTCGTACTCCCAGTTGCGGCCACGAAAGCGCGCCACGTTGTCGAGCAACGCCCCCACCGGGCAGATGTCGGCGATGTTGCCCTGAAAGCCGACGGGCAGGCCGCCTTCCTCGGTGTCGATGAATGTATGACTGCCGCGCTCGATGAAGTCGAGCACTTCCTGCCCGGGGACTTCCTCGAAGTAGCGCACGCAGCGCTTGCAGTGGATGCAGCGCTCCTGATCGAGGATGATGAACTCGCTCAGCGGATGGTGCTTGTCGGCATGGCGCCGGTCGAATTCGAAGCGGCTCTCGCCGTAGCCGTACTCGTAGGCGCGGTCCTGCAACTCGCAGGCGCCGCCCTTGTCGCAGGTGGGGCAGTCGAGCGGGTGGTTGAGGAGCGTGAATTCCATCATGCCCGCCTGGGCCTTCTGGACCACATCGGAACTGGTCTTGATGACCATGCCCTCGGTGGCCATCATGGTGCAGGAGGCCATGGGCTTGGGGAACCAGAAGATCTTGGGCTGTTCGCCCTCCATGATCATGTTCCCGTCGGGCCCTTTGCGCGGCGACCCGGCCTCGACGAGGCACATACGGCAGGCTCCGACCGGCGAGAGGTAGGTGTTCGCGCAGAAGTAAGGAACGTCCTTGCCCGCGGCAAAAATGGTGTCAAGTGCGCTCGTGCCGGTGGGCACGTCGACTTCGATGCCGTCTACGATGACTTTCACGCGTCTTTCCATCTCCTTCGTGCGGGGTACATGGGCTTGCCGGTGCTGGCCAGCGCGTCGTACTCCTCGCGGAACAGCTTGACGCTGCTCACGACCGGCCCGAGGCAGGCGTCGGCGAGCGCGCAGAAGCTCTTGCCCGCGATGTTGTCGCTCATGTCGAGGATGAGGTCCACGTCACGCGGCTCACCGCCCCCTCGCACGAGCTTTTCATACATGCGGGTCATCCAGCCGCTGATGCCTTCGCGGCAGGGAGTGCATTTGCCGCAGCTTTCGTGAGCGTAAAAGCGCACCAGGTTCCAGGTGGCGTTCACGATGCAGTCCGCCTTGGGGACCAGGGTCACGCCGCCCGTGCCGAGCATCGAGCCCTGCGCGGCGACGCTTTCGTAATCCATCGGCGTGTCGAGAATCGCGTCCGTGTAGGGCATCATGGGGCAGCTCGAACCGCCGGGAATAATGGCCTTGATGTCCTCCAGGGGTCCGCCGCCCCAGTCATAGATCAGCTCCCGGAAGGTGGTACCAAGGGGCAGCTCGTATACGCCGGGGCGCGCGACCGGGCCGGAAAGCTGGAAGAGTTTGTTGCCCTTGCTCTTCTCGGTGCCCATGTTCGCGTGCCATTCCCAGCCGTAGCGCACGATCTGGGCAGCTGCGCAGAAGGTCTCGACGTTGTTGATGGTCGTGGGCAGCCCGTACACGCCCGCCGCTGCGGGAAAAGGCGGCTTGAGGCGTGGGTTGGCGCGCAGGCCCTCAAGCGAGTTCATCAGCGCGGTTTCCTCGCCACAGATGTAGGCGCCGGCGCCCCGGTGAACCACCAGGCGCATCGAGAAGCCACTGCCCTGGATGTTGTCGCCCAGCAGACCCGCCGCCTCGGCTTCACGGATGGCGGCGTTCATGCGCTCGGCGGCCAGCACGTACTCACCGCGGATGTAGATGTAGCCGACGGAGGCCCGCATGGCGTAAGCCGCGATGATCATGCCCTCGATCAGCTGGTGCGGGTCTTCGGAAAGCAGGTAGCGGTCCTTGAAGGAGCCCGGCTCGGACTCGTCGGCGTTGCAGACCACGTAGTGCTGGCGCCCGTCGTTGAGGGGCATGAAGGACCACTTGAGGCCGGTCGGGAAACCCGCGCCGCCACGACCGCGCAGGCCGGACTTCTTGACTTCGTCGATCACACCGTCGGGGCCCAGCGCGAAGGCGCGGGTGAGGGCCTGGTACCCACCGTGCTGGCGGTAGACATCCAGGGTCCAGGAGCCCGCTATCCCGACGCGGGCATACAGCGTCGGCGCGAAGCGTGGGTCCCGGCCACTGGTGATGGGTTTGGGGGGGATGGCAGTGGTCATGACACTCCTCCTACGGGCACGAGGTCATCGCTCGTCGCGCCCACAGGCTGGCCGTCCGCGGTGAACTGCCGCCCGGCCCGAATCGCAAAGGGCATCGGCTGGTCGAAGGCGGGCGCTTCTCCGGCCCGCATGGCGGCGAGCAGTTCCTGGCACCTGCGCGGTCCGACCCGTTCGTAGTAGCCGTCGTCGCCCAGCTGCACCACGGGCGCGGTGCCGCACGAGCCGAGGCACTCGACCTTCTGAACGCTGAAGAGGCCTCCGGCGCTGACCTCGCCCGGTTGCACGTCGAGGGTTTCGGTGAGGTAGTCCCACAGTTCGTCCGACCCGGCCTGCGCGCACATCAGGGTAGAGCAGACCTGCAGGTGATATCTGCCGGTCGGGACGGTGTGGTAGGTGCTGTAAAAGCTCATGACGCTGCGCACTTCGGTGGCGGTCGTGCCGATTAGGGCCGCGATCTCTTCCATGTGCGCTTCGCTCACGAAGCCGTAGGTGTCCTGCACGTCACGCAGCAACGGCATCAGGGCGCTGCGGCGGCCGCGTTCGGTGTCGGGGTAGCGCGAAAAGATGTCGCGCACCAGCTCGGGCCGGTCGGCGAAGTGACTCACCTGGAGTCACCTTTGAAAATCTGGAAAATCAACTCTTCGTTCCTTTCGTTCATCGGTCCACGTCACCCATCACGGGGTCCATGGAAGCCAAAACGGTGATCAGGTCGGCGAACTGACCACCGACGCCCGCGTATTCCATGGCCTGCAGGTTGACGAAGCTCGGCGCGCGAATCTTCACCCGGTAAGGCATGGAGCCGCCGTCCGAGACCAGGTAGTACCCGACCTCGCCGCGCGCAGACTCGACGGGCACGTAGACTTCTCCAGCCGGGGGGTGAAAGCCTTCGGTCACCAGCTTAAAGTGGTGGATGACCGCTTCCATGCTGGTTTCGAGCGCCTCACGAGGCGGCAGGCTGATCTTGCGGTTGGGGTCCTTGAAGGGGCCGGGGCGCAGTTTGTTGACAGCCTGTGCGATGATCCGGCCACTTTCGCGCATTTCCTGCACACGCAGCATGAAACGCGCCAGACTGTCGCCATCCTGCGAAACGGGCACCTGAAAGTCATATTGCTCAAGGCCGCAGTAGGGACTCGCCTTGCGCACGTCGTAATTCACCCCGCTGGCACGCAGGTTCGGGCCGGTGAGCCCCAGATCGAGCGCCAGCTCGGCGCCGATCACGCCCACGTGCTTGGCACGGTCGAGGAAAATGGGATTCTGCGCGAAGAGCGACTCGTACTCGTCGATCTTGCTGTCGAGCACTCCCACGAACTCGCCGACGTGCTGCGCCCAGCCGTCGGGAATATCGCGCGACAGACCGCCCACGCGCAGCCAACTCTGGTTCATGCGGTAGCCGCTGACTTCCTCGAAGAGGTCGAGGATGGTCTCGCGCTCCCGGAAGGCGTAGAAGAACGGCGTGATGGCGCCCAGATCGAGCATGCCGGTGCCGATGAAGACGAGGTGGCTGGCAATGCGCCCGAGTTCGTGCAGAATGACCCGCACAACGTTGGCGCGCTCCGGAATGTCGGCGCCCAGCAGTTTCTCGACGGACAGCACGTAGGCCAGCTCGTGCCCAAAGCTGTGCAGGTAGTCGGTGCGCGGCGCGTACGTGATGTTCTGATGGTACGTGCGGTGCTCCATGGTCTTTTCAAAGCCGGTGTGCAGGTAGCCCATGTGGTTCACGAGCCGCACGACGTACTCACCGTCCATGTCGACCACCAGCCGCAGCACACCGTGGGTGCTGGGATGCTGTGGGCCGACGTTCAGGCTGAGAATCTCGGTGTTGCGCAGCGCAGCCTCGTCGGTGCGTACCTCGGCGCTCGGGTCACTCTGGATGGTCATGGTTCACCTGCGCTTTTGATGGGGGGCGCCTCGGGGCGGTCCTGCAGGCCTTTGCGCTCGCCGCCCCGCCAGCCGGTCAGGCCGCCGCTCTGCCCGGTCAGGCCGGCACGAAAAGAAGCTGGATCGATAAAGCGGCCCTCACGAAACTGCGTGGGCGATTCGCCCAGCGGAAAGTCCTTACGCAGCGGGTGCCCCTCGAGGTCGTCGGGCGTGAGGACCTTGCGCAAATCGGGGTGCCCTTCGAAGTGCACGCCCACCATGTCGAACACCTCGCGCTCCAGGTAATTCGCCGCTTTCCAGACCGGGTACAGGGAAGGCAGGGGCTCGCCGTCGTCGACAAACACCCGCAAAAAAATTCGGGTGTTGGTGCTCAAGTTGTAGAGGTTGTACACGACCCCAAAGCGCTTGGGCGTCGGCAGCACAAAATTCATATAGTCGATCCCGACCACGTCGAACAGCACAAAGCCGGCCTGCCTGAAGTGCAGCGCGAGCTGCACGAGTTGTGCACTTTCGACCACTGCCGTGGGTTCAAGGCCGCCTTCGAGCGTGAGTCGGGCGCCTTCAAGGGCTGCACGCGAGCGCCCCAGGTGCTCGGCACTCGCCACGGCGGGCTCCACCGGATTGGGTTGCTTCGTGTGCTGCATGTCCAGATTCTGGTCGCGTTTTACCTCGTCCATGCTTCCACCATCGGGAGCTGCTGGCCGAGCTGGTCAAAGCCCTCGCCGCGAATTTTCTTCTGCAGCTGCATCACGCCGTAAATCAGCGCCTCGGGGCGGGGCGGGCAGCCGGGAACGTACACGTCCACTGGCACCACGCTGTCGACGTTCTGCACGATGGCGTAGTTGTTGAACATGCCGCCGCTGCTGGCGCAGGCACCCATCGCGATAACCCATTTGGGATCGGGCATCTGGTCGTAGACGCGGCGCATGACCGGGGCCATTTTTTTGCTCAACCGCCCGGCGACGATCATCACGTCAGCCTGGCGCGGCGAGGCGCGGAACACCTCGCTGCCAAATCGCGCGAGGTCATTGCGGCCGTCGGTGGAGGCCATCATTTCGATGGCGCAGCAGGCCAGGCCGAACGTGGCAGGCCACAGGCTGTTGCTGCGTCCCCAGGCCACGAGTTTTTCGAGCGATGTGAACAGGATGCCCTCGTTTTCGAGTTCCTGCACGTCACGCTCGAAGAGGTCCTTTAGTCCCATTCGAGCACTCCCTTGCGAACGATATAGATGTAGCCGACCAGGACAAGGGCCACGAAGGTCACGGTCTCCCAGAAGGCAAAAGCGCCGAGTTTGCCGTACGCCACGGCAATCGGGTAAAAGAAGGCGGTCTCGATGTCGAAGATGATGAACAGCATCGCCACGAGATAGAAGTGGACTGGAAAGCGCTCGCGTCCGCCGGGCAGCGGGTCGTTGCCGCTTTCGTAGGCCATCAGCTTGGTGCGGCTGGGCTTTTTGGGTCCCAGGATGGCGCTGACGATGATGGCCAGAATGCCGATGCCCAGGCCAATCAACAGCATGATCAGGGCGTGGAGATATTCGATGGTGCTGCCTCCCTCAGGCGACCACATCACTCGTGCAAATTTTCACGAAGAGCATCAAGGCGGGTCCCGAAATCTAAACGAGTTGGTGTCTGGACGAAAAATTCAAGAAAAAGCAGAGATGTACACCTTGTTTTAGCATGAAATTCTCAGCCGCGACACCGCTACGTCACTATGATGCGGCGCTGGTCTCCGGCACTCTCCCACGCCGAGCACGCCACAGTATCCACGGCCCAGCGCAGAGCAGCCTGCTCGGAGTTGTAGGCTTACGCCCGCAATGCCAATGCTGTTTCACCCAAAACGGCGCACGGAGGAATTCAAAACAACCTCTGCATGCAAAACGATCAACAGGTGCCTACTGAAGCAGCCTACTGAAGCACTTCGACGAAGTCTTCCTCTTCCTCGGCCACCATGGGCAGCGTGAAGTAGAACGACGAGCCTTCACCCCGCAGCGATTCAACCCAGATCTGACCGCCATGGCCTTCGACGGCCAACTTGCAGAAGGCCAGGCCCATTCCCGTATCAAAGCGACTGTGCAACGTCAGACGAGATTGCTCGAAGGCACTGAACAGCCTGGGAATATCCTCAGCCGGAATACCTTCGCCATTGTCCGTGAGACACCACTCGACGTAAGAAGGCAGTTCACGCACCGAAAGCACAAGGCGTCCGCCACGCCGCGTATGCTTCACAGCATTTGACAGCAGGTTGGCAAGAATACGCCGCAGGATTTCCGGATCCGCGTGCAACGGCGACAAGCATTCGGGCAGCTTCAGGTACAGTTCGCGCTCACCCAGCTCTGCGCCGACGTCACCCCGGGCCTGCTCGATGATGTCGAGCAGGCTCGGGGTGAACAGGAACGTGCGGTTGAGGTGCATCTTGCCAGCCTGCATCTTCCGAACATCAAGCATGTTGACGGCCAGATGCAGCAGGTGCTGTGATTCGTCGCGGGCCAGCCGCAGCAGTTCGGCAAGATCGTCCGGTACGCGTTCATCGTCCTCCAGCACGACATCAAGCAGGCCGAGAACCGCACTGATAGGATTCTTGAGGTCGTGAACCAGCATGTGGACCAGCTGGTCACGCACCCGTTCCTCGTGTGCCCCAGCCTCAAGACGCTGCTGTTGATAGCGGGCACGTTCCTCGAGTTCTCGCAGCTGCCGGACACGTGCCAGCTGCGTTCTGATCATCAGGGCCAGGGCGACGGCAGGCGTCGTCGGTGCCACCAGCGCATCCACCCCTGCCGTGACGAAATTACCGAGTCCCTGCTCGCCCATGGCCATCCAGCGGGTATGCACGAGTTCCGGCCGCGAGCGCAGGATCGTCAGAATCTCCGCCAGCGGTAACTCGCTCGGCAGATCGTTGACCAGCAGAACCAGATCAGGCGTCGCCGCGTGCGTATCCCTCAACAGGGCCTCGGCAGTTCCTGCATGGTGCAGATGAACCTCAGGCAAGACCCTCGCCAGCACCTCCGCCCGCTCTGTTTGCGCACAGGCGATGTAGACGTGAGGTCGGGGCAGGGCAGTGCTCATGTCCCTTGATTTTAAACTATTATTCAGGTTTGATTCAGAAATTCTTCACTTAAGGGCCGGTTGAGCAACCTGAAAAATCAAATCCTCAGAATGTTTCGAGATCTTGGGGACAGCCCAGGCCACGAACACCGATCACGAAGGCTGGTCTGACCCACCGGACCGTGCCGCAATGGCCGATTGTAATCACAAGCAGGCGGACCAAACATGTGGCCTGAGGCAGAACCAAAAACAAGGGAGGCTGAGCCTCCCCCATCTGCAGACGGCCGTGCGATCAACTGACAGACAGTCCCGAGCGACGCAGTAGGGCCTCGGCATCAGGGTCACGACCCACGAAATCCCGGTAAAGCTGCGCCGGATCCTGGCTGTTGCCACGTGCCAGCACCTTCTCGACGAACTCGTTGCCGGTCACTTCGTTGAAAATGCCTTCCTCTGCAAAACGCGAGAAGGCGTCGGCATCGAGCACCTCAGACCATTTGTAGCTGTAGTAGCCCGAGGCATAACCCACCGAGCTGCCGAAAATATGGTTGAAACCCGCGATGAAGTAGTAGTCGTGTGGCAGCTCCACCGGATTGAATCGCGCCAGGATCTCGCGCGAGAACTCGATCGGGTCACGCTGACCGTCCCAGTCCATGTGAAGTGCCAGATCGACTGTACCGAAGCTGATCTGACGCATGGCCGCGTTGGCCGCCCGGTAGTTGCGCGCACTGATCATCTTCTCGAACAGCTCCTGGGGAATACGCTCGCCGGTTTCAAAGTGCCGGGCGAACAGATCGAGGGCATCGCGCTCCCAGCACCAGTTCTCCATGATCTGCGAAGGAAGCTCGACAAAGTCCCAGGCGACGCTGGTACCGGCCAGGCTGCGTGTCTCCACGCGGGAGAGAGCGTGGTGCAGCAGGTGCCCGAACTCGTGGAAGACCGTTTCGACCTCGCGGTGATTGAGCAGCGCAGGCAGACTGCCCACAGGTGGAGTGAGATTGCCGCACATCAGGCCCAGGTGGGGCAAAAAGCCATCAGGCGTGGGGCGACCGGTGATAAAGGCATTCATCCACGCGCCCCCACGCTTGCTGTCGCGCGGGAACCAGTCGGTATAAAAGCTCGCCACGTGCTCACCCTGGCGGTTATACAGGTTGTAGTACCTGACCTCTTCATGCCAGCCGGGCGACTCGGCCTCCTCGACACGCGCGCCGAAGACCCGGCGCGTGATCTCGAACAGGCCCGTGAGCACGCTTTCCATCGGAAAGTAAGGACGCAGGGCTTCATCGTCCAGGGCGTACTTGGCTACTCGCTGCTTCTCGGCCCAGTAGGTCACGTCCCAGGGTTGCAGTGCGGGCGCTTCCGGACCGGCCTGCTCGCGGTAAAAGGCTTCCAGCTCGGCGTTTTCCCGCTCGTAAAAAGGCCGGACGCGCGCTTCGAGGTCGGCTTCGAAGGTCTGGGCACGCGCGCCACTGCCCGTCATGCGCTCGGCCAGCACCAGATCGGCAAAATTGTCAAAGCCCAGCAGCCGTGCCTTTTCGGCGCGCAGCCTGAGAATCTGCCCCACCAGCGGACGGTTGTCGCGCCCTTCATCCACGGCCAGGCGGTTGGAGGCTTCCCACAACTCCTGTCGCAGGCTGCGGTCGTCGGCATAAGTCAGCACCGGCTGATAGCTGGGCAGGTGCAGCGTCAGTCGGTATCCGTCCCGACCACGCTTTTGCGCTTCAGCGCGCAGTGCCGAGCGGGCCCGCTCGGGAACGCCGGACAGACGGTCCTCGTCAACGTACAGCTCGAATGCCGCGGTGCCGTCGAGCACGTTCTGACGGTACTTGGTGGTCACCTCCGCCAGTTCCAGGTCGAGCGCCTTGACACGTTCCTTCTTTTCGGGAGGCAGATCGGCTCCCTGGCGGCGAAAGCGGTCCATGGTGAGCTGCAGGAAACGCGCACGCTCCCCGGTCAGCGCCCGCGCGTGCGGGGTTTCGGAGTAACGCTTCGTGGTCTGCCACAGCTCATCGGAAAGTTCGAGCTCGGTTTCAAACGCGCTGACCTTGGGCAGGATGGCGTTGAAGGCCGCGCGCCAGTCATCGCTGGACACCACAGCCTCCAGGTGACCGACAATGGTAGTGACGATGTCGAGCTCGCGCGTCAGCCCGTCGAGGTCGCTCAGAAAGCGCTCCGGATCATTCGCGGCCGTGAGCGTCGTCAGCCGCTGACGTGCAGACGCCAGCAGCACGCCCACGGCGCTTTCGGCGTGTTCCGGCCGAATCTGGTCGAACGGAATCTGGAAGCCGACACCGAGCAAAGGATTCACACGTTCCGAGATCATGCCGGGAGTATACGCGAGCGATTTCTGAGGAGGTCGACACCCGGCAATTTGGCTTATCGAAGTGGTGCGTGCTCGCTGCCAGGAGACATCCGGTACAGCAGCATCGCGTCACCCAGACTGTAAAAGCGGTAGCGCTGAGAAATCGCTTCCCGGTACGCGGCTTCGATGAGTGGTGCGCCGGCAAAAGCCGCAACCAACAGCAACAGCGTCGAGTTCGGCAGGTGGAAGTTGGTGATCAGCAGGTCAGGCACGTTCAGCTTGTCACCCGGACGAATGAAGATACGCGTCTCGGCCGTTCCTGCCTGCAATGCGCCGTCACACCAGGCACTTTCCAGGGCACGCACCGTCGTCGTGCCAACAGCCACCACCCGCCGGCCTTCACGGCGGGCGCGGTTGACAGCCTCAGCCGTTGCCGGCGGCACCTCATAGGATTCCGCGTGCATCACGTGCTCCTCGATGGCGCCGCTGATCGGCCGGAAGGTTCCCGCCCCCACGTGCAGGGTGATCTGCACGCGCTCCACGCCCATCGCGTCGATACGCGACAGCAGTTCAGGAGTGAAGTGCAGTCCGGCTGTGGGCGCAGCGACGCTGCCGGGCGCACGTGCGTAGACCGTCTGGTACCGCTCGCCCACATCACCGTGAATGTAAGGTGGAAGCGGCAGGCGACCCAGGCGGTCAAGGTGGGGCTTCACGTCTTGCGAAAAACGCAGCAGACGGGCGCCGTCGGGAAGCTGACCCACCACCTCGGCTTGCAGATCGCCGAACAGCAGCTGGCTGCCAGCCCGCCGGGCGCCTCGCAGCATCGCGCTCCAGGTGAGCGGTGACTCTTCGCGCAGCAGCAGTACCTCGATACGCCCACCCGTGGGTTTGCGTGCCTCCAGCCGCGCCGGAATCACCTTTGACTCGTTGAAGACCAGGACGTCACCCTCACGCAGGAAATCCGGCAGCTCGCGAAAGATGCGGTGCTGCAACGTTTCTCCTACAATCATCAGACGCGAGGCGTCACGGGGTTCAGCGCCCCGCTGGGCGATCAATTCTCCGGGAAGTTCAAAATCAAGCAATGTGGACACGTAACCCCACTCACGCCGGTCGGGCCTTGGCAGGCATCAGGGCACCCTCGATGTCAACCAGATTGGTGAATTTATCCACCACATCCACCAGCTTCTGAGCAGTGTGCTCCCGGAAGGCCACGACCTCAATGCGCTTGCCCCGCTCCTGAAAGACCTCCATCATGTCGGCAAAGTCGCCGTCGCCGCTGCCCAGCACGATCACGTCAAGATGATCGACCAGCCGGGTCATGTCGGCGACCATGCCCATGTCCCAGTTGCCTTCCCAGATGGGCTTTCCCTGCTCGGTAACGTGATGCAGCTGCAGATTCATGCGCCGCACCTTGTAGCCCAGCGTGCTGAGCTTGTAGATGAAGGGCCGCGCCGAGGACTCGCCCTCCTTTTCCACCACGTACGCCACGGCGCGCACGAGTTCGCGCCCCTCACAGCCATAACGCAGCAGCGTCTCGAAGTTGACGGTACGCTCGTGCAGGTCACGCGCGGAGTGATAGAGATTCTGGGTATCGATAAAAATGCCAACTCTGGGTTTATGAACGACGTAGTGCATTAGGGAAGCTCCTAAAAGCTGTCAGCGGTCGGCTTTCAGCGGTCAGCAAAAGATGAGCCCAGGCTAACACGCTGCGCCGCGCAACGGGCCAGGCCAAAGGCCGACCGCTGAGCGCTTCTCAGCCCGTGTTGCGCATGCCGGCCGCAATGCCCTGAATGGTGAGCAGCAGGGCACGCTCCATGTCCTCTGGCATCTCCCCGCCCTGCGCGCGAGCACGTTGCAGCAACTCGACCTGCAGGCGGTGAATCGGGTCGACATAGGGATTGCGCAGTTCGATCGAGGTCCGCAAGCGGGGTTCGTGCAGCAGCAACGGTCCGCCGACTGCGTCCTCGACGCGCATGACCGTCTCGGCGTAGGCCTCCTTGATACGTGAGGCGAGCGCCGAGACAGGCGCGAGGCGCAGGTACTCGTCGAAAATCAGCAAGTCACTCTTGGCGAGGCTCATCTGGGCGTTGTCCAGCACCGCACGGAAAAAGGGCCATTCGCGGTACATTTCACGTGCCTGGCCTTCACCGATGGCCCTGAGTCCCTCTGCCAGACCGTACCAGCCTGGCAGGTTCGCACGGTTCTGCGTCCACGACATCACCCACGGAATAGCCCGCAGGTTGTGCAGCGTCGGTGCGCCGGGACGCCGCACAGGGCGCGAAGCGATGTTGAGACGCGCGATTTCGTGAATGGGGGTCACCGCTTCGAAGAAGCCGAGAAAGTCCTCGTGATCGACCAGCGCGCGGTATGCCTGCACGCTCGCAGCTGCGCCACGCGAAAGTGCCTCGGTCCAGTCGGAGGGCAGCAGCTCATCGTCGCGGGCTGCCGCCAGCAGCAACCCGTGCAGCGCCTGTTCGAGGTTACGGTGGGCCAGCAGCGGGTGGCTGTACTTGTCCGCCAGCGCCTCTCCCTGCTCGGTCAGGCGCAGACCCGCACCGATGGTACCACCCGGTTGCCCCAGAATGGCCCGTGCAGCCGGCCCCCCACCCCGACCGATCGAGGTGCCACGACCGTGAAAGAAGCGCCACGTGACCCCGGCTTCCCGGCACACGGCGGCGATGTTGCGCTGTGCTTCGTGCAAGGCCCAGTTGGCTGCCAGAAAGCCGGCGTCCTTGTTGCTGTCGCTGTAACCCAGCATGATTTCCTGCACGTCGTCCTGCAGGACACGGCGGTACTCGGGCAGTGCGAGCAGCTCACGTATGACTCCTGGCCCATTGGCCAGGTCGTCCAGTGTCTCGAACAGCGGCACCGGCAACACCCGAAAACCCACCTCACGGGCCAGCAGCAGTGGTTCGAGCACGTCCGAGACGCTCTCGGCCATCGAGATGACATAGCGGCCAAAGGCCCCCGCGCCCACGGCGCGAACCGCGTGGGCGACCTCACGGATGGGCCCCACCGTCCGTTCCAGCGCCTCGGGGCGCTCCTCTCCTGCCGGCCACAGGGGTCGGCGGGACGCCAGTTCGCGGCGCAGCACCTGCTGTTTTTCCGTTTCAGAAAGCGTTTCGTAGTTCTCCACACCTGCTTCACGCAGCAGCAGCGACACCGCCGCGCCGACCACCTCGGAATGCTCGCGGATGTCGAGGCTGACCAGATGACGTCCGAAGGTACGGGCCAAGGTCAGGGCAGGACCCAGCAACTCATCGGCACTGCGGCGCTGCCCGGCAAGGCGCAGCGCGCCGTCGAGCGCTTCCAGGCGGCCCACCACGTCGACATCCTTACCGCGCGCGACACCGTCATAAACACCGTCATAAATGGCCTGGATTTCGCCGCGCCAGGGTTCCTGACCTTGTTGCTGCTGGCTGACATACGCAAAGGCACGCGCGAGAACCTCAAGCAACTGGTCACGCGCCCGCTCGGCATGCAAGGCCAGCGTATCCCGCGTCGCCTCGGGGGTCACGAACGGATTCCCGTCGCGGTCTCCCCCCATCCACGAAGAGAACTTCAGGGGCAGCTCCACACCCTTACCTGACACGGCGTCCCGCACTTGCGGCGAGCGGCCGTAGACCCGTTCGAACGCCAGACGCCAATCGCGTGACAGACGCGGCAAGGCCTGGGCGATCGAGCGAACGTAGCTCAAGCCAGCCTTGACTTCGTCTTGCACGGTCGGCTTGAGGCGGCGCAGTTCCAGCGTGCCCCACATCGCCTCGATGTGCGCGGTTATGCGGGCCAGGGCCTCCTCGTTCAGGTTGGGCAGGTCGCGGGCGATCTCCTCCAGGTGGGTGCGGGTGGTGCGCCGCCGCATTTCGGTCGGGTGGGCGGTGAAGGTCAAGTTGAGCTCGACACTGCGCGACAGCGCCTCGACTTTCTCGGCGCTCCATCCGCGCGCCTGCAGCTTGACCAAGGCGTCTTCGAGGCTTTGGGGACGTGGGCCTTCACGGCCGCGCAGTGCGCGCACCCGCTCGTATTCTTCGGCCAGGTTGACGAGCTGGAAGTACCACGAAAAGGCCCGCACGAGGTTCTCGGCGTCCTGCGGGGAGGCGCTCGCCAGCACGTCACGCAGGGGCGCGTCCCGTCCGGCATCGCGGGCGTCACGGACCAGGGCACGGACCTGCTCGACCAGCTCGAAAAAAGCTTCACCTTCCTGTTCGCGCAGCACGGTCCCCAGGGCGCGCCCCAGCGTGCTGACATCACTGCGCAGTTCACCCTGACGCGCGTTTTGCCGGACGTCGGTCATGTCAGTGCCTCCTGTTGGCCAGCTTGTGGCCGGTCGTCACCTTCGGTGTAGCGGTAACGCTCGATGCTGAGGGTTTTGCCGTGTTCGATGGTCAGTGCCACCGCGTTGAGCTGCGCGCGACCCTCGGCCACACCGAAGCGGTGCGGCAGCCGGGTCACGAAGCGGGCGATAGGGCCTTCGGTGTCCGCGCCAATGATGCTGTCAAGCGGTCCGGTCATGCCGGCATCGGTCTGAAACCCGGTGCCCTGAGGAAGAATACGGGTGTCCGCCGTCGCCACGTGTGTATGCGTACCGATGACCGCCGCCACCCTCCCGTCGAGGTAATACGCGAATGCGGCCTTCTCGCTGGTGGCCTCAGCGTGAAAGTCCACAAATACGTTGCCCAACTCACCGCGCTCCAGAAGCGCGTTTGTGCCCAGAAAAGGATCGTCCAGGGCTTCCATGTAGGTACGGCCCATGGCGTTCATGACGGTCAGCCGCTCTCCATTGACCTGGAAGGTCGACCACCCTACCCCGGCCGCGCCCAGCGGGTAATTGAGTGGTCGGATGATGCGCGGATCGTCCAGCAGCGAATAAATTTCCTTGTTTCCCCAGGTATGGTTGCCCAGCGTGATGCAGTTCACGCCCGCGTCGAACATCAGGGCGGCGCTTTCACGGTTGAGACCGAAGCCTCCCGCGCTGTTCTCGCCGTTGGCGATGATGAAGTCAAAACGCCCCCGCACGGTGGGCAGGTGGTTCTGCAACACCCGGCGGCCCGGTTTTCCGTACACGTCACCGATGAAGAGCAGGCGCAGCATGACGGTACTTTAACGTACTTGGCACACCAAGCGTCGGACCTGGTCAGACACCCGCCCAAGGCAGGCGTGCTGAGCCGCAATCCTCAACGTATGATTCTTGCCGGCTCGATTCCAGCGGCGCGTCTTGCCGGCAACAGGGCGGCCAGCAGGGTTATGCTCAGCCCGACCAGATTGACCCAGACAAAATCGGCAGGGCGCAGTTCCACGGGCAGGGCGCTGATAAAGTAAAGATCACCGGGCAGTTCGAAGGGCTGCCATTGAAAATACAGGCTCAGCAGAATGCCCAGGGCATTGCCCAACAGCAGACCGGCCGCACCCAGCAGGGCCCCTTCGAGAACGAACGTTCGGAGAATGTCGCTTCGGCGTGCCCCTACCGCACGCAGAATGGCAATTTCGGGTGTCTTTTCAAAGACGGTCAGGGTCAGCACGTTGGCGATTCCGAAAGCGGCAACCAGCACGATCAGAAAGACCACGATGCCGATCACGCGTTTTTGCAGCGCCAGCTGGTCGATCAGGGTACGGTTGAAGTCCTGCCACGGCACGGCGCTGTACTCGATGCCAGCGCTGAGCTGCAGACCGACTTCCGGTGCACGGTCGGGGTCACGCAGCTTCAGCTGATAACCGGCGATGTTGCGGCTTTCCTGCAGCGCCTGCAATGTTTCCAGCCGCACAAAGGCATATCCCGCGTCGATCAGGTAATTCCCGGTCCGGAAGAGACCCTTGACGCGCAGCGCAGCGCGGCGTTGCTGGCTGTTGAGCAGCCGCAGTTCGTCGCCCGCGAACGCTCCGACGGATTGGGCAAGAGCGCTGCCCAGCAGCACCTCTCCCGGCTGCAGGCGCTCCATCAGTTGACGCTCCTCTGGGCGCAGGTCGATCACGCTGGCGTGATCGGGAGTGACCGCAAAAATGGTGGCAAAGTCGATGCCCGCACTTCGACCTGCGCTGGCTGGCCGGGTCAGCAAACCCTTGTCAGCCAGAAACGGGGCGAAAGCGACGACCTGTGCGTGGCTCCCGAGGCGCTCTTCCAAAGCAGGGTCGCGCGGTCCGGGTGTCCATCGCGACAGCGAGAGCTGCGGCGTGGCCCGGAGGGTGGCGTCGATCAATGCCCGGCTGAAACCGTTGGTCAGTGACAGTGCGGTGATCAGCACCATGATGCCCACGGCGACACCGAGCACCGTGATGACGTTTTGTGTTCGGCGATGACGCAGGTGCGCAAAGGCGAGGGTCAAGGGCAGAGAACGTTTGGGCTGGAAGTCGCCGTGCACCCGGTCAGCATAGCAGGGCATTCCAGGCGAACAGGGCCTGCAAAAAACCGACCCAGGCTGGTCGGTCTGTGCGAAAGTCTGTTCAAAAATACCTGGCCGGACTCAGGTGGTCACTGAATCGCCGTGATGCGGATGTTGCGCGCGCCCCATTGAAGCGCCTGAGATCGACTGCTCATCCAGATGTCCAGCGAGTTGCGCTTGCGGGCGGCCATCGTGTCCTCGACGATGAACACCCGACCGGCCAGCAGACTGTTATACCTGCCCGACATGTCCTCCAGGCGAACCCGGGTGCCATAGGGAAACTTGGCAAGGAGATCGCGTGACAGGGCGATCACGCCAAAGCGGGTGCGGGTGCCGGTGGCCGTAATGAATGGGGTGCTGTCGGTCTGTCCGACTTCACTGTTATAGGCTGTCGCACGGACCACGGCCACACGCGGTGTGCGCTTCGCGGCGCTCGTCTGGGCCTTCGCGACACCCTGCTCGCGGAGCCTGGTGGCGTCCGCCTTGGCAGCCGCTGGCTTTGGAGCGGCGGTCTTGGCCACCACCTGCTGTGGGACGGCTGAAGGTTGGGCCTTGGTCACGGTCACGTCAGGCTCGCTCAAGGCTTCCTTGACTGCCTGCTCCACGAGCGCACTTGCAGGCAGGGCTGGCGTAGCGAATGCACTGCCTGTCAGCGCCAGCCACAGGGCGCCTTTGAGTGTGGAAAACACGCGTTTTAAAAGCATAGAACTCCTATGGCACTTCCGGTATGGAAGCGCCGAGTGGGGTGTTGTTTGGATCAGGTTTTAGTCAGGCGCAAGAGCGCTGCTACTGAACTTAGGTCGCCCTGATGACAGTGTTATGAGAAAGAGGGATTTTCTTTCTCATAAATTGGCGTATAATAAACCACATTCGGGACACAGTTATGCCGATTTTTCTCGCCTCAGACACGAATTGCGGAGTGAGGAAAACTCTAATATTCTCATTTATATTCTCATTTATAGAAGAGGTCGAGGGCATAAAAGGGTCATGCTTCGGATTGTTTTCGGGCTGTTGTGGCCTGAAATCACAGCGAAGGCAGCCAAACGTGAGCTCATTCGCCAAAAAAAGTCTCTGGGCATCCACCCAGAGACTTTTTTAATGAGAAAAATCTCATGCTTTACTCACTTTTAACAGGAGGGTACGCCCACTGGGAAAATACCTCGGTTGCAATGTCGCGATAAATCGGCGCAGCCAACTGCGATCCGTGATAGTCGTGTGTCGCGCCGTGCACCATCACTGCCAGGGTCACCCGGGGGGCCTCAGCAGGGAAAAACCCGGCAAAAACGCTGTTATACAGGGTGCTGCTGTACCGTCCGTTCTCAGCCACCTGTGCAGTACCCGTCTTGCCAGCCAGCTGGTAGCCGGGAATGCCGGCCGCATGCGGAATGCCTTCCTGCACAACCGAAGTCAGGAGTGTCCGCATGGTTTCGGCGGTCTCAGGACGCAGCACCTGACGTGGCTCCCCCGTGGGTTCATCGCTGACCAGCCGGGGAGGAAGGTACTGGCCGCCATTGGCCAGGGCATTGTAGGCAGCCGCCAGCTGCAAGGTGGTGCCCGACATTCCCTGACCGAATGAGGTATTGACCCGGACAATATCGTTCCAACGCTGCCAAGGCTGCAGCAGCCCGGTCTCAGTGTAGACGTTTTTCATTCCCACCTTCTGCCCGAATCCATATGCGGTGAGGTAAGCGTACATTTCGTTCGGTGTGAAGTGCTCTACGATGTGGCTCATGCCCACATTGCTGGAGTAACGCAGCACCTCCTTGGTGGACAAGGTCGGCGGGTGTGCCACGGCATCGTTGATGGTGTTACGGCCGATTCGGCGCCGCATGGGCGTGCTGTACCCCGTCCCGGGAGTCGTCAGTCCGTCGTTGATGGCGGCACCGATAATCAGCGCCTTGATGGGGCTGCCCGGCTCGTAAACGTCCACCAGCGGCCGGTTGCGGCGGTCTGCCGCCGGAAAGTTCCGCCAGTTGTTGGGGTCGAACGGTGGATAGCTCGCAGCCGCCAGAATTCGCCCCGACTTCACGTCAAGCGCCACCACCGAGCCATACTTGCCCTGCCGGTCCTTCACAGCCCGCGCGAGGACCGACTCGGCCACCGCCTGCAAGCGGGGATCGATGGTCAGCGTAATGTCCTCACCGCGCGCGAGTCGGTCCTCGAAGCTGGCCTCGAGACCTTCCAGGCCCCGGTCAGTGCCGACCATGCCGAGCAGCTGCCCGGCAAGCTGACCTTGAGGATACATCCGCTTCTGCCCCACGGTCTTGGCGAGCACCGTGCCGTCTTGAGCCAGAATGCTGCCACGCGACACTACGGTCTTGGCAGTGTACCCCTGCGGAAGCCGCATTTCGATCTGCGCATAAGCGTAAACCAGCAGTAGAAACGCAGCCAGCCATACGGCGAGCATCAGGCGAGAACGGTTGCGCAGCTTTACTTCCATCGGGTCTGGACCTCCAGCGGTCGGTGGGGAGCGGGCGGGGCTACATCGGGCAAGGGTTCAAATTGAGCACTGGATTTACGAGCACGACTGAAAGGAACCATCTCGTTGGCAAGCGCCCATTCGCGCACCCGGGCACTGGAGGTGCGCGCCTGGATTTCGAGCTGCAGAGCCTGCTTTTGCTGCGTCAGCATGGTGAGCTGCCCGCGCACTTCCAGCAGCTCCGGACGCAGCGTACGCGTCTGAAAGCGCAAGCCGACCAACACGCCACCCAGCAGCAGGTAGATCAGGGTGTAACGCAAGGCGCGCGCACGCCACAGATTCTGATCCCACGAGGTATTCACGTGACCCCCCCCGCATTCGGCGCATTCTTGACGGCCACGCGCAGTTTCGCGCTGCGCGCGCGTGGATTGCTTTCCTGCTCGTCTTCGCCTGCTTCGAGAGGGCGTTTGTGCAGGGGCGTCAGTTGCGTGGAGCTACGCAGAAAGCGCTTCACGATGCGGTCTTCCAGGCTGTGAAAGGAAATGACGGCCAGCCGCCCTTCCGGCGCGAGGATTTCCTCGGCCGCCTGCAGCCCGTCCCGCAAGGCGCCCAGCTCGTCGTTGACGTAGATTCTCAGTGCCTGAAAGGTCCGCCGGGCAGGGTGAATGCCACGCGAGTAGCCCGGGTACGCGCGCTTGATGATGTCGGCCAGTTGGACGGTCGTTTCGATGGGTGCCTGCTCACGGGCCCGGACAATGCCGCGCGCCAGGCGACGCGAGTGACGCTCTTCCCCATACTCGTAGATCACAGCGGCCAATTCTTCTTCCGGTAATTCGTTGACCACGTCTGCAGCGCTTTCACCGGCCTGCGACATGCGCATGTCAAGGGGCGCGTCGGTGTGGTAGGAAAATCCCCGGTCCGAATCGTCCAGCTGAAAGCTCGAGACCCCGATGTCGAGCAGCACGCCGTTCACGGACTCGACACCCCGCTCGGCCAGCAGGGTTCGCATCTCCCGGTAGTTTCCCTGAATGACATGAAGTCCGGGGAGCTGCTCCTGACGCAGCCGCTCCAGGGCGTAGGGGTCCTGGTCAATACCGTATACGGTCGCCCCGGCACCCAGCAACAGCCGCGTGTGTCCTGCACCACCCAGGGTGCCGTCGACAATAACGCTCCCAGGCCCAGGCCGAAGGGCGTCGAGCACTTCGGTGGCCAAGACAGGGGTATGGGTCAGGTTCGTCATGAGGTTTGTGAGTATGTCTAAAGATTAGCTCAGGCAGTGAAGTTTGCCAGCAACTCCGGGCGCGGTGGGTCGTCCTGCACGGTCTGTATCGCCGCTTCCCAGCGTGCGGGGTTCCAGAGTTCCAGCCGGTTGGGCGCGCCCGCCACGATGACCTCGCCTTCCAGACCGGCGAAGGCACGCAGGGTTTGCGGAACCGAAACCCGGCTCTGATTGTCGAGGGTACTCTTCGAGGCACCTGAATAGAAAAAACGGACGAACGCCCGGCTGTCCCGGTCGGTCAGGGGCAGCCCTTCCAGCTGCTCCTCGACCCGCCGCCACCCGGCCAGCGGAAAGACGTACAGGCATCCCTCCATCCCCCGCGTGAGAATCATGCCGTCTTCGACGAATTGTCGAAAGGAAGGTGGAATGACCACCCTGCCTTTCTCATCAATCGAATACGGGTACTCTCCGTAGGGCAATCCGTCCTCTTTCCCCACCGTCTCCCACCGTCGTTTTCGGAAGAAGTTGCGCCGAACACTTTGTAGACGACGCTTTTCGGTTGTGTGAAGTGTAACACCAAGCCCCACCTTTTACCACTCTCACCCACTTTTCACCCCAATTTTCCCACATGAGAAGCAAATATCCCCACCTCGCTCATCAAAAGCAGGCCAGCCGGGGTGTGCCTTTCCCACCCTGAACACCTGAGCCGCGCGGCGTTCTATGAAACCCTGAGGGGCGCAACGTTCGTCACCTGCCGGAGCGGGGGCCTTCCATGAAGGTTCGCGCACTCGCCCCGGTCGCGCGCAGTCCGTTTGGAAACGCCGTACATGCTCTCCCCAGCAGCATCCACACCTTCGAAACCACCGCACCCCTGAGCCTCCGGCAGCGGTCGGCCCGACGCTCTTTCCTGCAGGGATTCACTCTGACCCGATTGGCGTCTGATTATCTGGCAGAGTGGTCCGCGACGTACTCCAGGCGCAGTGGCTGCCTCACGTAAAATGGGCATCTGCCGACTCCGGTGCATAAAAAACCCCGCCGAAGCGGGGCTGGGAAGGTAGTAAGCCGGGTTCTGTTCACTGACGTTCGCCAGTGCCACGATCATCTCTCTGGGACGCCCGTCGCCGGGCGCCTCAAGCGGCCATCCTGGGGATCAGGGGAGCGGGCCGCTCCTCCCCCACTGTCGGGCCTTGCACCGGATGGGGTTTACCAGCTCTTCTGGTCTCCCAGAAGACTGGTGCGCTCTTACCGCACCGTTTCACCCTTGCTGCCACCGGCCAAAGCCGAAAAGCAGCGGTCTCGTTTCTGTGGCACTTTCCGTCGGCTTCGCATGTGCCCGGTTCTCCTTGGAGGACTGGCCTTTTGCTCGCCGCCCAGCCGTTAGCTGGCATCCTGCCCTGCGGTGCCCGGACTTTCCTCACGCCGGACGCTGACGCCCGAACGCGCGACCGTGTCCCTTCCCAGCGTCACAGTATAGCGCTCATCAGCCCCAGCGCTCGCGCGTCTCTTGCCACGCCTCACGCCACGAGGAACGTGGCATGCGGGAAGGGTCTTCCAGTTGCTGCAAGTCCGACGTGCTCAACGCGCAGAACTCGCCAGTGCGCAGGTCGCCCAGAAACAGGCCGCCGAAGCGTACGCGAACCAGCCGCGTGACTTCGGCGCCCACGGCCTGCACCATGCGGCGCACCTGCCGGTTGCGTCCTTCACGGATGGTCACGTACAGACCACCGTCGGCTTCCTCAACCTCGGCCGGCGAAGTCCGGCCCTCGTCAAGTTCGACGCCTTGGCGCAGCAGGTCGAGCGCTCCGCGTGGAAGCGGGCTGTCCAGCCAGACACGGTACTGCTTTTCGTGAGCGTAACGCGGGTGGGTCAGACGCAAGGTCAGGTCACCGTCGGTGGTGAGCAGCAGCAGTCCCTCGGAATCCCGGTCAAGCCGACCCACCGAATGCAGGCCAGGGTAAGTCGGCATCAGGTCCAGCACGCCCTGACGCCCCAGCTCGTCGCGGGCGCTCGTGATGATACCGCGGGGCTTGTAAAGCATGAACGTCACGTGCTCCGAGACATCCGGCGACAGCAGCACGCCATCGACGCGGACTTCGTCCCCTTCGCCGACGCTCTGGCCCAGCGTCGCAGGAACACCGCCGACCGTCACGCGTCCCTCACGAATAAGCTCCTCCGCCGCCCGGCGCGATGCGACGCCCGCCCGCGCCAGCCGCTTTTGCAAGCGCTCCATCAGGAGACCTCCACTCCCGTGCCGAGCGTCACAGGCGTGACCGTTCGCGGGGCAACACGATGGCCAGCACGGCCAGCACGACCAAGCCCGCCCCAACACCCAGCGGAAGAACGGCGGGGATGCCCGACACTGCCGTGATGCCCGCCAGGGCAGCCGGAACGAGCGTGGCGCTCACCAGCAGGTTTCCCGTCGCCAGCCCCGCAATCGAGCGTCCCGAAGGACGCGACGCGGACAGGGCCAGTTGCAGGCCCCAGGCGGCAATGACGGCGCCCGTAAAGCGTGCCACCCAGACAGGCGTCACCGTCAGGCCCAGCAGGCCCGCGGACGGCATGAAATACAGCACGCCGCCCACGGTCAGGAAAAAGGCGGCACTCAGCACGAAAACGACTCGAAGCATCGCTTCAGTGTAGAGCCTGTGTTCAGGACAGACCGCCCGATCGCGCTAGGGTGAAGGCATGCCCGTCTACGCCGTCGACAAGCCCCTCAAGCGCACCTCGCACGATGTGGTGAGCCGCGCCCGTCGTCTGCTGGGAACGAGACGCGTCGGGCATACCGGCACCCTCGATCCCCTGGCCAGCGGCGTATTGGTATTGTGCAGCGAGTCCAGCACCAAGCTGGTGCAGTTCATGGACAGTGACAGCAAAGACTACCTCGCGTGGATTTCGCTGGGCGCAGCCACCCTTACCCTCGACGCCGAAGGCCCCGTGACCGAAACGGCATTCGCGACCCCGCCCGGCGTGACCGAGGTCGAAGCCGTCCTGCGTGATTTCATCGGCCACCAGCGACAGATTCCCCCGCAATACAGCGCGCTGCAGGTCGGAGGACAGCGCGCATACGCTGTCGCCCGTGCCGGGGGTGCGCTCGAACTGCCCGCCCGTAGCGTTGTCATCCACGACCTGCGCCTCCTGGGCGTGTACCCCTCGCTGGCTGCCGTTCCTCCCCGCTTCGCGCCCGGTGAAGACAATGTGTGGGCCCCGGCCGAGAGCGGGCGTTTCTTTCCACTTCCCGAGGCGCTCGGTGAGTTTCCCACGCTGGTCGTGTGGGCCCGGGTGGGCAGTGGCACCTATCTGCGCTCGCTCGCCCGGGACATCGGCGAGCGGCTCGGAATGCCCGCCCACCTGTCAGGTCTGGCGCGCACCCGTGTCGGGCAATTCCAGCTGTCAGGCGCCTGCATGCTGGAGGATTTGCCGAACGCGGCGGGCATCGACGACTTAGGTGCCCTGGAGCTGTCCCGCCTGGCGCTCGACGCCCGCACGGCCAAGGACCTGCGCGACGGTAAGCGACCGGACACGGAACTGCAGGGTCGTTATGCTGCCGTACTTCAAGACGAGCTGGTAGCCGTGGTGGACGCCGACGGTCACCAGCTGCGCGTTGTCCGCGCCTGGCACTGAGGCGGCGACACTGTCCCGCGCCCCGGTAAGAGAAGAAGGGCCGACTTTTCAGTCGGCCCTTCTTCTCTTACATCCTCAGGTGCCGATCGGCTCAGATGCTGATCTGGGCGTAGCGTGCGTTTTCCTGTATGAACTGCTTGCGCGGCGTGACTTCCGTGCCCATCAGGTGATCGAACACCTCGTTGGCGGCGATCAGGTCTTCCACGTCGATGCGCTTGAGCGAGCGCGTTTCGGGGTTCATGGTGGTTTCCCACAGCTGCTCGGCGTTCATCTCGCCCAGACCCTTGTAACGCTGGATCTCGAACTTCTTGCCTTCCTTCTGCAGCTTGTCGACGCGTTCGCGCAGTTCCTCGTTGGTGTAGAGGTACACCTCGTTGTTCTTGCCGCGTCCCCAGCTGAGCTTGAACAATGGAGGCTGGGCCATATAGAGGTAGCCCTGCTCGACCAACGGGCGCATGTAGCGGAAGAAGAAGGTCAGCAGCAGCACCGCGATGTGTCCGCCGTCCTGGTCGGCGTCGGTCATGATCACGATCTTGTGGTAGCGCAGCTGCGACAGATCGAAGTGCATCTTGTCGCCGGTGCCCTCGACGCCCGCACCCATCGCGCCGATCATGGCGCGAATTTCGGCGTTCTTGAGGATCTTGTTGAGCTCGGACTTCTCGACGTTGAGAATCTTGCCGCGCAGCGGCAGGATCGCCTGAAAACGGCGCTCGCGGCCCATCTTGGCGCTGCCACCTGCCGAGTTGCCTTCCACGATGAAGATCTCGGATTCGGACGGGTCCTGGCTGGTGCAGTCGGCCAGCTTGCCGGGCAAGTCGTCGTTCTCGAGCGGGTTGCTGCGGCGCACCAAGTCGCGCGCCTTGCGGGCGGCCTCGCGGGCACGGGCAGCCTCGGCGGCCTTCTCCACGATGATCTTGCCGACCTTGGGGTTCTCTTCGAGGAACTCGGCGAATTTCTCGCCGACAATGGCGTTCACGGCCGTCTGCGCCTCGCTGTTGAGCAGCTTCACCTTGGCCTGCGACTCGAACTGTGGATCGCCCAGCTTGACGCTGATGACGCAGTGGATGCCTTCGAGCAGGTCGTCGCCGGTGGGGACGGGGTTGCCGGCCTTGACGAGGTTCTTGTCGCGGGCATACTTGTTCAGGATGCGCGTGTACGCGGTCTTGAAACCCGTGAGGGGCGTGCCGCCGTCGCGCGTGCGGATCATGTTGGCGTAGGACAGGATGCTGTCGTCGTAGGCGGTCGAGTGAATGAAGGCCACCTCGACCTCGACCTCGCTGTGTGTCCCCTTGAGGACAATGGGTTCCGGATAGAGCAGCTTGCTGTCGTCGATGACCAGGTGACGCGCGAAGGTCGCGATGCCGCCCGCCTCGTGAAAGGTTTCCTGCTTGATTTCACCGCCGTGCAGTTCGGTGCGCTCATCGGTGATGACGATCCGCAGCCCGGTCAGGTAAGCGAGCTCTTTCATGCGCCGGCGGATGCGGTCGTAGTCGAACTGGTTTTCGAATTCGCTGAAGACCGTGTTGTCGGGCAGGAAGGAAACCTTGGTGCTCCACTTGACGTCCGCGGGCGTAGGGCCCAGGACACGCAGCGGCACGGTCACGGGACCGCCCTCGAAGCGGATGTTGTGAAGCTTGCCGCCCTTGTTGACGGTCACGTCGAGGTACTTGCTGAGGGCGTTGACGACGCTCGAACCGACGCCGTGCAGACCGCCCGAGACTTTGTAGGCACCCTGGCCGAACTTGCCGCCGGCGTGCAGTTCTGTGAAGATGACTTCGATGGCCGAGCGGCCTTCGCTTTTCATCATGTCGACGGGAATCCCGCGTCCGTTGTCGGTCACGGTGACCGAAGCGTCGGCGTGGAAAGTCACGGTGACTTCGTTCGCGTAGCCAGCCAGGCCTTCGTCGATGGCGTTGTCGATGATCTCGGTCATCAGCTGGTGGTAACCGTCGATGCCGGTGCCGCCCTGCACGTACATGCCGGGGCGTTTACGGACCGCTTCGAGACCTTTGAGAACGGTGATGCTGGATGCGTTGTATTCGTGCTCTTTCATGGCCCTCCTTGATTCACGGCACGCCCCGGCCCGGCCCTATGAAAGGCAAGGGAGGCGTGGGCCTTGGATGCGTCATCACTTGACGCTTCAGCAGAAACGAGCGCTGAGCGCCCGTATGCGTTCCTCATTATATCAGGATTGGTTGAAAATAATCAAGAAAATTATGCCTATAACATATGAAACCGAAAGGCTAGTGGCTGGGCAGAACAGCGCTTCCCCGGTCTCTGCCCGCCCCTTTCGCGTCTCACCCCAGCGGTACGGTACGGTAAGCGCATGGAGTTTCTGCGAGAAGTTCACCGCTTCGCCCTGCCGCTCCCCATCATCGGGCATCATCTGGTCCTGCTGACGATGGTGCTGTTTCTGTGGAGCATGGTGTTCCTGCGCCGCACGGTGGTACCTGCTGGCTTTGTCAGGGCGTTGCGCGTCACCTGGCTTGCTGGAGCGGTCAATACCCTGGCAGGCATCGGCCTCGCGCTGATGGGCCTGCGTGTTCCGAGCTCGGTTCCTGCCAGCCCCGGCTCGAACGTCACGGCGTTCGGTTATCCGGTCGATCCGGTCCGGCACGCCGAACACTACATGTACGCCGGCTTCTTCGTGCTCAGCCTGTTTCTGATGGAACTGCTCATCGCCGGCAAGGTCGTCAAGCCCGCCATTGGCCTGCGCTTTATGCCCTTGCTGACCTTCTTTCTGCTGGGCGTGGCGTACATGAGCGTGCGCGTCGCTTACTTGCCAGGCGCCACACCCGGCAGCTGAAGGTTGCCTCCCCAAAAGGGAGAGGCAGGCAAATCGCCTGCCTCGAGTCACGTTGAAGGAAACGACGGTGTTTCAGGCTGCGGTCGCCTCAGCTGCCCTGAATCACCGTCAGCGGACCGCGCACTTCGCCTGCGCGGTTCGTGGTCGTGTGGATGTCCATGTAGAAGTTGCCTGCCATAAGTGCCGCACGCTGCGCGTCCGTGAGGGTCACGTCTCCCGTGAAGGTTCCGCTGTTGGCGTTCGTCATCATGACGGTCATGGCGAACAGAAATGGGCCGTTGGGCATGGCTGCCGGGTCGGCAGCCATCTGGTGAATGTGCACCGCCGAGGTGATGCGGGGATTGGGCGGATCGACAGGGTCGGTGGCGTAGTTGCGTAGTGGACCGCTCAGGCCCGCATACGAGCCGCGGACCCGCAGGCGGTTGCCCTGCAGCGTGGCCGTCGCCACCGAAATGGCGTTGGTATTGGTCGGTGGAGTCGGCAACACATTGCCGGGCATCATGTTGGCCGAATACTCCGAGGTGGCCGCCGGCTGCTGGGCCGTAGCAGGCGCACAGGAAGCGAGCACCGCTCCCAATCCCACAATACCTGCTCCGGAAAGCACCTGACGACGATGAAGCTGCTTGGTTTCGCTCATGCTGATCCCCCAAAAGCGTGAAAGAAGGCGTGACTCAGCATGGGCTATGCGGGACTGCCCTGATTGGATTTCCTCTTAAGAGAAGCTCAATGCAGCGAGCCTCACGACCTGCCGAGCAAGGTCATCCATTGCTCGCGCGCCAGGATGCGGCTCTCGGCAGCGGCCCGCTCCTCGCGAGTCAGCAGTGCCTCCCGGTACTCCGGCACGGCGTCCTGCGCCTCCAGCACCTCACGCGTCACCTGGGCGTCCTGCAGGCGTCCGAGCGCCTGCAAGACCTCTTCGAGCCCGGCAGGCGCTTCGCCCAGCAGGTCAAGCGTATGACGGTAGGCCTTGAGGTGTTTGCGCCAGGCATGCCAGGCCTCGGCATCTTCGCTCTCCAGCACCTCCTGCGACTCGCTCACCAGGGCCTTCCAGTCCTTGCGGGCCCGCTCACGCAGGCGGGCCTTGAAGTCCTTGGGACGGCTGGGAACAACGGGCGGATCGGGCAAATTCACCTTGCTCCACAGCACCTGCCGCCGGGCAGCCCAGGACTCGTCGAAACGCTGCAGGTACGCGTCGTCGGCACCGAGTTCCTGCAGGCCATCGCGCAGATGGGCCTGCACGGCGTCGTGATCGCGCACGGGAGCGATGGCGCGCCTCAGGTCACGCCACGACCGCTTGACCTTGCCGGAGGCACCCGCAGCGCGCAGATCTGCTCCAACCTTGCGGGTCAGCTTGCGCACTTCGTGAACAGCGCGGGCGTCACCCTTCTGAAGGGCCGGCCACAGTTTTTCCAGCTGATTTTGTCGTGTGTTGCGTTCACCCATGATGGGCCACTTGAGCAAAGTTGCTACGCGGTGATTGTCAACCGCGCAGCAAAGCCAAGAAAGTGTTGATCGCTTCCGGGTTTACCGCTTCCAGCGTGTGCCGCTGGGCGTGTCCTCCAGCGTGACGCCCGCCTCGGTCAATTTGGCACGCAGCTCGTCGGCCTGGGAAAACTGCTTGTTGAGCCGGTAGTGCTGCCGCGCTTCCAGCACCAGGTCCATCAGGGTGTCCAGCAACTCGCCTTCTCCGTGATGCGTCACCGCGCTTTCCACGAACAGGCCCAGCACTTCGCCTCCCAGGCGGGCATAGGCGTCACGGGCCTGCTCCAGCGCTGCCCTGCTCACGGGTCCGGCCAGCGCTGCATTGACGTCGCGGGTCAGGTTGAAAAGGGCCGCCACGGCCTCGGGCGTATTGAAATCGTCGCGCATGGCGTTCTCGAATTCGCGGGTGTGCGCCTCGATCTTGCCGGGAAGCTCTGGCGCGCCGTGTTCGGGCGCGTGCTCCAGACGGCGCTCGACTTCCCGGAAGGCTTCACGCAGCCGCGCGTATCCGGCGGTTGCCGCCCGCAGCGGTTCCTCGCCGAACTCGGTCACGCTGCGGTAATGGCTCGAGACCAGCAAAAAGCGCAGCACCATCGGGTCCCACTCCCGGCACAGTTCTTTGAGGGTGCGGAAGTTGCCCTTGGACTTGCTCATCTTCTCGCCGCCCGCCACGGTCACCAGGTTGTTGTGCATCCAGTAACGCGCAAAAGCGTGCCCGGCCGCCTCGGACTGCGCAATTTCGGCTTCGTGGTGCGGAAACTGCAGGTCCAGACCGCCCCCGTGAATGTCAAAACCCTCGCCCAGGTACTTGAGGCTCATGGCGCTGCACTCGATGTGCCAGCCTGGAAACCCGACGCCCCAGGGTGATTCCCAGCGCATCAGGTGACCGCTCTCGGCCTTTTTCCACAAGGCAAAATCACGTGGGTCACGCTTTTCCTCGCGCACGGCCTCACGGGTGCCCACCTCGAGCTCGTCGATTTTGCGGTTGGACAGTTCCCCGTAGCGCGGCCAGCTTTTGACGTCGAAATACACGCTGCCGTCTGACTCGTAGGCGTGACCCAACGCGATCAATTCCTCGATCAGCTTGATCTGCTCGGGAATGTGCCCGGTCGCGCGCGGACTGATGGTCGGGCGCAGAACGTTGAGCTGCTGCATGTCGTCCATGTACGACCAGAAGTACTTGTCGGCGATCTCCATCGGTTCGAGCTTTTCGAGCGAGGCGCGGCGGGCGATCTTGTCCTCGCCCTCGTCGGCGTCGTCCACGAGGTGCCCCACGTCGGTGATGTTCGAGACAAAGCGCACCCGCAGGCCCGAATACTCGAAAAAGCGCCGGATCACGTCAAAGGACACCTGCGCCTTGGCGTGCCCCAGGTGAGCGTCGCTGTACACGGTCGGTCCGCACACGTACATGCCCACCCGCCCAGGTGTGGACGGCTCGAATTTGACCTTGCGGCGCTGCTGGGTGTCGTACAGGAAAATGTTCATAAGCCTCCTGAAAAAAGTTCAACAACGGGTTCAAAACCGGACGGAACAAAAAGTGCGCCGCGCAAGCACAAGACTTACGCGGCGGCACATTCGGCGCTGGCCTCCGCTAGGAACAGCAACAGGCGATAGCGGTCATGGAGGCAGTATAACAACTTCAGGCAGGTCAGCAGCCTCAGGGCGAACACGGCTGCCCCACGAACCGCGCCGCCTCGTGGAGGGCCGTGACTTCGGTTCAACTCCGCTGCATCCTCCGCCTTCTGGCGCATTGCGGCCCCCCTGCTCCTCACGCACACTGAAGCACGGCCCGGATCAGCAGGCCGTCGAGGTGAACATGACCGCAACCACAGAACGCATCCGGCCTTTCACCGCACAGGACTACGAGGCGTACGTGAGCATGCTCAATGCCGCCCACCCCGAGGACCCACAGACCGTCGAGGACGTGAAACTGTTCGATGCCGGGCGCGAGCCTCACGAAACCTTCGCGCGCTTTTTGCTCGATCGCGGCGGGCAGGTCGTCGGCTCGGCCGTGATCGGCACACCCCGCTACAACCCACAGCCCGGCGCCAGCATGCTTAACCTGCACCTGCACCCACAGGCGCAAAGCGCCGCCGGGCAGCTGTACGACTTTGCCGTGCGTGAAGCCCAGGCTCTGGGCGCCCGTATCCTGGTAGCGGGTGCGCGCGAGGACTGGTGGGAACTGCCCTTTTTGCAGGCACGCGGCTTCGTTGAACTCGACCGCATGTGGGGCTCCACCCTCGACGTCCGCGAATTTGACCCGGCGCCCTTTGCGGCCTTTCAACTGAAGAGTGCGCAACAAGGCATCCAGGTGCGGCCACTGGCAGAGCTGCCCTACCAGGAGGAGGCGTTTCAGCGCCGCTGGTACGCACTGATAATCGAGTTGCTCGGTGACGTTCCCTCTGCGAGCGAATTTCATCCCTGGCCGTTCGAGACATGGCAAAAGCGTGTCGCGCAGAGCCCCAAGCTCGTTTCCGAGGCCTACTTTATGGCCCTGGACGGCGAGCAGTTGGTCGGGACCTCGGAACTGTTCCCCTCCAACCGGCCCGGCACCCTGCAAACGGGTCTGACGGGTGTCAGGCGGGCGTGGCGGCGCAAAGGGATTGCGCAGACCCTGAAGCTGGTGGCGGCGGAGTACGCACGGTCGCAGGGATTTCAGTTTGTGAGGACCAGCAATCACAGTGTGAATCGGCCGATGTTGTCGATCAATGAGGCGATGGGGTTTATGAAGGAGCCGGCTTGGGTGAATCTGGAGCGGCGGCTTTGAAGGGGAATTTGTGGGGTGTTTTTTAGTTTTCTTGCTTTAGCCCCACCCCCAGCCCCTCCCCAGAGGGGGCACGTCGTTGTGCACCGGGGCGGCCCGGTGCTTCGGGATATGGCCATTGTCCTGTCCTTGTTCCTGTAAGGAGGGGGAGCGAAGCGCTGCGCTCGGCAGGTTCAGGTGGAGCGCGCCACAAGGCGATGTTGCGCCACCTTTCGGCAACGGCCCACCTGGGCGTCCACACCAGAGCAGGCGTTGAAGGTGGTCCGGGGAGTTGGTGTGCGCCGGGCGTGGCCGGAGCACACTGAAGGTCCATCACACGTTAACCTTCGTGGGCTCTCCTTGTTCAAGATGCCCTGGCTCTAGGTCGTGTCGGCCAAGGGTAGTAGCTCACGAAGAGCTAGTATCCTTTCTCCCTGTGCCGTCGCGAAATTACTGATGAACAATGGGTACGCCTTGCCCCACTACTGCCCGCCAAACGTGGCAATGGCCGTCCCTACCACGACCACCGAGCCATCGTCAGTGGCATCCTCTGGGTCCTCCGTACAGGTGCGCCCTGGCGCGACGTACCCGAGCGCTTTGGAAAGCGGACCACGGTGTACAGCCGATTCCGCCGCTGGACTGCTCAAGGCATCTGGACTTATGTCTTCGCGCGCCTGCTCGAACTCGCTGATCATGCCGGGCAACTCGACTGGTCCAAGCACTTCGTGGACGGTACCGTCATTCGCGCGCATCAACACGCCGCCGGAGCCCGCGGTGGTCAGCAACAGGAAGCGCTGGGACGCTCCCGGGGCGGGTTCAGCACCAAGATTCACCTGCGCGCCGAAGGGAGCGGAAAGCCCTTCGCGTTCCTGCTGAGTGGTGGCGAGCGGCACGAAGCTGCTTTCTTCGCGCCGCTCATGCAACTTGGGGCAGTACGTCGTCCCGGCCGTGGGCGTCCAAGAACCAGACCGGATAAGCTCGTCGGGGATAAGGGGTATAGCTACGACAGCATTCGCCGTGACCTTCGTCGTCGCGGTGTACTTGCCGTGGTGCCCCGCCGGCGTAATCAAGGAAAGAGCACGCACTTCGACCGAGAGACGTATCGCGAACGGAACCTCGTTGAACGGCTGGTTGGGCGGTTGAAACGGTGGCGGCGTGTTGCCACGCGCTACGAGAAGCGGGGGTGGTGTTTCGAGGGTATGGTGGCGCTCGCGTGCATCCTCGAATGGTTGTGAAGCGGCCTCCCTATGGTGCTGTCACTCGTCGAATGTGACGCCAAGCCACGCTTGCCAAGCTGACAAGTAGGGAAGGAGTTCAGGCTGTGCTTCCCAACTGTGCAGAATTTGAGCAAATTGGTGGCGTCGAACGTCACGATGAACAAGCCGATGTGGGCCTTCGGCGGCGTAGAAGTGCTGAATGTAGGTACTCAAGCCAGCGACGAAGCCTGTCAAGTTCTCACTGAGTGGCTGAGCAGTCCACATCAACGGCGTGCGCTTCTTTCGGGGTTCCACGACAGTAAGGGAGCCATACAGTACACCGCCAGCATTTGACGCCACATCGACGATCAGGGGGTATTCGCCTTCGCCACCCACAACGATCCAGGTGTTCGGCCAGTCCGGCGTGTCATAGCCTTCCTGTCCATCGTTGAGCTCATCGGGGCCGAGTAGCGCTTGTTCATTCCCTCGTGTGTTGATGCTGAGGCGACGCGGTGACAAGGCCCGGTAGAAGTCAATCCACGGTTCAGGAAGTAAGAAGCGGCGTTGCAAGTGCAGGAGTTGCTCAGGGCTGGCAGGGCCGGCATATTCGGCGAGGTGGTAGTGCCGAACTAAGTCACGAAGGCGTATTACTGCGTCGTTGAGGGGCGAGGTCGAGTTGCTCATGAATTGATCTTGGTCAAGCGTACTGTAGTCAAGTCAAAGCTTGAACATTGGCACCTTGGCCAACACGCTCTAGGCGCACCCCACCTTGCCCCGTACCGTCCCGACCTCCAACCCCACGAGGCAGGAGCGTGTCTGCCCACTTCCCGGCGGCACCACCCACTTGCGAAACACCAAAGAGCTCGGCGCTCCAACGGAACCTGCCGAGCGCAGCGCTTTGCTCCCCCTCCTTACAGGAACAAGGACAGGACAATGGCCATATCCCGAAGCACCGGGCCGCCCCGGTGCACAACGACGTGCCCCCTCTGGGGAGGGGCTGGGGGGTGGGGCTAAAGCGAGAAAACTAAAATAAATCACCCCACAAGCCAAAAAAGGCCCCTCCCCAACGCAAGAGGCCTCCAACCAACAATTTCTCCCTTACCCCACCGACACCAGCTCCCCCACCTCCCCTTTCAACCGGGCGGCCACAAACGCTGACAATTCCCCAATCTTGACCCGCTGCTGCTCCATGCTGTCCCGGTCCCGCACGGTCACAGTGTCCGTCAGGCTGGCGTCTTCTCCCTTGCCGATGGTGTCGAAGTCGATGGTCACGCAGTAGGGCGTGCCGACCTCGTCATGGCGGCGGTAGGCCTTGCCGATGTTGCCACTGTCCTCGAAGAGAATGCGCCCGAGACCGAGCGCCTGGAGCTGCGCCTTGACCGCCTTGGCCTTTTCGACGATCTCAGGCCGGTTCCGCGCGAGCGGGATGACGGCGACCTTGATGGGCGCGAGGTGCGGGCGCAGCTTCAGGACAATGCGCTCGTTGCCGTTTTCCAGCGTTTCTTTGGTATAGGCCTCGGACAGGACCGCCAGCATGGCGCGGTCGACCCCGGCGGAGGGCTCGATCACAAAGGGCACCACCGGTTTCTGGGTTTCCGGGTGCGGAATGACCAGTTTCGCCACGCTGTCCTCGTTGGGCAGCACGGTCGCGCTGAGGTTGTAGTCGGACTGCGCGCGGGTGTGGCTGCCAAGATCGAAGTCGGTGCGGTTGGCAATGCCCTCGATTTCCTCGTAGCCAAGCGTGGGGTAGTCGTACATCAGGTCGTAGGTGCGCTTGGAGTAGTGCGCGAGGTCTTCTCTGGGCACGTCCAGAATCTGGATCTTGCTGCGGGGCACGCCCTGGGCTTCCCACCAGGCGAGGCGGGCCTGCAGCCAGTGCTCGTGCCAGTCCTCATCGGTGCCGGGCGTGCAGAAGAACTCGATTTCCATCTGTTCGAGTTCACGCACCCGGAAGATGAAGTTGCGCGGGGTGATCTCGTTGCGAAAGGCCTTGCCGATCTGCGCGATGCCAAACGGCAGGCGGCGCGAGGTGCTGTCCACGACGTTCTTGAAGTTGGTGAAAATGCCCTGGGCGGTTTCGGGGCGCAGGTAGCCGTAGCTGTCCTCGTCGGCCACGGGGCCGATGGTCGTCTTGAACATCATGTTGAAGGGGCGCGGGGCGGTCCAGCCCCCGGCCTCACCGCTGAAGGGATCGCGCACGGCGGCCGCATTGAGGGCCTGCTCGGCCTGCTCGGGGTTTTTCACGAGGGCGGCGACCAGGGCCGCGAAGTTTTCGGCGTTCCCGAAGCCCATGGCCTGCGCTACAGCGCTGACGACGTTCTCCTGCTGATCCTTGAGCAGGTGATCGAGGCGGTAGCGCTTCTTGCTGGCGCGGTTGTCGACCATCGGATCGCTGAAGGTCGCTTCGTGACCGCTGTGCCGCAGTACGAGGCGGTGCATGATGATGCTGGCGTCCAGGCCCTCCATGTCGTCACGCTCGTAGACGTTGGTGCGCCACCAGGAGGCCTTGAGGTTGTTCTTGAGTTCGACGCCCAGAGGGCCGTAGTCGTAGAAGCCCTGCAGGCCGCCGTAGATTTCGCTTCCCTGGAAAATAAAGCCGCGGCGCTTGCAGAGACTGACGAGTTCTTCCATCGTTTGTGCGGGCATAGAACCTCCTTGTCATGATCACCAAAGGAAAACCCCAGGTGATCCTAGAGACCACCTGGGGACGAGCGTGTGCCCGCGGTTCCACCCCAGTTCCCTGAATTTCAGGGCCCTTTGTTGCCGTTTGGTGCTCCCCGCTGCCCTTCCCGGACCGTTACCTGCCTGGCTTCCACCATCCCAAGCTCGCTCTCGGCACTTTGTCCGGTACTCCTGCGGATCAACGCTCCTTCAAGATAATCGGGATCAGGCTCCGCGGCAAGAACAGCCGTTTGGCCCTTCAGGACGATTTGGGTCCGTCCTCGCGGCTTTCGGCCCGTTGACGCAGCTCTTTGGCGAACTGACCGAGGGCTTCCAGGGTCGGTTTTTCCACCTGCTGCAGGGTCTGCTGGGCCACCTGTCTGCGTTCGGCATTGACGAACGGCCTGCCCTCGATCTTGCTCTGGAAATAGCGCTCGGCAAGGCGTCCCAGCGCGAAGGTCCAACCGTACACCAGGGGGGCCGTCACCACGCCTCCCAGAATGGGTGCGACCGTCTTGATGACACCGCGCATGACCTGACGGGCCATATAGCCGTAAGCCACGGTGGCTCCAAGCTCCTTGAGAATCTCGCTGGAGCGGGTGGCGTCGAGTTCGTAGCCATAGATCTTGCCGATGTGCAGGACCATCTTGGCCTGCACGGGCGTGATCAGCAGCATGTCGGCAAACGGAATGGGCTCGACGGCCACCGCGCCCGAGAGCAGTGCGGCACTTTTGATGACGTCCTCGACATTTTCAGCGCGGCTTTTTTGTGGATCGATATCAAAGCGGAAGTTTTCCAGAATCTGCTTGACCAGGGGAAACATACTTCAACTGTATACGCCGCATGTCGGCAGGGGTTCCCTGACGGGCAGGAAAATAAGGAAGTCTAAGCGTCACCGGCCGCGCCGTGCTTTGGATGCCCCGACACGGCGCCCTCTGGTGCGGTTACAGACCGACGAGGCTTCTGACCTGCGCTTCGTGGGTGGGTGGGTAGACGGGAATCATCAGGCGTCCCTGGGTATTCCACAGAATCTCGAAATCCCGGTAGGAGACGTAGGCGGCTTCGGCGATCATGGTGTCGGCGACCCACACGAGGCTGGTGGAGTCGTCAAAGCCCCGCACGACGCGAAAGTGTGGAATGCCGCCGGGCCGGTCGAGCCATTGCAGCACAATCACCGGAATGCCCTGGCTCACGAGCCGTTTGACCGCGCCAAGGTTGCCGCTTTTGTACACCGTGGCTTTGAGTCCATAGCGGCGCATCAGGGGATCGATGACGCTGGCCGACATGTAGCCGCCTTTGGGGCGCAGCACGGGGCGCAATTCCTCCTGACTGACCCGGAAACCGTAGTAACCGAGGACGCTGCTCACGGCGGCGGGACCGCAGTTGTTGTAGGTCTGCCGGGCGTAGGTCAGGCCACCCAAATACGCCTGTGAGGCTGCGCCCATGCTGGCAGCACGCACCACTGGCTGACCACGGGAACTGAAGCCGCTGCTGGTCACGGCGGGTGGCTTGGCATTCCAGGCGCTCGGTCCTGCGACCGCCGCTCTGGTGGTGGGGTTTCGGGCAGCGGGCAGCGGAGAACCACCGGGAAGCTTCAGTTGCCGGCCTACGTCGACCGTAACGCTCTCCAGGCGGTTCAGCGCCATCAAGCTCTCTACGCTGGTGCCAAATTCCTTGGCGATACGGTAAAGCGTGTCGCCGCGCCGGACGACATAGGTCGGCAGCGGGGCGAGTTTGGGGCTGGTTCTGACGCCGGTCACGGGCACAGCAGGAGTCGCGAGCGGCTGACCCGTTTCACCGGGCCTGGGCAACTGGTCAAGCGGAGAGGAAAGAATGGATTCGGTGAAATCCGGAATACCGGAAGGCTCAGGGGCCGCCGTTTGCGCCAGGCTCAGACCGGACCACAGGGCAGCAGCCAGCAACGCCATGCGAGGAAACATTTGATTAGTCTTGCATTTAGGTCTCGTGAAAGGATGATAAAGAGACGTTTGTCACGCCGGCGAGGGGCCCGGTGTCTGACCACTCTCAACTTGGTCCACGGCACGCAAAACGAAGCGGCCCAGGCTGAAGCGGCCCGCATCGCTGCATAGTGGAAACATGAACCCCGAAATTTCTCGTTTGAGGCTGCCCCGACGCGAGGATCTGCCGCAGGAGGCGCGTGAGCTGATGAGCGCCGCAGAAGATAAGTTTTCCTTTGTGCCCAACGTGCTGCGAGCCTGGGCCGTGCGCCCTGACCATCTGGTGAAGTGGCGGGCCTACTACGACCTGATCATGCAGGGCGAGTCAAGCCTGACCCGCACACAGCGCGAGATGATCGCGGTGGCCGTGTCGAGCGTGAACCGCTGCGTCTACTGTTCCACCACCCACCCGGCCTTTCTGCGCCTCGAACTGCAGCGCGAAGGACGCGATCCCCTGCTGGCCCACGTTCTGCAAAGCAATCCTGACCACGCCCTGCACGATGAGCGCTTCACCCCACTCGAACGGGCGTTGCTGTCCTTCGCGCTCGACCTGACCCTGCGCTCTCACCAGCTGGGACAAGCACACGTCGAGGCACTGCGCACTGCCGGGCTTTCCGACGAGGGCATCTTCGACGCTGCACAGACCGCTGCGATGTTCAACTTCACCAACCGCCTGGCCAATGCAACCGGCCTGTTGCCCAACGACGAATATCATGCCATGGGGCGCTGAGGCGGGCGGTCTCAATCTCCCCTGCCAATTCGCCGGTCAATCACTGGCTGCCCTCAGGGCCGCTGAACGCTGAAGGCGTCGCAGTCGTCGATGTTGCCACTTTGCAGACCACGCTGGAACCAGGCGACCCGCTGCGCGCTGGAGCCGTGCGTGAAGGAGTCGGGGACCACACGACCCTGCGATTGCTGTTGCAGGCGGTCGTCGCCGATCGCTTCGGCGGCAGTCATGGCGGAGCGCACGTCAGCGCCGTCAATGATGCCGCGCTGCGCGGTGTAGTGGCCCCACACGCCCGCCAGACAGTCGGCCATCAGCTCGGTGCGCACCGACAGGGCGTTGGACTGCGCACGACTGAGGCGTTGCTGCTGCTCTTGCACACGCGGCAGGATGCCCAGCTCGTTCTGGATGTGGTGACCGATCTCGTGGGCGATCACGTAGGCCCGTGCGAAGTCTCCAGAAGCGCCCAACCGTGTTTCGAGCGTACGAAAGAAACTGAGGTCCATGTAGACCTGGCGGTCCAGCAGGCAGTAGAACGGGCCGGTCGCAGAACTCGCTGAGCCGCATCCAGAGTTGACGGTTCCGTCGAACAGCACCAGACGCGGTGGATTGTACTGCCGTCCGGCTTTCTGAAAGATGGCAGCCCAGGTGTCCTCGGTATCACCCAGGATGGCGCTCACGAAATCGGCGTTACGGTCGTTCGCGGGCGTCTGCTGCACCTGTCCCTGCGTTCCGGAGCTGCTGCCCGCACCCAGATAATCCAGCGGGCTGCCGCCGAAAAGCAGGCTGGCCAGCAACGCAAAGATCAGTCCACCGCCACCGACGGCGAGTCCGCCACCGACGCCCCCACCACGCCGGTCCACCACATTTCTGCTGCGCCGCAGCTGTTCCCAATCCATGCCGTCATGCTGCGCGCGCGCTGCTGAAGACAGGTTGGAAGTTCTTGCAGCCATCTTCAAGAATGAAGGAAAGAAGCGGGATTACCCGCTTCTTTCCGGCGATCAGGGTTATTGCTGAGCCTTACTGCTGATCGTTGCGCTGCTCGTGGGTCTTGTGGAGGCGTTCGCCCTGCACGTCGCTCCGATTGTGCCGTTCCTGCAGGTCATTGCTGACCCCTTTGTTCGGGTCGTCGGCGTGCCATTGCCGCATCACCTCTTCACCTGCCAGGTTCAGGTGGACATACTGATCGACGCGCATGATCAGGTCGTCGGGAATCCAGTGATGATTGCCGTCCGTGTCCTTGGTGATTTTCACGTAATCACCCTCGACGTGATCCACGCGGCCGAGTTCCTGGCCGTTGATGTCACGAATGCCCATGTGGTGCTGAATCGAGCGTCTGGTGTTCGGGTCCATGCTTCCACCTCCACCCCTGTTTTAAACGGGTGAGGTGGACGGCCCGACAAAAGGGCGTGAACGCGTACCATGCCGTTGGCACATGAGACCGAGGGGCGCAAAGGTGCGCGGCGCCCGCCGCCGGGCTTTCCCCTTCGCTACACTGGCCCGGATGAAGTCGCCAAGCAACCCGGGCCACCAGCCTGGCCATAACACTGTGACGGTCGTCGGTGCGGGCCTCAGCGGTTCGGAGGCAGCGCTGGCCGCCGCGAACGCCGGCGTGCAGGTCATTTTGTATGAGATGCGTCCGCAGAAGATGACGCCCGCTCACCGCAGCGCCAACTTTGCCGAGCTGGTGTGCAGCAATTCGCTGGGTGGAGAAGCCGATACCAACGCCAAAGGGCTGCTGCAGGCCGAAATGCTCAGCGTCGGCAGTGTCGTCATGCAGGCCGCCCATCAGGCCCGCTTGCCCGCCGGGGGCGCACTCGCCGTCGAGCGTGACAGCTTCAGCGCGCAGGTAACCCGCATGGTACGCGAGCATCCCGGCATCACAGTCCGCCAGGAAGAACTCACGGAACTTCCCGAAGGCATCACCGTGATCGCCACGGGCCCGCTCACCTCGGACGCCCTTGCGCGGGCACTTGCGCCCGTGACGGGTGGGGAGCACCTGAGTTTTTATGACGCGGCCGCGCCCGTGGTCGCCTTTGACTCGATCGACATGGATCTGGCCTTTCGCGCAGGCCGCTACGATCAGAGCGCCGATTACATCAACTGCCCGATGAACAAGGAGGAGTACGAGCGCTTCTACGCCGCGATAGAGCTCGCGCGCAGCCATACGCCTCACGACTGGGAGAAGCTGGAGTTCTTCGACGGCTGCATGCCGATTGAGGAAATCGCGCGCCGAGGCTTCAACACACCGCGCTTCGGTCCGATGTCGCCCAAAGGCCTCGACGATCCACGCACGGGACGCTGGCCGTACGCGGTGGTGCAGCTGCGACAGGAAGACCGCGAAGGCCGCATGTGGAGTCTGGTCGGTTTTCAGACGGGTCTGAAATGGGGCGACCAGAAAACGGTGGTGCAGCTCATTCCGGGACTGCAGAACGCCGAGATCGTGCGCTACGGCGTAATGCACCGCAACACTTACCTCAACGCTCCCAAGCTGATCGACAGCACCTTGCAGCTGCGCGAGCATCCACGTCTGCTGGTGGCGGGCGTGCTGGCCGGAACCGAAGGCTACCTCGAAAGTGCCGCGACGGGCTGGCTGGCAGGCACCAACGCTGCCCGGCTGGCCCGGGGCGAAGAGCCGCTCACACCCCCGCAGGAAAGCATGCTGGGCGGGCTGGTACGCTACCTGGCTTCAGCCAACGCCAAGAACTTCCAGCCCATGAACACCAACTGGGCGCTCGTGCCCGACCTGACAGTGGAGGGCCGCAAGAAGCTCGGCAAGCGCGAGAAACGCCCCCTGATGTACCAGCGCGGCCTGCAAGCATTCCGCGCCTGGGCCACCGGGCTAAAAAGCGTTCAGGTCTCCCCTGGCACACCCAGTGCCGAGACGGTGCCCTCCTGAGAACTGGAAGGCAATCGCTCACTGAGATCATCCTTATGGCATCCACTTCCCTGACCCAGCGTCTGCAGAACGCTGCCCGACGTCGTGAACACCTCCATGATGAGAACACCACCCTGTACCGCCTGGCGCACCTGAGCGAAACAGACGGCGAGTTCACCCTGGAACGCGCCGGAGAGGTCGGCGTCCTGAGCTTTTACCGTGAAGCTGCCGGACCACGTGAACGCGAGCTGGCGACGTTGTGCGGCGAAACGCTCGGCCTGAAGGCCGTGTACCTCAAGCGCCGCCCACCGGAAGCGCGTCACGTTGCCAACATCGACCGGGAGTACCTGAGCCCCAGGCAAGCGGCCTGGGGCGAAGCGCACGCTGAAGTGGTCGCGCTGGAACACGGCGTGCCGTTTCTGATTCGTCCGGGCGGCGACCTGTCCATCGGGCTCTTTTCCGACATGCGGCCCGCGCGCCGCTGGCTGCGGGAGCATGGACGCGAGTCGCTGCTCAACACCTTTTCGTACACCTGCGGTTTTGGGGTCATGGCGTCACTTGCGGGCGGACAGCGCGTCAAGAACCTCGACGCTTCACGCAAGGTGCTGACCTGGGGACAGCAGAATTACGCGCTTTCCAGCTTGCCCTGCCGGGAGGAAGATTTCGTCTACGGAGACGTGTTCGACTGGCTGGCACGTTTCGCGAAGCGCGGCGTCACCTTCGAGCAGGTGGTGCTCGACCCGCCCAGTTTCGCGCGGGGCAAAAGCGGCATCTGGCGCGCCGAGAAAGACTACGCGTCGCTTGTCGCGCTGGCATGCCGGGTGACGGCGACCGGTGGTCAACTGCTCGCCTGTACCAACCACGCCGGGCTGGAAGCAAAGGTGTTCGAGCGTATGGTCGGTGGCGGACTGCACCTCGCAGGCCGCCAAGGTCGCGTGACCGCGCGGCTGGGAGCCGGCGACGACTATCCGCAGGCCTCGCACCTCAAGGTGCTGGTCGTGCAACTCGACCGCGATGGTGGGGCAAGCTGACCGGGTGTGAAGGTCCCGCTTTCCAGGTGCCGTAGCATGCCCTCGTGACTTCTCTTGCCGTCATTCTGGTTTCCCCAAAAAACCCGGGTAACATCGGGTCCGCCGCACGGGCCATGCTGAACATGGGCGCACGCGACCTGCGCCTTGTCGCGCCACGCTGTGACCACCTCGGCGACGAGGCGCGGCGCATGGCCGTTCACGCGGCAGAATTGCTGGAGCGCGCCCGGCTGTACCCGGATTTGCGCTCGGCGCTGGCTGACCGTGACGTGGCGGTGGCGTCCACGGCGCGCGAACGCAAGAATCTGCCGCTTCCACGCCCACCGGCCGTTCACCGTCCCCTGGTGGCGGGCGCGAACGCACCAGCGCTGGTGTTCGGGCCCGAAGAATCAGGACTGACGAGCGAAGACATCGCGCTGTGCCAGGCAAGCGTGCGCATCCCCACCGGGGAGTACGCCAGCCTGAATCTGGCGCAGGCGGTGCTGGTGTGCTGCTACGAATTCCTGCAGGCGGGCGAGACGCCCAGCATCGAGTACAGAGCGGCTCCGCGTGAAGCGATGGACAGCATGTACGACCATTTACAGGAATTCATGCTGCGCGTTGGATACACCGACGCACAGCGCGCACCGCAGATGATGCGGCAGTGGCGCTCGCTGCTCGACCGCGCCCGGCCCAGCGGGCGTGAAGTGCAGTTTCTGCGGGGGCTCTTGCAACAAGGGCTGTGGGCCGCCAACCGGGCTCCGTCCGGGTCCTCTTCGACGCAAAAGGCGGACGCACCCGAAGACAGCGACCGAACCTGACCAGGGACACGGCGCCTTCAGCAGCGGCGCTTTACAGTGGGTGGGTGACCGTTCCACGAGAAGCCCCACGCTTTCCGGCAGCGCCGGAAGGCAACGTCACCAAGCGTGTCCGGCTGGTCCGAACCCTACTGCCACCCTTGATCGTCCTGGCGGTGGTGCTGTACGAACTGCTGGTGTCCCAGATCGGCGAGCGCCGGACCGAACAGTGGGCGCACGTGGCGTTTTATGGTCTGGTGGGGCCGCTCGTCACCTTCTTCACGATCATGTGGCTCGAGGAAGGCTTTGTGGCGCGTGAAAAGGCCGAGCGCGAACTGCGCCACCTTTACGGAGAGTTGCGCGCCTCGCACAACCAGCTCGACACCGTGCAGAGCCTGATCCGCACCCTGGCAGAAGCCGCGGACCTCGAAGAGGTGATGGACGTGGCCGCACAGGGCGTCATGCGGGCCACGGGCGCCACGCATGCCTGCCTGCGTCTCGCCGGAGGTCTTGAGCGCGCCGCCCGGGGCAACACCCTGCTGGAAGCCCCGTCTGCGGACCTGTACCCGCTGCTGATGCCCGTCACGATCGGTGGAGAGCGCGTCGGTGAACTGGCCCTTCATTTCGAGCAGGCGCCGCCTGGCGACCGTGTCCGCCTCGCGGGCGCACTGGCTGCGGAGGTCGGCACGGCCGTCGAAGCGGCCCGTCGGCGGGCACAGGACCTCATCACGCTGTACGAGGTCGATCAGTCCATTCGTGCGGAACGCAACATGCGCCGCCTGCTCGAGCGGGTGACCGAGACCATGGCTTCACTGAGCAGCGCCCAGGCGCGGGCCGTGTACCTGGTGGACGAGGACGGTGTGCTGCGTCATGTGTGGGCGCAGGACGTGAACGGACAGACCCGCCGGGGCGGGCGGGTGCCCGGTTTCGTCAAACGCGCGGCGGTCACCGGTACCCCCCTCGAAGGCGGCGAGCGCGAGGCTGCCACGGTATTTGAGGGTACCCGTTGCGTGCTGGGAGTGCCCATGCACACCGAAGAGCGGCTGATTGGCGTGATTGCCCTGGGGCGCGAGGAAGGGCAGGGGTTCGAGGGCACGCGCATTCCACTGCTGGCCCTGATGGCCAGCCAGGCCACGCTGGCCGTGCGCAACGCCCGTGCTTACCTGTACAGCGAAGAGCTCGCCATCGGAGAGGAGCGCAACCGCATCGCCCGTGAAATTCACGACGGGGTCGCGCAATCTCTGGCCTTCTGCGCCTTGAAGCTCGACGTGGTCGAACGTCAGATCGGCAAGGACCCGGCGCGCGCCGTGGCAGAGGTGCAGCTGGCCCGCACCATCCTGCGCGAGCAGATCCGCGAAGTCCGGCGCAGCATCTTTGCGTTGCGTCCCATCGACCTGGAGCGTTTTGGCTTGCTGGAGACAGTTCGGCGCTATGTCAAGGATTTTGGCGAGCAGAACAACGTGCGCACCCACCTCGACATCCGGGGTGAGGTGAGTGTCTCCCCCAGCGACGAGGCGGTGCTCTTCCGAATTTTGCAAGAAAGCCTCAACAACGTGGCCAAACACGCGCGGGCCCGCGAAGTTACGGTGCGCATTTCTGGTGGGGATCAGGTGACACTCGAAGTGGGCGATGACGGGGTGGGCTTTGATCCGGCCCTGATCTCAGATCGCGTGTCGTCGGCCGGGGGGCTCGGCCTGATGCAGATGCGCGAGCGCATTGAGACCCGCGGCGGGCACTACGAAATCAGGAGCGCCCCGGGCCACGGAACACACGTGGCCGCGCGGCTTCCGCAGGCCTGAAGCGCCTTGTGACTCAAGCGCCTCGTGGCTCAGTTGAGCGTGCGGACTTCGGGCAGGGTGAGCGCGAAGGCCGCAATGGGCACCCGGAAGCGCTCGCCCCAGGCATCACGAAACGTATACGTTCCGGCCATGTGGCCCGGCGCAGTCGACAGGCTCGTGAAGCTGTTGTACTCGAACACTCCGCCAGGTCGCAGCAGCGGCTGTTCACCCACGACACCTTCTCCCTGCACCTGCGTCACCTGACCGTTGCCGTCGTAAATCTGCCACTCGCGTTCGATCAGCTGATAGCTTTCTTCAGCGTGGTTCTCGATCCGGATGTGATATACGAAGACGTGACGCCCTGGAGTGGAGTGCCCGGGTGCATAGTGCACGCGAACTGACACGCGAATATCAGGGATCATGGGCCGAGTGTAGCGTCGAGCCTCGCCGTGATGCACGGGGTACGCAACCATTACTTGTGCACACGGGAGGCCTGCTCGCAAAAGCAGGACTTAAGGAGTTGGCGTGGATATCTGGCAGATTGTTTCGGTCCTGGGCTCGCTGCAGATTCTGGGAGCGTATGTGGCGTCTCAGAGCCGTCGGCTGAGTCCACACAGCCGCCTTTACAGCGCACTGAATTTCGTGGGCAGTTCCCTGCTTACGGTGGTGGCCATCATCGAAGAGCAGTGGGGCTTTTTGCTGCTCGAAGCGGTGTGGGCGGCGGTGAGCCTCGTGGCGTTGCTGCGTCCGGAGCGCGCGACGGACGCTCATCAGAACGGCCAGCAACATTGATTCGGAATGATTCCGTACGTGTACGGAATCATTCCGAGCGGAGCAAGTGGGCAAGAATACGGATAGGGCGGCATGAAGTGCAAGCAGCGTCCTTTGCGGAGTGTACGGCAGTATGGCGCGATCCGACACAGGACCGGGGCAGGCGTATGCTTCAGCTGCACCTCTCCTGTACACTCCGCAAGTGAACATCAATTTTTTGCAGCCGCTGCTGGAAGCCGCTGGTCCCAGTGGATTCGAAGCGCGCGCAGCCAAAGTCTGGTCGGAGGAAGCCGCGACTTTCGCGCACCGGGTGTATTCCGACCACTACGGCAACGTCTATGCCGAACTGAACCCCGATGCGGGCAGACCCATCATCCTGATGGGCCACCTCGACGAGATCGGTCTGATGGTTTCGCACGTCGACGACAAGGGCTTCATCTCGGTGCTCAACCTGGGCGGCTGGGACGCGCAGGTACTGGTCGGTCAGCGGGTTCGCCTGCTGGCCGAGGAAGGCGATCTGCTGGCAGTGATCGGCAAGAAGCCAATTCACCTGATGGAGGCAAGCGATCGGGAGAAGGGCAGCAAGCTCGAAGATTTATGGCTGGACACCGGGCTGGAAGCCGAGGACGTCAGACGACGGGTTCCGGTGGGCACGGTGGGCGTGATCGAGCAGCCGGTCTTCACGGTGGGCGAGCGGGTCGTGAGCAAGGCGCTCGACAACCGGATCGGCGCATACGTCGTGCTGGAGGCTTTGCGGCAGTTGCACGGCGCCGGGGTGCCGCGTCGGGTCATCGCGGTCGCCAGTGCTCAGGAAGAAATCGGGGCTTTCGGCGCGCGTGTTGCGAGCTATCAGCTCGATCCGGAAGCGGCCCTGGTGGTCGATGTGACCTTTGAGACGGCACAGCCTGGCGTGGACGTAAAAAAGGTTGGGCGCGCCGAGTTCGGCTCGGGGGCGAATCTCAGCGTTTCGGCGCTGACGAGCCCCAAGATCGTGAAGGGATTGATCGACACGGCGCGGCGACACGAGATCCCCTACACCCTGTCGGCCAATCCGCGCCGCACGGGCACCGACGCCGACGAGGTCGCACTGACACGCGCCGGGGTACCGTGCGGGGTGGTCAGCGTGCCGCAACGCTACATGCACTCCCCGAGCGAAATGGTGGACATGCGCGACGTCCAGGCCTGCATCGACCTGATGGCCGCCTGGGTGGGAGAACTGCCCGAAACTTCCGACCATTCGCGCTGAGGATTCATACCATTTCGCATTGAGGAGTTCCTTTGGAAACTCCTCAATGCCGAGCGGAGCGAGTGGAAAAAAGTACGAGCTGGCCGCAATGGAGTTCCATTTTGGTGTTCTTCCAAAGTGGAACGAAATGAAGGCAAGATCGTATCAAATGTCAAAGAAGGCGCCTTACACACGGGCGCCTTCCTTGATGGAACCAGGGTCAGTGCACCGGACGGATTTTTAGATGCGTTTCTGAAGCGCGAGGTGCGCCTGGGTCATCGAGGGCTTGAAGGCCGGACGCACTCTGGGCCTCACAGGTCGAGGCCGTCCGGGGGGCGATGGTTTGCGGCGCGAGCTCGATTCCCAGCTGGTCGAGGATGGCGCGCAGGGTCAGCTCAGGCTTCTCGACGTTGTATCGGCCCTGCAGATACAACGCCTGCAGCGCTGGCCGCCCGAGGACTTGGCGCACCAGTTGCAGATCGACTTCAAAGGTGCCATACGGGCTGCTGACGCGAACACGGTCAAGGGTGGCCGGAACCCAGGCACAACTGAAGCGAACTGCGGGTGTTTGTGTCATGCGAACCTCCAGAAACGGGCGGAGACGCGAACTGATGGGCTTTGCACAGCGTCAAAGGCGCATATCGACCGAAAGCCCGTCAGGCTTTCGGGAATCGCTGACTGTTTCGCCGTGGAGAAGTCGTGCGAGGGACCGTCAACAGTAATAAGAGGAAGATGTGTCTATCTTAAACGCTGGACAAATCGATGTCGTTGGGGGAGCATTGAGCTCCTGAACACATAATTCTCATAGTAAGCGAAAAATCTTCAGAACCGTTCATGTTGGTGTTCCAGACTCCGCTCAGACTGCTGACACAACCAGCGGCTGAGGTCGCGCATCAAGCACACTGTCGGGAATCTGGGAAAGAGCCGCTCGGAGCACACCCGCGTCGGCACCGGGCTGGCAGGCCTGCTCGCTCAGCGTCCGCTTCCAGGCACGGGCACCGCTCTGGCCCGCAAACAACCCTAAAATGTGACGGGTGATACGGGACAGGTAAACGTCGCGGGCCAATTGCACTTCGACATACGGCAGCAGCGCCTCGACCACTTCCCGGCGCGTGCGGGCCGGCGCGTCGTCACCGAACAGTACCGCGTCCGCCAGGGCCAGCATGTAGGGATTCTGGTATGCTTCACGACCGATCATCACCCCGTCTGCCCACTCCAGGTGCGCTTTGCTGTCCTCCAGCGACTTGATCCCGCCGTTGAGCACCACCGTCAGGTGCGGAAAGTCCACCTTCAACTGTCGCACGACCTCATAACGCAGCGGGGGGATCTCACGGTTTTCCTTGGGCGAGAGTCCGGACAGCCAGGCCTTGCGGGCATGTACGATGAACGTCTCACATCCCGCTCCGCTTACCGTCTGCACGAAGCGCGTCAGGTGCTCGTAACTGTCGAGGTCATCAATACCCAGGCGGTGCTTGACCGTCACCGGAACGCCCACCACCGCACGCATGGCCTCGACGCAGCGCGCAACCAGGTCCGGGTGGGCCATCAGGCAGGCTCCGAACATGCCCGACTGCACGCGGTCACTGGGGCAGCCGACGTTCAGATTGATTTCCGCGTAGCCCCAGTCCTGTGCGATGCGCGCGCACTCGGCGAGCGCCGCCGGGTCGCTGCCCCCCAGCTGCAGCGCGAGGGGATGCTCCTCGGGCGAGTAATCCAGGTGCCTTCCCTTGTCGCCGTGCAGGATGGCGCCGGTCGTGACCATTTCCGTGTACAACAGGGCCCGCCGCGTGATGAGGCGCAAGAAAAAGCGGTCATGACGGTCGGTCCAGTCCATCATGGGAGCGACCGACAGGGTGTGAGGCGGCAGGACAGGCATCAGGGCAGTCTAGCGACTTGGGAACTGCGCGACCATGCCGGAAGAACGATCATGACGACCGCTCTTCGCACTCCCCTTCCTGTGCCAAAGCAGTTGTCAGGGTGACCCGGGCATTCGAGCGGCGGGGTGCAGGGTGCAGTTCTGGCCGCTGATGCTCAGACGACCGGCACTTCTTCCCTACGAACCGGCTGCAACATCGTCGGTACGTCTGGAAAGCGGATGACCTGAAAAAAGCTGTTGCGCTGGGCGGGCGTGAACCCGGCGTCAAAAGCAATCCGTACCAGTTCACGCTCTGTGGCGCTGTGGCGGCCATGTCCTCCGGCGGCGCTCACGACGTTTTCTTCCAGCATGGTGCTGCCCAGGTCCGACGCGCCATAAAACAGGGCGGTCTGCGCGACCTTGAACCCCTGCGCGGGCCAGGACGCCTGAATGTTGGGCTGGTTGTCAAGGGCGATACGCGCCACGGCCAGCTGCTGCAGGTACTCGTACGCGCTCGCGCCGGGCGCCTTGCCCGCGAGGCGGGTGTGCGCAGTCTGCAGCGACCACATCGCAAAACCGGCAAAGCCGTTGCCGTGGCTGGCGAGCGCCTTGTCCTGCTGATCGCGAAGCTTGACGAGGTGCGCGGCGCGCTGGGCGTAGCTCTCCCCAAAACCGATCACCATCGTGCTGATGGTGTAGAGTCCTTTACGCTGCGCGATGTCGATGATGCGAAACCAGTCCGAGGTAGAGATACGGGCGGGGGCAGCCCTCGCGCGCACCTCATCTTCCAGGATCTCGCCGCCCGCGCCGGGCAGGCCGTCGAGCCCCGCCTCAATAAGTAGGTCGAGCACCTGAGAGGCGTCCAAAGCGAAGAACTTCTCGAAGCCCAGGATTTCCTCCGGGCTGAACGCTTCGATGCGGATACCGGGATGGTGGGTCTTGATGTGGCGCAGCAGGCCGGTGTAGTACTCCAGCGGCAGCTTGGGATTCACGCCCCCCTGCATCAGGATACGTGTGCCGCCCACCGCTTCAAGCTCGCGTATTTTGTGCGAGATCTGTCCGTAGTCGAGGGTGTAGGCGTCCTTCTGGCGGTCGGTGCGGTAAAAGGCGCAGAAGTTGCAGCCGACGTTGCAGATGTTGGTGTAGTTGATGTTGCGGTCGATGAGGTAGGTGACTACCTCGGGGTTGGCGCGCGTGAGGCGCAGACTGTGCGCCACGCTGGCCACGTCCGAGAGTGGCAGTTCGTACAGCGCGGCGATTTCATCCGCCAAAAGCCGCTCACCCCGTGCTGCCTTGTCCAGAAGGCTCATGCTGGGAGTCTAGCACCGCCCACGGCGGGCAATTATCCCGGTGATGATCTTCAGGAGGACGCTCTCAGGAAAAAGAAGGCAGGGTGATCACCAGCACGGTCGCTTCCCGCACGGGCGTCAGGGTTCGGGCCACACCTTCCGGTACGCGGCAGGTCTCCTGGGCGCGCAAATGCACGAAGTTGCCGTGCGGAAGGTCGATCAGCAGTTCCCCGCTGAGGCAGACGTACCAGCAGCCCTGGGCTTCATCGCTGCGTTTGCGCGTCAGGTGCAGGGTGCACAGGGCGCCGCCACTTTCGGGCAAATCAAGGGCCTCATCTGGAGTGGCCTGGGACAGCCGCGCGAGGTGCAGCGCCGGGGGGCGCGCGACGGTCACGCTACGCTCCGGCGCGGGCGGCCTGATTGAGCTTGCGCCCGATCTGCAGCAACATGCCCTTGGCCTTGTTGACTTCCAGGCCCAGCACCGGCGCGATCTCGTCCACCTTGTGGCCCTCGTCGCGCACGGCAATCACCAGGCGCCGCTCGGTTTCGCTCAGCACTCCGACGTGCCGTCTGAGGGCGTCCCAGGAAGGCGTGACTTTGGCAGGAGCCTTCTTGCCCTTCTTAATTTTGGCCGCCCCAGCAGCAGGTTTGCGTGCAGGCTTGGCCGTCTCGGCGGTACCGGTCTTTTTCGTGGTGGTCTTGGCCGCCTTGCCGCCCTTGGCCGCACTGGCCTTGCCGCCCCGGGCCGTCTTGCCTGCCTTCGATTTCGGTTCCTTGCCGCGCTCTTCGAGGATGCTGCGCGCTTCATCGGGCGTGAGGTTCTCGCCGCCCTCGTCCTTGCGCAGCGTGGCGTTTACGGTCCCGTCGGTCAGGTAAGGGCCGAAACGGCCGCTTTTGAGATCAATGGTCGTGCGGTCGGAAAATTCGAAGCGTTTCAGCGGCCCGCTTGCCGCGCCACGCCGTCCGAACACGCGTGGCTGCGCGAAGAGCTGCTCGGCCTGCTCGTGCGTGACGCTGAACAGTTCCTCATGGTTGTTCAGGCTGCGGCTGTCGCTGCCACGCTTCAGATACGGGCCGTAGCGGCCGTTGTGCGCCCAGACCTCCTCACCCTCCAGGGTGCCCACAAAGCGCGGCAAGGTCAGCAGCTCCAGCGCGCGCTCCAGTGACAGGGTGTTCAGGTCGTCTCCCGGCAGCAGTGACGAGGTCTTGACCGGCGTGTTGCCCTCGCCCAACTGCACGTAGGGACCAAAACGCCCGGCGCGCGCAATCACCGGCAGGCCGGTCTCGGGGTCGTTGCCCAGCGGACGCTCGCCGCTGGGCCGACCGAGCAGCTCCTCGGCTTTCTCGGCGGTGAGTTCGTCGGGGGTGAGCTCCTCGGGCAGGTTGGCGCGCGCCTCGCCTCGCGTCAGGTAGGGACCGTAACGCCCGACCCGCACCTCGATGCCACTGCCCGCCAGCTTGGGCACCTCGATGGTGGCGATTTCGCGGGGATCGATGGCCTCCAGGCGGGTTTCCACCAGGTTCTTGAGGCCCAGGCCCTCCTGCTCTCCCAGGTAGAAGCCACGCAGGTACGGCGCGCGCTTCTGGCGGCCTCCGGCGATGTCGTCGAGGTCTTCTTCCATGCGGGCGGTGAAGTCGTAGTCCACCAGGCGACCGAAGTGGTGCTCCAGCAGCGCCGAGGTCGCAAAGGCAGTCCAGGTCGGCACCAGTGCCTGTCCGCGCTTCACGGCGTACCCCCGGTCCTGGATGGTCCCCAGAATGCTGGCGTAGGTGCTGGGCCGCCCGATTCCCGCGCCTTCCAGCGCCTGCACGAGCGAGGCTTCGGTGAAGCGCGCGGGTGGCTGCGTGGCGTGCCCCAGTGGTTTCAGGTCACGCGCCGTGACGCCGTCTCCGCTCTTCAGGGCGGGCAACAGCACTTCGCGGTCTTCCAGGGCAGCCTCGGGGTCGTCACTGCCCTCGACGTAGGCGCGCAGGAAGCCGGGAAAGTCGATGGCCTTGCCCGACGCAGCGAAGACCGTGTCGCGTCCGTCCTGAGCGCGACCACCCAGGCGCACCTGCAGTCGCCGCCCACGCGCGTCGGCCATCTGAGAAGCGACGGTGCGCTTCCAGATCAGGTCGTACACGCGCCACTCGTCCCCGCTGATTTCGCCGCGCAGACTTTCGGGCGTGCGGAAGCTCGACCCCGCCGGGCGAATGGCTTCGTGGGCTTCCTGGGCGTTCTTGCTCTTTTTCTCGTAGGTGCGCGGCGTGGGGTGCAGGTACTGCTCCCCATACATGGCGCGCACCTGACTGCGCGCGGCGTCCATGGCTTCTTTCGACAGCGTGGTGCTGTCGGTGCGCATATAGGTAATGTAGCCGCCTTCGTACAGCTTCTGCGCGGCACGCATGGTGCGGCTGGCATTCATGCCCAGCTTGCGCCCCCCCTCCTGCTGCAGCGTCGAGGTGATGAAGGGCGCGTAGGGACGCTGCGTGAAGGGCTTCTCCTCGGCGGACAGCACCCGGAAAGGCTGACCGGCGAGCGATTCGGCCAGTTCACGGGCCTGTTGTTCGCTCAGCTGCCACACGTCGGCACTCTTTTTGAGCTGCCCGCTGGCCGGGTCGAAGTCCTTGCCCTGCGCGAGCTTCTTGCCGTCGAGCTCGATCAGGGTTGCGGGAAAGCCTTCTCCTTCGGCAACCTGAAAGCGGCCCTCGATGTCCCACCACGAGCCACTGACAAAGCGCATGCGCTCGCGCTCACGCTCGACCAGCATGCGGGTCGCCACGCTCTGCACCCGACCCGCGCTGAGCTTGGGTGCGACCTTCTTCCACAGCACCGGGCTGACCTCGTAACCGTACAGGCGGTCGAGCGCCCGGCGCGCTTCCTGAGCCTCCACGAGGTTCTCGTCGATGTTGCGCGGATGCTGAATGGCGCTGGCAATGGCTTCCTTGGTGATCTCGTGAAACACCATGCGCTTGACCGGCACCTTGGGCTTGAGTTCCTGCAGCAGGTGCCAGGCGATGCTTTCACCCTCGCGGTCGTCGTCGGTCGCCAGGACCACCAGGTCGGCGTCCTTGACCAGCGACTTGAGCTTGGCCACCTGGCTGCGTTTCTCGGGAGCCACGATATACAGCGGCCGGAAGTCCTCCTCGACGTTGATACCAAGCCGGGCCCAGGCTTCGCCTTTGTAGCGCTCGGGAATTTCGGAGGCGCTGCGCGGCAGATCGCGGATGTGCCCAATGGAAGACTCCACGACATAGCCTTTACCAAGGTATTTCCCGATGGTTTTGGCTTTCGCGGGCGATTCGACGATGACGAGGGTCTTTGGCATAAGTGGGTAAAGGGCGCAGTCTTTCCTTTGGGCGTGAGCGTAGCACAAAACCCGAATTCCGCAAGAAGCGTTGTTACGCTGGCACAACGATCAAGAAACGGTGATCTTCCCGGCGCCCCGCTGTTTCTCACCTTATGTCGCAGTCTTCGTTCACGGCTTTGGGGCACCATAGGGAGGTGAAACAAACCCGCTCGCGTGTGTTGACCGCGCTCGCCTCGGCCCTGCTGCTCACCGCACCTTTGGCCGCCGCGCAAAGCGCTCCTGCTGCTCCCGCCAACCGCACCTCCAGCACCCAGGCCCAGAACGCGGCGGCCAGAGTTCCGGCTGAGGTGTACCAAAAGAACCGCGCGGCCGCCTTTCGCATCGAGCAGCGTGATGACAATGGGGAACTCGATGGGATTGGCACCGGCTACTTCATCAACAAGGATGGTCTGGCGCTGACCGCCTATCACGTGGTCTTCGGGGCCAAGAATTTGCGTGCGCGCACCCTTTCCGGTGAGGTGCTGCCGGTCAAGGTCGTCGGTTACGATGACGGCAACGACATTGCCGTCGTGCAGGTCGAGGTCAAGAAAGACGTGCCCTTTTTGCCGCTGGCCGCCGAAGCGCCCAAGACCGGTGACGCTGCCCTCGCGATCGGCAACGGTGGCGGACGCTTCCTGCGGGCCGAATACGGCAACCTGCAGCGCCTGAGCGTCGAAGCCGGACGGGCCGACTTCCCCAGCGGCACCTTCGAACTCGATGCGCAACTGGTCCCGGGCGACTCGGGCGGACCGATCATCAACGCGAAGGGCGAGGCCATCGGCGTGGTGAGTTACATCCAGGTCGGGAGCGCGTCCGGGCAAGGTGCGCGGAGCAGCGCTCGTGGCATGCAGATCATCTCGTACGCCGTGCCCGTCTCACGGGAAAGCACCCTGGTCGCCGCACTGACCAAGGGCGAGAAACGCGACGCGCCAGTGATCGGTATCCGGGGCGGCACCGACCTGCGCGACGAAGCCTTCGTGCCCACCGGCCTGGGGCCCAAGCCCGGCGTGGTGTTTTTCGAAGTGACGCCCGGCAGCCCGGCCGCCAAGGCGGGACTGCGCCCCATCGAAACGCTGCAGCAGCCGCGCAGCCCCAACGACTATCCCAAGCTGCGTGGCGACGTGATTCTGGCCGTGGACGGCAAGAGCGTGCGTGACTTTACCGACCTGCTGACCCAGGTACGCGCCCGCAAGGTCGGGGACACCGTCACGCTGACCGTACAGCGCGGCGAGGAAACCGTGCAGCTGAAGATGACCCTGGAAGGGCGCGCCCAGGTCCAGATGAACCGCTGAAACGGTAAGGAGGGAGGCCGGGCAGTGCGCCCGGCCTCTTTTTAATTCACATAGGTCAGCCAGTGATCGTAGTTCGGGTCGCGGCCACTTACGATGTCGAGGTAGCGGCGCCGAATCTCCAGGGTGACTTCGCCGGCCTGACCCGTGCCGATCGGGCGGAAATCGATGCTGGAAATCGGCGACACCTCGGCTGCCGTGCCGGTCATGAAGACCTCGTCGGCAGTGTAGAGCTCGTCCCGGGTGGCCATGACGGCTTTGACCTCGTAGCCCAGATCCCGGGCGACGTGCACAATGCTGTCGCGCGTGATACCCACCAAGGTCACCGAGTGGGCGATGGCGTAAAGCACGCTGTTCTTGAGAAAGAAGAGGTTCTCGCCGCTGCCTTCGGCCACATACCCCTGCGCGTCGAGCAGAATCGCTTCGTCGAAACCGGCACTGACCGCGTCCGCCTTGGCGAGACTGGAATTGACGTAGTTGCCGCCTGCTTTCGCCTTGGTGGGCAGCACGTTGCCCGGCGAGCGAATCCAGGAAGAGGTCACCAGCTTCGCGCCGCTGCGCAGGGCTTCGTCGCCCAGGTAAGCGCCCCAGTGCCACGCGGCAACCATCATCTCGACCGGGCACGGCAGCGGATTGACCCCCAGGGAAGCGCCACCGCGAAAAACCAGCGGGCGGATATAGCACTCCTGATACCCGTTCTCGCGGATGACGGCCTTGATGGCCTCGTTGACCTCCTCTTCGGTGTACGGCACTGGCATGCGCAGGATGTGCGCACTTTCCATCAGACGCCGGGTATGCTCGGCCAGGCGGAAAATGGCCGGGCCACGTCCGGTGCGGTAGGCACGGATGCCTTCGAAGACGCTGGAGCCGTAGTGCAGCGCGTGTGACAGCACCGACACCCGGGCTTCCTCCTGCGCGACGAGCTGACCGTTGAGCCAGATTTTTCCGGCCTGAATGCCTTTGTCGCCGCTGGGGGCACTGGCGGGAATGGGCGTGCTGGATGGTTGGCTGTTCATGATTCCTCCTGAAGGGGTAGGGCAGTGAGGGCTGAATCAAGCGCAGTGTAAACCCAGGCTGTGCTGCCGGATGCACCGCAGGCAACCGAAAAGCTGTAGCGCCCGTCCTTGAGACAGCCTTCATGCTAAAGTGGCGCAATGCGTTCTCCAGGCCGCTTTCCCAAGGTGAGCCCGACACCGACGGTGCGCCGTGCCCCGGTCCGGCACTCGGGCGGAAGCGCTCCCGGCCTGCTGCCGCTGCTGGTCGTGACGGCACTCGGCAGCGTCCCGCTGGCTGCACACGCCGCCAGCGTCTCCAGCCCTGCGCCCACCTTGCTCGTGCTGGGAGCTGCTCAGTACAACGGTCACCCCTCACCGGCCTTTCAGCGTCGGCTTGATCACGCCAACCGGCTTTACCGCAGAGGCGGCGTGACACGTATCATCGTCTCCGGGGGTGTTGGCAAGGGCGACCGCTTCAGTGAAGGCGCGGTGGGTGTGAGTTACCTCGCCAAACTGGGCGTGCCCAAGGAACGGCTGCTGGCCGAAACGCGCAGCCGCTCGACCCTGGAAAACGTCACCTATTCCCAGACCTATATTTCAGGCCCGGTCACCCTCGTCACCGACGAAGTGCACGCGACGCGTGCGCTGGCCCTGGCGCGCGGGATCGGCTTGCAGGCCAGCGTATCGAGCGTGCCCCTGGCGAGTCGGGGCGAGGCCGCCGACCGCTACCGCAGCCGTGAGCGCATGCTGCTGGCCGCTTATACCCTGCTCGGCCTGACCGACCTGCAGCGCTGAGCCCGAATCAACGACCGGGCTCAGCGTTTCAGACGCCGCATCAGGGCACCAACCTCGTTCATCCTGAGCAGTACGGCCAGCGCGAGGTACGCTGCCAGCCCGCACGCACTCGCCACCGCGAAGCCCAGGACTCCCGGCACGAAGCGGCCCGGATCGGGCAGCATCAGCGTGACCGCCCACGCCACCAGACCCGCCACGGCGGCCAACGGAATCACGCGCAGCAGGTGCCTGCCCAGCTCGCGCAGCGGAAAACCCAGCTGGCGCTGATAGAGCGTGATCAGCGCCGCGCCCGTCAGCACGCCCATGATGGTGGTCGACACACCGAAACCGTACAGGCCCAGCCGGGGAGTGAGCAGCGAGTACAAGCCGACTTCCAGACAAAACGAGATCGCAGAAATGGTGACTGCCTCGCGGGTGCGCTCACGCGCATAAAAGGTCCGCAGCAGCACGGTGTTGATGGCCCAGGGCAGCAGCGCCAGCCCCCAACCGGCCAGAATCTCACTGCCCGCCACAAAGCGGGTCGGCGAAAATCCGCTTCGCAGGTTGAACACACTCAACGCGTAAGGCGCGAGTACCACCAGCAACGCACCAATGGGTGCGGCCAGGAAGGTCACGGTGCGCAGCAGGCTGAGGGTCAGGCGTCGAAAGGCGTCCCAATCGCCCTCAGCCCGCAATTGCGCGAAACGGGGGAACAGCGCCAGCGCGGGCGACACCACGAAAAGCCCGTTGGCCATGGTAAACATCGCTTCCGCGTTCATATAGCCGGCAGCCGTCCCGGCGGGAAACAAGGCGGCGTTGGACAGAAAGCGGGTCACGAAGACGTTCAGGAACTGGCGCGCCGACGTGGTCAATGCAAACGGCGCCATCTGTATCAGTACACGCAGCAGTGCCGGATTGACGCGCAGGCGCGGCGTGGGAAGCAGGCCAAAGCGGCGCAGTGCGGGCAGCTGAACCAGGAACTGCGCCAGCCCGCCGACCGTCCAACCGATACCAAGCCAGGTGGCCGTTTTGGGCAGCAGCAGCAACATGGTGATCGAGGCAATGTTGAAGGCGATCGGTGCGAAGCTTGATTCACGAAAGTGCTCATCGGCGTTCAGCAGCCCCATCGCGATGCTCGACAGGCTGATCAGCAGCAGAAAGGGCATCACCAGCCGGGTGATGTAGATGGCCAGCTCCGCGTCGATGTTCGAGTTGCTCGCCAGCAGCACCCCCTGCACGATCCAGGGCGCCGCGAAAATGCCCAGCGCGACCACCAGCAAATTGATGGCGATCAGCACGCCGGTGAACGTCCGGGCGAGCTGCCGGCGTTCTCCTGCATCGAGGCTCTTGTATACCGGAATGAAGGAGTTGACGAGCGCCCCTTCCGCCAGCAGCTCACGAAAGAGGTTGGGAACCCGCGATGCCGCACTGAAGGCATCGACAAGCCGGTCGTCGAAGAGGTTGATGATCTGCTGGCGCACCACGCCCGAGAGCCGCGAGCCGAGGGTTCCGGCCATCACGATCAGGGTGTTGCGCAGGGCGCTGCGAGAAAGCGCGGCCGTCTTTTCGGTGGGTGCGTTCATAAGGCAGGGGCGATCACCCGGCAAGGCGGGCGCACAGCGCTACTGTAGCGCGAAGACTTGGTTGTCCGGTTCCGGCACTTCGCAGCAGGTGGCTCACGACTCAACTCGGATCGTCGCTGCACCCTTTCGTGTCGTCTGAGGCCTTCTTGCCAAGCCCCTGGGCGCGTGCTAAATTCTGGCTTGCCGCTTGGCCTGGGTGCTTTCACCTGGAGCTCTTGTTTCGCGCCCGGTCAACGACCTCGCGCCGAAGCCGGAGCAGATGGAGAGGTGCCAGAGCGGTTGAATGGGACGGTCTCGAAAACCGTTGTAGGGGCAACTCTACCGTGGGTTCGAATCCCACCCTCTCCGCCAAAAACGACCGGACCAGTAAAACTGGTCCGGTCGTTTTTACGGCCGGTAACCCGGCGGGAGACATGGCAGGTTCTGTCTGGGCGAAACTTCACCAAAGTTACGGCGTTTCGGCACTGAAGCGAGTAAGGTGGAGGAACTACTTCCCCGTCCGCCCTTCGTTACAAGCTTCATCAGGAACGCAAAGCTTCTTTGCGGGAGGAACGACCATCGAGAAAGTCCACGGAAATACCAGCGGCCTGAAGAGCGGCCAACTGAAACAACTCTCCAACCTGTACCGCCGCCGCCTGGCGCCCGGCACGCTTACCTCACCGGAACTGGCGCGCAACCTCAGCGAGCTCTCGCACGAGTTGCGCCGCGAGGTGAGCGTACTGATCGACCGCCGTGGGCGTGTCCTCTCGGTCAGCGTGGCCGACGCCAAAGGTACCGAACTTCCGCCCGTGCGCGTGGGCGAAACGCGCCTGGCGGGCTTTCACCTGCTGCACACCCACCCCAAGGGCGGCGCGCTCAGCAAGGGTGACCTGTCGACCCTCTTCCTCAATCGGCTCGACGCGGTGGCAGCCATCGAGGTGCGCCCAGACGGTCTGCCCGGCAACGTGCACTTCGCGCACCTGACCCCGCCCGGAACCACGGGAGAGGAAGAAGACTGGCGCGTGTACCCGCCCCAGAGCGCCTACACCGTCGAGGACTTCGATCTGGGCGCGCAGGTTTCGGCGCTCGAGGAAGAAATTGCGCGCTCGCGACGTCTGCGTGAAGCCCGAAAAGACCGTGAACGCGCCTTGCTGGTGCAGATCGATTCGGGCGCTTTCGACGCCGAGGAGCGGCTGGAGGAGCTGACGGAACTGGCCCACACCGCCGGGGCCGAAGTGGTCTACAAGGAACTGGTGTTCCGGCGACACCTCAAACCTGGAACGCTGGTGGGGGCGGGCAAGCTCGAGGAGCTCACCTCACGTGCCTACCACCTCGATGCGGACCTGCTGGTCTTCGGGCAGGAACTCTCCCCTGCCCAGGCACGCGAAATCGAGGAAGCGACCGGGCTGAAAGTGCTCGACCGTACCCAGCTGATTCTGGACATCTTCGCCCTGCACGCACAGGGTGTGGAATCGCGCCTGCAAGTCGAACTGGCGCAACTGCGCTACATGAAGCCGCGCCTGCTCGGTCAGGGCACGCGCCTGTCACGCATCGGCGCTTCAGGCGGCAGCGCGGCGGGCGGCGCCATCGGGACACGCGGACCGGGCGAAACCAAGCTGGAGATGGATCGCCGGCGCATCAACGACCGCATTGCCTTTCTGGAAAAGCAACTCACCGAAGTGGCCGTGCGGCGCGAAGAGCGTCGCAAGAGCCGCGCACGCAACGACGTGCCGGTCATCTCGATCGTCGGGTACACCAACGCGGGTAAGAGCACGCTGCTCAACGCTTTCACTCACGCCGCCGAGGAACCACGCAAGGTACTGGCCGAAAACAAGCTCTTCGCCACGCTGCGTCCCACCTCACGTCAGGGATTCATTGATGGTGTCGGTCCGGTGGTATTCACGGACACCGTGGGCTTCATCCGTGATCTACCCACCGATTTGCAACGCGCTTTCCGCTCCACCCTCGAGGAAATCGGCGACGCCGACGTCCTGCTGCACGTCGTGGACGTCGCCACTCCCGGTGCGGACACCCGACACGGCGCAGTCGAGCGTATCCTGCGCGATCTGGGCATTCAGGAACTCCCCAGCGTGGTTGCACTGAACAAGGCGGACGCGGCCGACCGGGAAGTGATCGAGCGTGAACGAGACCGGCTGGGCGGCGTGGCTGTCAGTGCCGCTCAAAATACCGGTCTTGACGACCTCAAGGTGGCCCTTCACGAGGCGTTGCGTCCGTATGTGGAAGTCCCGGCGCTCAACCTGCCCGGCCTGCCCGCCGACTGAACCCCGTTTCTGCACGGAGAGACGGCGATGGCTCGCCGTCTCTTTTCCGTTTGACTTGTCCGGCTCCAGAAACCATTTCGCTGCAGGCCGCGTACCCATTTCCGGAGCCAAGCAGACCCAGCCGACGAGCGGCGACGCTTTCCATCGGCTGCGAGGCTGAAGGTTTCGCCAAGCGGACTGTCACCGCGTCCACAGCGGACGCACAAATCATAAAAGGGAGCTCATGCTCCACCAAGGAGGCTTGCGGTGTTCGACAACATTCTGGATTCGCTGAAACGTGGTGCCCAACGCGCCCGCTCACGTGGTGAAGAGGTCGCTCAGACCACCCGCCTCCGCTTCGAGGTGTACCAGCTCAACCGGGACCTCGACGCCCTCTATGGCCGCCTGGGGCGCGCCTACCACTCCGGAGCCGAAGTGGCCATCCTGCAGCCAATGCGAGATGAGATCGCGCGAATCGACGAGGAAATCGCGGCGCGCGAACGGTTGATCACCGAACTGAGCGAAGGCGAGAAAGCGTCAGGTACGGCTCCAGACAGGACAGCCGACTCCACCGACGTGCCCCATGAAGCCGGCACAACGGTCGTCACACCCATGGGACACCGGGTCGAACCAACCTCGCACAGCGCACCTTCCACCACGTCATTCGGTCAAGGTGGGATCATCGGTGGCACGCCGGAGATCGGCAGGCCAGTTCAACCCGCCCCAGCCAGCGCAGGCCCCACTGTAACCGGTACCGTGCCGACCCCGCCCGCCTCGACGATGGCCACGCCCGGCGTTCCCAGCGCCGCGAGCGTGTACCACACGAAACGACAAGAGGAGAACCCCATGGCGCACGACGACCAGACCACCAACGATCACGGCCTGACCAACGAACAGGAACGCAATCCTCTCATCACTTCCTCGAACGAGCGCAGTGCCCTCAAGGACAAAACCAACGAGGATTACCAGCAGCGAATCGATCAGGGACAGCAGGTCTCGCCGGGCACCAAAACCGACGCGGATCTGCACGGTTCCGACGCGCCCATTCCACGCATCGGTACCCAGGCCGGCAATGCACAGGGCATACTTCGCGCGCCCGTGACACCCAACGTCGACGACACCGAGGTGCTGCACGACAAGGCCATGCTGCGCGAGGAGCACATCGAAGCCGAACGGGCCAGCCGCGATCCAAGTCCGCTCGAAGACTGATACGACTTCCGATTAATTGGGCACGGGCGTACCCGTTCAATCGGAGTTGAGCGAGCAGGGCAGCCGGACGCTGGCTGCCCTGCTCGCGGTATCAACCTACGGGCGTCAGGCCGTACTGCGGCAGCACGATTCGTTCGAATTCCCGCCAGGCATTCCAGTCCTTGGCCCGGTTTTCGCCTTCCACCCATTCCCAGAAGCGGGCGTAAATCGGATACGCCGCGGGCAGTTCCTCGCGGAAGATGTGGGCGCTGAGTCCACCGTGCGAAAGCAGGCCACTTTCCTCGTAGTTGCGCAGCACGGCGCTCAGGTCGTAAGGAACGAAGCGGATTTCAGGCTGCCAGCAGTCTCCTTGCAGGCGAAGCAACAGGTACTGCGCACGCGCGTCACGGTTGAAGGGCGCGCCAACCGCGCCCGTATTGATCAGCAGCTTGCTTCCCAGGCGCCACTCGCCGGGAACATGGGTGTGCGAGCCCACCAGGACGTCGGCGGCGGACTCGTCGAGCAGCTGCCCCATGCGCGCCTCGCTCATGCGCCGCCCGATACCTTCGCGGTAATGGTCGGGCGTGCCGTGGGCCACCACCACGCTGGGCGCGCCTGGCACGTCAACGCGCAGCGTCATGGGCCAGCGGGTGAACTCCTGGAGCAGACCCGCCCGACTCAGTTCGTTTGCACACCAGCTGAACGAAGCGAAAAAAGGATCGTGAAACCACTCGGTGGGAATTTCAGGGTCGCGGTCGTGCCAGAGGTTCATCAGTGCGTCGTGGTTGCCCAGGGTGAACTGGGCCCCCTGGGCCAGCAGGTCTTCCATGACCGCCACCCCGTCGGGCCCGCGGTTGACCACATCACCGTTCACGATCAGCCGGTCGGCCCCGACAAGTCGGACATCGGCCAGAACGGCATCGAGGGCCGGCTTGTTGCCATGAACGTCGGCGATGATGGCAAGGCGCACCATCTGATTGTAGGGTGCCGGTCATCCGCGCGTACGGGACACCAGCCATTTCATGCAGCGTGGGTTGCCCGCAATCCCTGCGTCCCTACCCCGCTAGTATCGGGGCATGATTGAAAGGCATATCGGCCATACGCCCATGGTGGAACTGACCCGCGTGGTGGAAAGCGGCATGGCACAAGTCTTTGTCAAACTCGAGGGGCAGAATCCGGGCGGATCGATCAAGGACCGCACGGCCCTCGGCATGATCGAGGACGCCGAAGCCCGCGGTCTGATCAAGCCCGGTGATACCATTGTCGAACCGACTTCGGGCAATACGGGGATCGGCCTTGCCCAGGTGGCAGCGTCCAAAGGGTACAAACTGATTCTGTGTATGCCCGCGCAGATGAGCGAGGAACGCAAACGGACGCTGCAAGCGTACGGCGCCCGGCTGATCCTGACCGATCCGGAGCGACGCATGCTCGCGGCCATCGAGGAAGCCCGGAAGATCGCCGACGACACGGGCGCCTGGATGCCCAACCAGTTCGCTAACCCGGCGAACCCGGCCACCCACGAGCGCACGACCGGCGCGGAGTTGTGGCAGCAGATGCACGGACAGGTGGACGCCTTCGTGTACGGCAGCGGAACGGGAGGCACCATCACGGGCGTGGGGCGTTTTCTCAAGCGCCACCGGGCGGACGTACAGATCGTGGCCGTCGAACCGGCACGCAGCAACGTTCTCTCGGGCGGCGAGCGAGGAGAGCACGGTTTTCAGGGTATGGGGCCCGGTTTTATTCCCGAGAATCTTGACCGGAGTGTCATCGACCGGGTGATTCAGGTATGGGAAGAAGACGCTTTTCCGTTGGCCCGGCGCCTCGCGCGTGAAGAGGGCGTCTTCGTGGGCATGTCCTCAGGCGGAATTCTGTGGGCCGCCCTGCAGGTCGCGCGCGACCTGGGCCCGGGAAAACGGGTGGCCACCATCGCTTGTGACAGCGGCGCCCGTTACCTCACCACAGCGCTGTACAGCGAAAGCGGCGACACGCCCAGCGGCTATCTGCCCTACTCGCGTGAGCGACATGAACAACACCCAGAGCGCTGAACGCACCGACGCGCTGTTCAGGTTGACCGTGGCGCGAGTGCATCTCGCAGACGAACGAGGAGTTCTTCGGCGCGGTCAAAGCCGGGACGCATGAAGATCATGGCCGTGTTGCTCCAGTCCTGCACGGCGGCCACTTCCTGCCCGCCGTCATTGAGTTTCAGATGCGGATATGCGCCGTATTCCACGAAACAGTCGAATTCCTGTGCGACCTGCTCCAGCGCGGTGGTCGTCTGCTCGGTCCAGCGAACCAGATACGGCAGCAAAAACGCGGGCTTGCCGCACGAACCCCCCAGACCGACGAGGGGGAGACCGGCAACGGTGGGAACTTCATCGCGAAAGCGGGCGCGCTCCAGGAACGCCTGACGGTCCCGGACCTGGGCGGGTGAGGTTTTCATGCTGGCGACATACGGGCCGACGGTGAGTTTGGTCATGGGACTCCTGAGAGCAGGGGTAGCCTGCGGGCTGCTCCTGGCATAAAAACAGGTTTACGCGTGGGCTGAGGCTGGTGTCTGGACGGGTGCGGCGTCCAGACGAACGGGCGGCTGAAAATTCCGTAAACGCAGGGCGTTGGTGAGCACGAAGACACTGGAGAAGCCCATCGCGGCGGCGGCGAGCACCGGACTCAGCAACCAGCCGAAGGCAGGGTACAGGACGCCCGCCGCGACAGGAATCAGCAAGATGTTGTACCCGAAAGCCCAAACCAGGTTCATCTTGATGTTGCGCAGGGTCGCCCGGCTGAGGGCGAAGGCGTTGGGTACGCCGCGCAGGTCACCGGACATCAGGATGACGTCGGCGGTTTCCACGGCCACGTCCGTTCCGGTGCCGATGGCGAGGCCCACGTCGGCCTGCGCGAGCGCGGGCGCGTCGTTGATGCCGTCCCCGACGAAGCCGACCTTGTGACCTTTGCCTTGCAGCTCCTTCACGGCGTCACTCTTGCCACTCGGCAGGACTTCGGCGAGAACGTCGTCGATGCCCAGCTGCCGGGCAATGGCGCGCGCAGTGCGAGCGTGGTCCCCGGTGATCATGGCCACCCGCAGGCCCTGCTGGTGCAAGGCGCGGACCGCTTCCAGGCTGCCCTCCTTGATGGGGTCGGCCACCGCGATGATGGCGGCGAGCCGTCCGTCGATGGCCGCGTACAGGGGCGATTTGCCTTCGTCACCGAGTTGCGCTGCCTGATCAGCGAAGCGGCTGAGGTCGACCTTCAGCTGCCGCATGTAGCGGTCCGCGCCAACCTGTACCAGGTGACCTTCGACTCTGGCCTCCAGGCCAAAACCGGGAACCGCTTCAAAGTCGCCCGGTTGCAGGATGGCAATACCGTCCGCCTTGGCGGCGTCCACGATGGCGCGTGCGATGGGATGCTCGCTTTGATTTTCAGCTGCAGCGACCAGTTTCAGGACGGTCACGCGGTCGAAATTCTCGGTGGTGATCAGGTCCGTCAGTTCGGGTTTTCCTTTGGTGAGGGTGCCGGTTTTGTCCATTGCGATGACGTTCAGGCCCTGCAAGCTTTCCAGGGCCGTGCCGTTGCGAAACAGCACGCCGAGTTCTGCGGCCTTGCCGGTACCAACCATGATGCTGGTCGGTGTGGCCAGCCCCATGGCGCAGGGGCAGGCGATGATCAGGACGGCCACAGTGTTGATGACCGCAAAGGTCAGCGCGGTCTGCCCACCAAAAAGCATCCAGGTCAGGAAAGTCAGTGCCGCGATCACCAGCACGGCCGGTACGAAGAGGCTCACGACTTTGTCAGCCAGGCCCTGGATGGGCGGTTTGCTTCCCTGCGCCGTTTCGACGAGCCTGATGATCTGCGCGAGCGCGGTGTCCGCGCCAATGCGGGTAGCGCGGAACTGGAGCGCACCGTTCTGGTTGATGGTACCGCCCACGACCTGCGCACCGGCGTTCTTGGCGACGGGGACGGGTTCACCGGTGATCATGCTTTCGTCCACATATGAGCTGCCTTGCAGCACCTCGCCGTCCACCGGAATTTTTTCGCCCGGGCGAACTGAGATCAGATCGCCAATCAGCACTTCATCCGTTGGCAGTTCGAGTTCCTGCCCGCCACGGACCACTCGGGCAGTTTTGGCCTGCAGGCTCAGCAGTTTCTTCATCGCCTCACTGCTCCTGCCCTTGGCAAGCGCTTCAAAGTACTTGCCGAGCAGGATGAGCGTGATGACCACCGCTGCCGCTTCGTAGTAGACGTGGGCGGTGCCAGCCGGGAACAGGTCGGGCGCGACGGTGGCCACGAGCGAGTAGAAAAATGCGGCGCTGGTACCGATCATCACCAGGCTGTTCATGTCGGGGCTGCGGTGCGCGAGGCTCTTGTAACCCAGCCGGTAAAAGCGCAGACCAGGACCGAACTGGACGGGAATGGCAAGGGCCAGCATGATCCAGTTCATCGTGGTCATGACTTCGTGTCCGTACGTGTTCATCAGCCGGGTTTCGATGCTGGGAATCAGCATGGGAACCATGGCGATCAGCATCAGGGGCACCGCGAAGACCGCGCTGAACATCACGCTGTTGCGCAGGCTGGTGACTTCGTGTTCACGCGCGAGGCGTTCCTGATCTTCGCGGGAGGCACCAACTTGCTGTTCGAGCACTTCGTAGCCGGAATTCTTGATGGCAGCTTTGAGCTGCCCGGCACTGACATTGCTGGGCAGGTACGTGACCGTCGCCCGTTCGGTGGCGAGGTTGACGCCGGCGTCCAAGACGCCGTCCACTTTTTTGAGTGCGCGTTCGACCCGGCTGACGCAACTGGCGCAGGTCATGCCCTGCACGCCCAGTTCCAGGCTGCTGACGACAGGCTCGTAACCGACGTCTTTGACTTTGGCCAGCAGCGCCTGTGGGCTGGTGAGGGCGGGATCAAAGGTCACAGTCGCCCGTTCGGTGGCCAGATTGACGCTGGCGTCATGTACGCCTTCGACTTTCCTGAGTCCGCGCTCCACCCTGCCGACACAGCTGGCGCAGGTCATGCCTTGGACGCCAAGTTCGATGGTCTTGCTCATACGTCTCCTTGGTATCCCCCTCGGGGGGATGATCTGACATCAGCATAGTACGGGACCATAGGGGGATGCAACAGTCTGTAGAGAATTCCGCATCCCATAATGAACTTTCCTGCTTCCGAATTGACACCCACCTGGGGTGGATGTAGAATATTGCCAAGGAGGTAGCATCCATGAGTCAAATCGAACTGGACATTACCGGCATGACCTGCGGACACTGCCAGGCTGGCGTGACCAAAGCCCTCAAGGACGTTCCCGGTGTACAGGACGCGCAAGTTGACCTTGTCACCGGCAAAGCCATCGTGCAGGGCGACGTCGAGCCGCAGCAGCTGGTCAGTGCTGTCGTGGAGGAAGGCTACGGCGCCCAGGTAGCCAGCCGCTGATGACCGGACGCGCGACCGCCCCTCAAGCAGAAACCACCCCCCACCCGGGGGAATCCTGCCACTCGCACGGGCCTGACCACCTCTGCATGCCAGAGGAGGCCCGCAGGAAAGCGGCGCGCCGTCTTGCCATCGCGCGCGGACACCTCGAGAGCGTCCGTAAATCTCTCGAAGACCCCGACGTGTACTGCGTCGATGTCCTCAAGCAACTCAAAGCCGTGCAAGGTGCACTGCAAGGCGCAGCGGGTGTCGTGCTGCGCGGTCACCTCGAATCACACGTCGCCACCGCACACGAACGCGGCGACGAGCAGAGAATCGTCGATGAGCTGATGGAAGTCTTCAAGTACACCTGATCGCAAGCTGCGCTGCCTGCTTCACTGCGCTCAGCCACGAGGTTGCATCAATAGAGGAGCACCCGAGCGGTGTTCGCAAGGGCTCCGAAATTCAGGCGAGTTCGTACAACGACACGATCAGGAATGACGCGAGGGCTACGCTTCACCTCACTTCATTGCCCCACGGGCGTCAGCACACGGCCGGTCCACTCAAGGACCGGCCGTGTGCGTTATTGTCAGTCCGCGCGGCGGTTCAGCGTCTCAACGGCAAAACTGACGGCAACCGAGGTACCGTTGTGGTGCCGGTAGTATTTCAGGCAGGCAAATCCCTGGGAAGGCAACTGAGACGGCTGGACGTCGGCAGGATCCAGGATCGCCTGCAACCGGCGCTCACCATAAGTCTCCGCGACCAGGAATATCTGGGTCGGCTGATCACGACGCATCAGGCCTTGCCACTCGGTCCATGACCGGCTCCAGCTGGTAGGGCCGAAGTGCCCATGATGGATATCCAGGTCGGCCTCCCAGGTGCCCAGAGCAGGTTCTGTCTGCGCCAACGCTGCAGGTGCGGGGCTGCGCCACCGTCGATTCAGCCAGCGCCAGGTAATCGTCATGCTTCTACACTAAATACAGCTTCATGACAGATTTCTTACCACACGTTCATGCCTGGCTCAGCGTTAACTCCCAGCAATCGAGATTCAAGGTCAGACCGGGAAGCTGGGTTGTCGGTTGCACGACCCGGTGTGGGGGTGTGAATGTACGCGTTTCTCGCACTCCGGGGCGTTGGCGAGTTAGTGTGCTGACGTGATCGACGTGCTTACGGCGGCCCATACCGCAAGGTCGCAGCCTGGCCCGCGCCGTTCCAGGTGTCTTCTGTCGGAGCTCGGATGAAGCGGTCGTGGACGCTGCTGCTCAACGGAGCCGTTCTGGCTGGGCTGGCGCTGGCCGTTCACCGCTATGTCAACGGTGAGGACCTGCTGGCGCTGTTGCGGACCACCCGGCCCGCCGAGGCAGTGGTCGTCATGCTGCTGGGTCTGGTGTACACGCTGATCAAGGGCGCGCGTTTTGTCGGTATGGCCGTGGCAGTGGGAGCGCCCAACGGCGCTATGGTAATGCACGCGTACCTGGCCGCCGAAAGTGCGACCGTACTGCCCGGCGGCGTGGCCTTCCGGGCTGCCCTGCTGGCTCAGGCGGGACTTCCCGTGGCGCGGGGCAGCGTTCCCGTCGTGCTGTCGAGTGTCGTGGACCAGGGTGTGTTTGCGCTCTGCACACTGCTGGCGGCGCTGCTCGATCCACGCGCGCATGAGGCCGTGCTGACTGCGGGGCTGGTGCTGGGCCTGTTCGCGCTGGTCTGGATGTTTCCCGCGGCCCGCCACCGACTCGCAAGGTGGTTGCTGTGGCTCTTCGGACAGCTGAGGATCGCCGAGACCTTTACCGTCTTCCTTGCCGGCGCGCACGCTGCCCTGCGTGCGGGCCCACTACTCAGCGCCGTGGGGCTGACCCTGGTCTCGCTGGTGGTCAAGGTGCTGACCTTGCAGGCGGCGCTGGCCGCCCTGGGCACGGCGGCGCCCTGGCTTGTGGTGTTCGTAGCCGTGATTGTACCCACCATGCTGGGCCGACTCACTCCCGTACCCGGAGGGGTGGGCGTCACCGAGGCAGGGATGGTCGGCCTGCTGGTATCAGGCAGCGAGGTCGGCACCGAGGCGGCACTGGCAGCCAGCCTGCTCTACCGGGTATCCACCGTATTTCTGCCCGTGCTGCTGGGCGGTCTGATCTACTTTCTGACCTGGCAGCGGGCGGTGAAGATGAGCGGGCAGCAGGCCCGGGGCTGAGAAAGTATGCCGGTTCCCGCCGGCGCTGATTCAGCAGAATGCAGAGCGCATCGGACGATTGGCCGTCTCAGGACGCCGCGTGGACAATGCGGGCGAGGGCCTCTTGCAGCACGGCGCGCGAGGTGGCGAAATTCAGGCGCAGGAAGCCCTGGTATCCGGGGCCGAACGTCGGCCCATTGTTGAGCCCCACCCTGGCCTCGCGCAACAGAAATTCGTATGCCTCGTCGCTCCAGCGAAAAGCGCGGAAATCCAGCCAGGCCAGGTAGGTGGCCTGAGGTGGCGTAAACCGCACCTCGGGCAGGTTGTGGCGCAGTTCCTGCGCCAGGAACTCGCGGTTGCCCTTCAGGTAATCCAGAACCTCGCCGAGCCAGCGCTCTCCGTGGGTGAGGCCAGCCCGCCACATTTCGATCGAGAGCGCGCCCGGATGCGCCATCACGCCCCGGGTCGCAAGTTGCAGCCGCGCAATCAGCGCCGGGTTGGCACTCATCGCGGCTCCAATCGGCAGACCGGCCGTGTTGAAAGTCTTGCACGGGCCAGTCAGGGTGACCGTGCGCTGGGCAATGTCTGCACCAAGGCTCGCCAGGGAAACAAACTCTCCATCGAGGACCAGATCGGCGTGCAGTTCGTCGGACACCACCCACAACCGGTGACGGAGTGCGAACTCGCCGAGGCGCTCGAGTTCCTCGCGCGTCCAGACGCGGCCCGTCGGATTGTGCGGCGAGCAGAAGAGCAGCAGCCGGGTGGCCGGCGTGACACTGTCCTCCAGAGCGCCCCAGTCGATCTCCCAGCCGCTCTCCTGCTGCAGGAGCGGCACCGGGCGCGTCCGTCGCCCGTGATCTTCGATGGCGCTCAGGAAGGGCGGGTAAATGGGCGTGTGCGTCAGCACTTCTTCGCCAGGGCCGGTCAGGCCAAGGACGCTGGCATAGAGTCCCGGAACGACGCCCGGCAGCAGCCACATTCCTTCGCGCGGCAGGTCGGGGTGACCGCGTGCGGTCTGCCGCGCGGCGAGCAGATCGAGCAACGCGGGGTCGCCCTGCAATTGCGGATAACCGACCGAGCGCGTGAGCCGCCGGTGCAGCGCGTCGGTGATTTCCTCGGCCACGGGAAAATCCATGTCGGCCACCCAGAGCGGAAGCACCTCCGCGGGGTGGGTGGTCCACTTGTACGAATCGGCGTGGCGAAGGTCCTCGGGGCGCACATCGTCAAACAGGTGCGGCATGAGCCATCATGTCATACGGGCACGTGGTCCGCGTGTCCGGCGCATTCGCAGATGCTGGCTTCGTGTGCAGGCGGTCACCAGGAGCGCCACCAACACTCAAGCGGCCCTCGCCCCACGTCAGCGACGGCAGTGCTGCCCACCGCCCCGAAGCCCGCTATACACTGGCGGCAGCATGAGCAAGGCAGCCCCAGAATCCGCGCGCGGTACCATCGGCATCATCGGTGCGATGTCCCAAGAAACCGAACTCCTCTGCGCCGAACTGCAGCACAGCGACGAGCGTGAGGTCATGGGCTTTCGTTTTTATGCCGGGCAGCTTGATGGCCAGCAGGTCATCGTCACGCAATGCGGCATCGGCAAGGTCAACGCGGCCATGGGCACGACGGCTTTGTTGTCGCAGGGCGTCTCGCGCGTCATCTTTACCGGTGTGGCCGGCGGGGTGCATCCGTCGCTGAAGGTCGGTGACATGGTCGTCTCGACCGACTGTCTGCAGCACGATGTGGACGTGCAGGCCCTGGGGTATGCGGCCGGCCTGATTCCCGGCGAGGCACTCTCCTGGCCGGCTGACGGCGAACTGCGCAAGTTGGCCGTGCAGGCGGCCCGCACGGTCGAGGGCGTAGGCGTGCTGGAAGGGCGGGTGGTGAGCGGAGACCAGTTCATCGCTTCTCCGCAAAAGGCGGAGTGGCTGCGCACCACGTTCGGCGCCGTCTGTGCCGAAATGGAAGGTGCGGCGGTGGCGCAGGTGTGCGCCCGCTGGAACGTGCCGTTCGTGGTGATTCGCTCTATGAGTGACACGGCCGATCACACTGCCAACGTCGATTATTCCAGCTTCATGCCCGTCGTGGCCCGGCGCGCCAAGCAGGTCGTGCGGGAGATGCTGCGCGGCATGGCCCGCTGACGGGACCACATGCTGCCCCTGCATCAAGGACTGGTCGGGCTGGGACTCCTGTTTGCCTTCACGGCGCTGGGTGAGGGCATGGCGCGGCTGCTGCACCTGCCCTTGCCCGGATCGGTCATCGGGCTGGCGTTGCTGTGGGCTTCCCTGAGCGCCCGCGTCATCAAGTTGTCGTGGATCGAGCGGGCCGCCGACGCACTGCTTTCCGTGCTGGGACTGCTGTTCGTGCCAGCAGGCGTGGGGCTGATGGCTTACCTGGACCTCTGGCGGGCCTGGCCGGTGTGGTTTGCCATCGTCGCGCTGGGCGTTCTGGTCGGCGCGACGCTGTCCGCGCGGTTGGCGAGCCGACTGGAGCACCGATGACTTTATACGCGGCACTGCTCGCCCTGACCTTGCTCACTTACGCGCTGGGGCTGACACTGCAGCGCCGCTGGCGCTCTCCCCTGCTCAACCCCACCTTGACCGCCGCAGCGCTGCTCATCCCCGTCCTGCTGCTGCTCGGCGTGCCTTATGGGCAGTACGTGCAGGCCACGACACCGCTGAGCAGCCTGCTTGCCCCGGCAGTGGTGGCGCTGGCCGTTCCGATGTACCGGCAGCGTGCCCTGCTCGCCCGGCAGTGGCGCGCACTGCTGCTGGGGAGTGCATTGGGCACCCTCACGGCCGTCTCCGTCGGTGCGTTCACCGCGCACCTCGTGGCGCTGGAAAGGCCGGTGGCCCTGGCACTCACCACGGCGAGCGCCACCTCGCCCGTGGCGCTCGCCGTGGCACAGCGGCTGGGCGGCGCCCCGCCACTCGCGGCCACGCTGGCGATTGTGGCGGGCCTGATTGGCGCCGCGCTGCTTCCAGCCCTCTTCGATCGCCTGGGGTTGCGTTCGCCGCTCGCGCGGGGTGTGGCCGTGGGAAGCGTCGCGCACGGCATCGGCACGGCCCGCATGCGCGAGGAAAGCGAGCTGGCCGGAGCGGCCAGCACCCTTGGCATGGGTCTGGGCGCGCTGTGGGTGACCTTCGTGAGTGCGTTCCTGTCGTGATTCCCCGGGCGTGTCAGCCCGGCAACAGAAACTGCAGCACCGAACCGCGCCCGGGTTCGCTGGTGACCGTCAGTGAACCCCCGGCCAGCTCCACCCGCTCGCGCAATCCCATCAGGCCCAGGTGCCCGCGCGAAGCGAGTTCCCCGACGCGGTCGAGCGGATCACCGTCACCATCGCCAGGCACCTGGAAGCCCTGACCGTCGTCGTACACGCTGATGTCCACACCGTGCGGCTGGAACTGCACCCGCACGGCAGCGCTGTTCGCCTGGGCGTGCTTGTCCACGTTGGTGAGGGCTTCCTGTACCAGCCGAAACACCGTCAGCTCGATTCCGCTGGGCAGGCGGCGTTCGCTTCCCTGCACTTCCAGGCGGGTGGGCGTGCGGGCCTGCTGGGCGATCCACTCGAGCGCGGGCAGCAGGCCCAGGTCGTCGAGCACACTGGGACGCAAATTGCGCGCGAATCGCCGCACCGACTCGATGGCGGCATTCAGATCGGCCCGCACGTCCTCGGCCTTGCCCCGGCTTTCACCCGCGAGTTCCTTGACCAGCCGGTCGAGCCGCCGCCCGATGGCCACCAGCACCTGAGCGGTGTCGTCGTGCAGTTCACGCGAAATACGCCGCCGCTCTTCTTCCTGGGCCTGCGTGAACAGGCTCAGGTAGGAGCGCAACTCCAGCTGTCGTGCTGAGGCGGCTTCGAGCGCCTGGCCTCGGCGGGTGATTTCTTCGGCCAGCCGGTGCTGTTCGCTCAGGTCTCGCGCGACCAGCAGCACACCCAGCACCTCGCGCTCACGCACGACAGCGCTGAGGCGCACCTCCAGGCGCAGGCCGCCGGGCAGGCCCGTGACCTCCACCTCACAGGTCACACCGCGCTCGGGCGCGCCCAGGCAGTCTCTCCAGGCCCGCTCGAACACGGCCCGCCACTCTTCGCTCAGCAAGTCGCGCAGGCTGCGTCCGGCAAGCTCTCCCAGCAGACGCCGGGTAGCGGGGTTGGCGTAACTGACCTTTCCAGCCGCGTCGCAAGCGAGAATCAGGTCGTGCACGCCTTCGGCCAGCAGACGGTAACGGGCTTCCTCGCGCTCCAGTGCACCCAGCAGACGCTCCTGCCCCACGGTCAGGGCGATCTGGTCGGTGATGGCGCGTGACAGTTGCAACACCCGGTCGCTGGGCGCTTCTTCGCGCAAGGAATCGGCGTATAACAGACCGAAGACATTACTGCCCGAGCGGATCGGTACGATCAGCGCCGAATTCGCTCCCTGCAGCGCTCCGCGCCGGGTGATGCGCCGGGGGCCCCGGCCCAGTTGAGGCAGCAGTCGCATGGCCTCCCGCAGAGGAACGTTCAGGTGGTAGCGCCCCAGCTCGGCCTCCTCACCGCGCTCATCGAGCAACAGAATCAAACCGCGCTCGGCGTTCAGGGCCAGCACCGCCCGCTCGGCTGCTTCGTCCAGTGCACCGTCGGTCCGACCACTGCCCAGCAGGCGCGACAAGTGGAGCAGCACTCCGGACTCGCGCTCACGGCGCACCTCCTCTTCGTACAGGCGGGCATTCTCGATGGCCAGCGACGCCTGGGCCGCCAGCACGTCTGCCAGCGAAAGGTCGTTTTCATCGAGGTCGAGCGGACCCTCGAAAAACAGCGCCAGACCGCCGAAGGGTTTCCCACGTGACGCCAGGGGCAGACCCAGCACACCCCGAAAGGGATAGCGGCCGGTTGCCAGAAGCTGGCGCGTATAGCGTGAACCGGCTTCGCTGCGCTCCTCTACCACGTCATGCACACCGACGCGCGCACCACGTTCGACTGCACGGCCCACCACGCCCACGCCCACCTTCGACTGCGCCCGCAGGACATACTCCGAGCTGAGGCCAAGCGCACTGCGGATGCACAGCGTACGCCCGTCGCTCTGCAGCTCATAGACCGCGCAGGCCGAGGCGTGGAAGAGTGTCCGCGCGTGGTAGAGCAGCTTTTCCAGGGTATCGGCGAGCTTCAGACTGCCCGACAAGGCGCTGCCGACCTCGCGCAGCACCTCGGCCGAGCGGCGCTTGCGCGATTCCTCCTCGTACAGGCGGGCGTTGTCGATGGCCAGTGCGGCCTGCTCGGCCAGCGCGAGGGCCAGCCACACATCATCCTCACCCAGCGGCGCACCAGGCCGCTGGGTATCGACGTACAGTACGCCCAGCGGTCGCCCACGGGCGGCCAGCGGCACGAGCAGGCAGCGCTCGGGCGCCAGGTACGACAGGCCCGCAGCCAGCGGCGAATGCTCGTCACGTGCCCGGTCGTACAGAATCGGTTCGCCACGCCGCACCAACCGATCGAAGGACATCGGACCCACCGTGATGCCACGCTCGAAGGCGCCTTCGAAGCCGAAGGTGAACACCTCACCGGTCTGGGCGGTGCTGTCACCCACCATGCTGAACAAGCCGACGAAGGCCCGCTCGAAGGTCAGCGCCCGTGCTGCCGATTCCGCCGTCGCTGTCAACACCTCGCCCAGATCAAGCGAGCCACCCAACCGACGCACGAGGTTTTCGACGACTTCGGCCGTGCGCCCCCGGCCCCGCCGGGCGTCACGGGCCAACATCCCCTCAAGTGCCAACCCCAGAATGGGCAGCCAGGGCGTCAATTCGGACAGTGCGTCCTGATCGGCGCCGAACATCTCCAGCACGCCGCAGCCGAGCGGCAGGGCGCAGACGTTGTCCTCACAGCACACTTCACCGACGCGTGCACGGGCGGCGAGATCTTCACGCAGTAGGGCGAGCCCACGGCCCTCTTCGGCGAGTGTCACGAGAGCCGCGTCCCGGACCAGGCTCACCCGAGCCCCGTGACCACGGGCGAAGTTCAGCGCCAGACGGCACAGCTGAACCGCAAAAGCATTCGCGGTGGGCACCGAGGCCAGGGCCCGCGCCCACTCACCCGGCCGCAACGACTTGGCTTCGGTGGTCATCCGCTCTCCTGACAATTGCGCACGGTCTGGGTTTACCCTGACGCGTCAATCGATGGTCGTGACGTCGATCCAGCCGCGCTTGATCCCGTACAGAACCGCCTCGGTGCGGCTGCCCACGCCCAGCTTGCTGAAGATGTTGGCGAGATGCACCTGCACCGTGCGCGGCGAGATATCGAGGTCACGGGCGATTTCCTTGTTGGTGCGGCCCGTCGCGGCGATGCGCAGCACCTCGAGTTCGCGCGGCGAGAGCAGCTCCTCGGCGGGCGTGGGGGCGACGTGATTGGAGAAGCGCTCGAGCACCTTGCGGGCCACCGATGGATGCAAGGCGCTCTCACCGGCTGCCACGGCGCGTACGGCCCCCAGCAGTTCGTCCTCGGTGGCGTTCTTGAGGATGTACCCGGCCGCACCCGCTTCGAGCAGGGCAAAGACGTAGGCGTCGTCGTCGTAACTCGTCAGCACCAATACCCCAATGGTCGGCATCTCGGCCTTGATGTGCCGGGTAGCCTCGATGCCGTTCATGCCGGGCATGCTGACGTCCATCAGAATCACGTCGGGGCGCAGGGCGCGGGCCTGCGTGATGGCTTCCTCGCCGCTTTCGGCCTCACCGACCACGTGCAGGTCACGTTCTCCCTCCAGCAGGTCGCGGGTGCCCTTGCGCACCACCGGATGATCGTCGACAAGAAGCAGCGAGATGGTCTTGGCTTCAGCGGTGTCCATGATTCCAGTGTAATGGCGCGGGCGCCGGGTCAGATCACGGAGTGCGCCCGGACGCTAGACTTTCCGTGTGAATTCGCGCTGGGCGTCCTGCCTGCCTCAACTCTCGCCGCGTAAGGTGCTGCTGCGCCTGCGCGCCGCCGGGCTGCCGGGCCTGGCGCTGCTGGAATCGGCCGGTCCGCTGACTCCCGATTCGCGCTTTTCATATTTGAGCGCCGCGCCGACTCGTTTCACGCAGGAGTTGCCAGCGCGTCCGGGCGGCACAGCGGCCTTTCCGGCCTGGCTGGGCGGCCTCAAGTACGAAGCGGCCTTGACGTTCGGACTGCCCGCGCATCCTCCGTGCGGACCGGCGCAGTTCTGGGGCTACTACCCCTCCGGGCTGGTGTGGGACCGCGAGCAAGGCACCCTGAACGTCGTGGGCGAGGCGCACCTGGACTGGTCAGGTCTGCTCGGTGCCCAGACCCCAGACCTGCCCGAGCTGCAGTTGGGCGACTGGAGCGCCGATGATCTCGACTTCGAGCAGGGCGTGGCGACCGTGCAGGAGTTGATCCGTGCTGGTGAGGTGTACCAGGTGAATCTGTCACGCGGGGTGCACGCGCACGCACAGGGCGACCCTTTGGCCGCCTATCTGAGGGTCGCGCAGCTGAACCCCAGCCCCTTCATGGCGTACCTGGAGCTGGGCGACGAGGTGGTGGTGAGCGCCTCACCGGAGCGGCTGGTGGAGTGGACGGGCGAGCGCATTTCGGCACGGCCCATTGCAGGCACACGGCGGCGCGGCGACACCACGGCAGAAGACGAGGCGCTGGAGGCAGAACTGCGCGCCAGCAGTAAGGAGCAGGCCGAGCACATCATGCTGCTCGATCTGGTGCGGCACGATCTGGGCCGCGCGGCCCGGCCCGGCAGTGTCTGGGTGCCCGACCTGATGCTGGTCGAGCGTTACAGCCACGTCATGCACCTCGTCAGTGAGGTCCGCGCACAGCCCCGCGCGAACCTGAGCGTGCTGGAACTGTGCGAAGCGACCTTTCCGGGGGGCACCATCACCGGCGCGCCCAAACGGCGGGTGATGCAGGCCATCCGTGATCTGGAGCCCGGAGGACGCGGCTGGTACACCGGCAGTGTCGGGCTGATCAGCGCCGAGCGCGTCGACCTGAACATCTTGATTCGTACTGCGGCCTTCTCGCGCCGGGCAGCGGGCTGGGAAGTCAGCGTGCGAGCAGGCGCGGGTGTAGTGATCGATTCGCGAGGCGAGCACGAAGGGCGCGAAACCAGGCACAAGGCGGCGGCCCTGCTGCAGGCGCTCACGCCGGGCGCGCCGGGCCGGGCCGCTCAACAACCAGAACTGCCCCGTCCGGGCCGCGTCTGGCGTCCCAGCCTGGCCGACAGTCAACTTGCACGTCCACCCCGAGTGCTGTTTCTCGACAATTTCGATTCGTTCACCTTCAATCTCGTGCATGACCTGCAGGCGCTCGGAAGCGAGGTGCTGATTCGCAGCGCGACGTGTTCGCTAAGCGAACTGCTCGCCCTTTCACCGTCGCACGTGGTGATCGGTCCGGGTCCCGGCACGCCCCAGTCGAGCGGGGTGACCCTGGAACTGACACGCTGCGCCCTGAACCGCGACCTTCCGCTGTTGGGCGTCTGCCTCGGACATCAGGCGCTGGGTGAGGCCCTGGGCGCACGCGTGGAACGCGCCGCCACACCGGTTCATGGCCAAGCGGAAACCATCACGCACGACGGTTCGGGCATTTTCGGGGGCCTGGAGCAAAACGTGCAGTTCACGCGCTACCACTCGCTGGTCATTCGGCAATTGCCTTCAACGCTGCGGGTCACGGCCCGCAGCCGGGACGGCGAGGTGATGGGCATCGAGGTTCCCGGCAAACCCGCCTGGGGCGTGCAGTTTCACCCGGAATCCGTGCTGTCCCGTGAAGGCCGCCGACTGCTCGGTAATTTCTTGAGGTTGGGAGAGCAATACACGCAACGCCCACAGGAGCACGCAGCACGGTGAGTTCCGAGTTTCAGCCACCGCGGGCGTTGCCCCAGGAACTCGACTCACCCGCGTGGCTGCACGGCCTGAGTGCCTTTACGACCATCCGCACGCAGCGCGGTTGCCCGCTGCTGTGGTCCGCGCACCTCGCACGGCTTTCGCACACCTGCGCATTTCTCGGCTTGCCCGAGCCCAGTCTTCCTGCCGAGGCCGTCCTCGCACAACTGGAGCCGCTTCCCGAAGGGCGTCTGCGCCTTACGGTGACCGGCGAGGAGCTCTGGTGGTCTCACCGTCCGCTGGTCCCGGTACCACGTGTTCCCGTGAGCGTCTGGCTGGGCGAGGTACAGGTCCACGCTCAGCTGGGCCGGCACAAGACCGGAAATTACCTGCCGTACGTTCTGGCAGCCCGCGAAGCTTCCCGTCACGGCACCTTCGAAAGCTGGCTGGTCGACGAAGCCGGGTGCGTGGTGGACGGGAGCCGCACCAGCCTGCTCGTTGAAGTACAAGGTGAACTGCTCATCCCCTGGGGCGGCTTGCCGGGCGTGACGTGCGCGGAGCTGTTGCGCGCCTGGCGCCGTCCGGCGCGCCGGGACCACCTTTCGCGCTCTGTCCTGATGCAGGTCGAGCGCGCCTGGATCACCGGCAGCGGAATCGGCGTGCTGCCCGTGCGGGAGTTACGGTGGGCGGGCGGCGGGCGGGAGCTGCGGGTTGTCTGGCCGGACGTGACTCACCCGGCGTTGCAGCCTCCACAGTAGAGCGCCAGGGCGATGCCCCGGCGCTCTACTGTGACTCGTTGTTTTGGTGGTCGGTCCGGAAATTCCCGCCCTCAGCGGTGACGGTCCTCACGGTGCGGACGGCGTTCGGATGACAGACGGCCCCCACCAGTGCCTTCGTCGAGTTCGATGGCCCCGGCGGACTTCAGGATGGCGGTCGCTTCGTCGGCCCGCTCCTGTTCCTGATCGCGGGCGATCACCATCACCTTGCCGCGCTTGAGACCGTCGTAGTAACCCAGCGCGATGCGTTCGGGCACGCCCATGCGGCGCAGCAGCTTCACGTAGTCCCCGTGATCGCCACCGGACAGTGCGCCGAACGCGGCACCCAGGCCCAGGCCGCTGATCGCACCGAACATAATGCCGATCAGCCCGCCTTCGTGCATCGGGCGCGTTTCGGGAATGATCAGCATCAGGAGCCAGGTGGGCAGCGCCAGGCCGACCCCGGCCAGCAGGCCCAGGCCCGCGCCACGAAACACCGAGCCCGCACCGGCCGGCGCGCCCTCTTCGTGCGACACGCCGATCTCACTGGCCAGATCTTCCTGGGCAACGACATCCAGCAACGAGAATCCCAGCCGGTCACGCTCGAATCCACGGTCGAGCAGCCTGCTCAGGGCCGTCCTGGCCTGAGAGGGTTCGTTAAACAGCGCAACGACAGTTTCCATCTCATGAGTTGTAGCACGCCCTCCGCGCGTCGTGCAGGGGACAAACATAACGGACGTTCAGAAATGGCGCCGTGGCGCCGGTCCCTCAGCTGCCTCTCAGCAGGTGATCAGCCGCTTCGCCGGCACTCAACTTGCCCGCGGCGACCGCACGCAGCACGTCGCTCTCGGCGCGCCCGGCCAGGCGCGAGGCGCGCTCCTGCACTTCCGCGCGCACCTCGAAACGTGCACGCTCCAGACGGCGCTCGGCCAGGCCCGCTTCACCCAGGAACACGCGGTGCTTCAACACGGCGTCCAGCACGTCACGTGCACCATCTCCGCTCGACGCTACGGTCTTGAGGATCGGCGGCAGCCAGGTGAACTCGTCATGCGCACCCAAGCCGAGCGCGGCGCGCAGTTCGCGCACCATGCGCTCGGCTCCGGGCAGATCGGCTTTGTTCACGATCAGGAGGTCGGCGATTTCCATGATGCCAGCCTTGAAGGCCTGCACCGCATCTCCACCGGCAGGCGTCAGGACCAGCAGGGTGTGGTCGGCCACCGAAGCGATGTCCACCTCGCTCTGCCCGACACCAACGGTTTCCAGAAAAATCCAGTCGAAATCAAAGGCTTCCATCAGCGACACCACACCCATCGCACGCTTGCTAAGGCCCCCCAGCGCGCCACGCGAAGCGAGCGACCGCACAAACACGCCCGTGTCGGCGTGATGGCGCAGCATACGAATACGGTCGCCCAGAATCGCTCCACCGGAAAAAGGACTCGACGGATCGACGGCCACCACACCGACCCGCTCACCCCGCTCGCGGGCGCTCGCGATCAAGGCGTCTACCAGCGTGCTTTTGCCGCTGCCGGGACTGCCGGTCACGCCGATCACCGGTGCGCTGGGCGTCCCACTTCGCAGTGCCGACAGCAACTCGGCGCCCAGCGGCGTTTCGGACTCGACCAGGGTGATCAGCCGCGCCAGGGCGCGCGGATCGCCGGCACGAAAGCGCTCCAGCAAAGAAGAGGAGAGCGTCACCGCGCCGCACCTCTCGTCCCTTCGCGGTCGCCCGCCAGATCATCGTGCATGTCCGGTTTCTGCACACGCTCCAGGTGCGCGACGTCGTTGAAGGAGAGGAGTTGACCGCCCGCCGGACCCAGCGCAACGCGGGTAATGGCGGTGTTCGCCACGGACAGACGCGCCCAGACGTGTCGGCTGTCCTCGCCGATGGCGAAGCTGACCGCGACCCGTACCACACCTCCATGGGTGACCATCAGGACACGCTCGCCATGATGACGCTCGCAGAGCTCGTCAAAGGCCGCCCTGGCCCGCAAGGACAAATCGGCCATGCTCTCGCCGCCCGGACGGCGGGCATTCCAGGGGTCAAGCCGTAATGCCTCGATGTACTCGGGAAACTCGGCCTTGATTTCGGCAGGCACCTTGCCGGCCAGTTCTCCCACGTCGATTTCACGCAGACCGAGTTCCGTGCGCACCTCGGGTGCTCCTCGCAGCGTGGCGGCGACTGTGCGGGCGGTATCGAAGGCGCGGATCAGGTCGCTGGAGTACACCGCGTCGAACGCCATGCCGGTCAGGCGTCCGGCCAGACGGGCAGCCTGTTCGCGGCCCGTCTGTGACAGGGGCACGTCGGTCTGTCCCTGATAGCGGCCAGAAGCGTTCCATTCGCTTTCCGCATGCCGCACCACCCAGAATTCGGTCAGGCGGCTGTGGTCGAGAGGTTCGAAACCCGTAGGTGCACGTCTCGTCGGCACGGCTTACCTGACCTCGAAGGCGACACCGCGCCCACGGCGCAGCTCTCCGACCCAGCAGGGCGCTTCCCCCGCGGTCAGCAGGGCAGCCTCGGCGGCTTCACGCTGCGCGGCGGGCACCATGAACAGAAAGCCGAGGCCCATGTTCAGGGCCCGGTAGGCCTCGAGCGGCGGCACTCCAGCGCGCTCGCAGATGAGGGTGAAAAGCGGCGGTACGGGCCAGCTTCCCTCCCAGATCACCGCGCCCAATCCGTCGGGAAACACCCGGGGCGGATTGTCGACAAGGCCTCCCCCGGTCAGGTGTGCCATGCCACGCACCTCGACTCCGGCGCCCAACAGGGCGTCATAGGCGCCGACGTAGGCACGGTGTGGTGCCAGCAGGGCTTCTTCCAGGGTGTTGTCGATGTCGCTCCGGAATTCCTGCCAGTCCAGGTCGGCAAGGGCAGCGCGCGCCAGACTGTAGCCGTTGGTGTGCAGCCCGGTCGAGGGCAAGCCGATCAGCACGTCACCTTCCTGCAGCCGGCTGCCGTCCACGATCGCTGCGCGGTCCACGGCGCCGACAATCGTCCCGACGATGTCGAGCTCGCCCTCGACGTAGACGCCGGGCATTTCGGCAGTTTCACCGCCCAGCAGGGCCACGGCCAAAGCTTCGCAGGCGCGCGCGGCGCCTCCCACGAATTCAGCGACCACCTGAGGATCGAGTTTGCCCATCGCGACATAATCCAGAAAAAAGAGTGGCCGGGCGCCCTGCACCAGGATGTCGTTGACGCAGTGGTTGACGATGTCGGCGCCCAGCCCCGCGAAGCGGCGCGCGCGCGTCGCCACCTTGGTTTTGGTGCCCACGCCGTCGGTGGAGGCCACCAGCACCGGGTCCTGAAGGGCCGTGAGGGCACGGGCGCGGAACAGTCCGCCAAAGGAACCCAGGCCGGCCAGTACGTCTGGCGTGTGGGTACGGGCCACGGAGGCCTTCATGAGTTCGACGGCGCGCGCTCCCGCATCGATGTCGACGCCTGCACGCTTATACGCGGTTTCCGGATTGCCTGACTCGCTGTGTGCCACGTTCTGCTCCCATTTTCGCCTGACGACCGCCCGTAAGGCGTGCGCGCCCAGTCTATCCGAGAACCGTGACCCGGCACACCCCGGCACCCTGCGGCGTGCAAGCCGCCCTTCTGGTGTGATCTGGACTGGTGTTCACGGGACAGGACAGCGCAACGAGGACAGGCCGCCGCCCGTCCTCCCCGTCAGTTGCGGGGTTCGCCTCAGTTGAGCAAACGCGGGCTGCTCGGCAAAACGGTCTCGATGGGCACGGCGACCGGCTCGGCAGGACGTGGAGCCGTCTCGCTGGCCGCAGCGAAAGCGACCGCCGGCATGGCCAGAAACGCCGCCACGACTTCAGGGTCGAATTGCCGGCCAGCCTGTGCCGAGATTTCCATGCGGGCCGCCTCGGGCGTCCAGGTCACCTTGCCCTCGCGCTCCCCGGTCAGGAAGTCATAGACGTCACAGACCGCAAAAATGCGCGCCAGCAGCGGAATCTGCGTTCCTTCGAGACGTGCGGGGTACCCTTGCCCGTCCCAACGCTCGTGATGATAGCGAATGACGCTCAGGGCGCCGCGCGACAGGCCGGGCAGACGCGCGGCGATGTCAAAGCCCCGCTCGGGGTGGCTGCGTTCCTGGGCCCGTTCGTCTTCGGTCAGTCCGCTGGTTTTGCCCAGCAGGCTGTCGGGCAGCGTGAGCTTGCCGATGTCGTGCAGATAAGCGCCCTGCTTCAGCTGCTCTTGCTGCGCCGGGTCGAGGTCCATGGCTTCGCCGAGCGCACAGGCCAGCTGCACGACGCGCTCGGTATGACCGGGCACCTCGAAACCGCGCTCCTCCAGGCTCCAGCCCATCGTCAGCAGGCCACCGTCCAGCGTGCGTCGCAGCTGCTGCACACGCAGCGCGTCACGGCGCGCCCTTTCCAGACGCCGCGCCAGCCAGACCAGTGCACAGCCCACCAGCAGCACCGCCAGCAGGTTGAGCGGATGAAGAACATTCACCGGCCACAAAGACGGACCCGCCACGGGCAGCGCCGCGTGCAGGACCGACGCAGGGCGACTTTCGGCACCCCAGGCTGCGCCCAGTCCTGCGCAGGCCAGCCCAAAAGTCAGGAGGGCAGCGAGAGAAGAGGCATAACCGCGCCGTGACATCAACCGCGAGTAGAGGATCATTCTGATCTTCATCTTGTGAAATCAAATCTAACAGAACTCTTAACGAGGCAGGGCGTCTTGCGTGAACGAGCACGCCAGCTGCCTGCCCGCGCCCCAGCACCGACCCTGTAGACTGCCTCCGTGCGTCCTGAAGTGATCGAGCGAATCGAGGCGTTGCTGCCCGCGCAGCATCACCGGCCCGAAATCGAGCTGCTGTACCGCATGATGCGCGACTATCCCGCCCGGGGGGGCAAAGGTATTCGCAGCGAGCTGCTGCTGCGAGGTGCTGCGGCCTACGGCGCGCCGCCGGGTGCGTCGGCCTGGCTGGCAACGGCCATCGAACTGTTTCAAAGCTGGGTGCTGATTCACGACGACATCGAGGACGACAGTGAAGAACGTCGCGGCCAGCCTGCGCTGCACCGCCAGCACGGCGTCGCCCTGGCCATCAACGCCGGGGACGCCCTGCACGCCTACATGTGGGAGGCAGTCCTTCACGCGGGCGTGGAGGGCGCTCCCGGTGAGTTCGCGCGCATGATTCACCGCACCGCCGAAGGCCAGCATGTCGATCTCGCCTGGGTACAGCACCACCAGTGGCAACTGACGCCAAGCGACTACCTGGAAATGGTGAGGCTCAAGACCGGGTATTACACGGTCGTGGTGCCCCTCCGGCTGGCCATGATGGCCGCCGGGCGTGCTCCCGATCCCCGTCTGGAAGCGCCAGGGCTGGACCTGGGGGCTGCGTTCCAGATTCGTGACGACGTGCTCAACCTTGTCGCGCAAGGTCAGGGCTACGGCAAGGAAATTGGTGGCGATCTGCTGGAGGGCAAGCGTACGCTGATCGTGCTGCATTGGCTGCAGGGCGCTTCGTGCGGCGAACGCGAAGCCTTCCTGAGCGAGATGGCCAAGCCGCGCAGCGCCAAGGACGCAGAAGTGGTGGCCGCTCTTCTGCACTCGATTCAGCACAGTGGCGCCGTGGAGCACGCGATGACCGTCGCGCACGACCTGGCCGAGCGTGGCCTGAACGCATTGAGCGGCGTGCTGCAAGAAGCGCCCCACCCGGCAGAGGCCCGTCACATTCTCGGCCTGATGCGCCAGCTCGCCACGCGGGAGGCCTGAGGTGAACATTCCCGAGCGACACTTCGACCTGAACGACCCGGCGTTCATTCGCAATCCCTATCCGCTGCTGGCCGAACTGCGCCAGGAGACCCCAGTTTTTTTCGAGCCCACCTGGAACAAGGTCTTTTTCGCGCGTTACGACGACATCGCGGCCATCCTGCGCGACCGGCGCTTCGGACGCTCGATCACCCACATTCTTTCGCGCGACGAGCTCGGTTGGCCGCCGCCTGATCCCCGGCAGGCCGCCTTCGACCATTTTCAGGATCACCACCTGCTCGACGCCGAGCCTCCCCGCCATACCCGGCTGCGCAGCCTGGTCACCAAAGCGTTCACCCCCCGGCGGGTTGAGGAACTGCGCTCGCGCGTCGAGGGGATCGTCGCGCGCAGCCTCGACCGGCTGGGCGAGCATCAACAGTTCGATTTGGTGGCCGATGTTGCCGAGGAGCTGCCGGTGACCGTGATCGCGGAGCTGCTGGGCGTACCCGAAGAGGACCGACATCGCTTGCGGCCGTGGTCGGCAGATATCGTGAAACTGTACGAGTTGGGCTTCACCCCGGAAGATCAGCTGCGCGCCAACACCGCCGTTCTGGATTTTTCGGCATACCTGCGTGCGCTGGCCGCCGAGCGCCGGGCCCGGCCCCGCGACGACCTGATCTCGGCCCTGGTGCAGGTCGAGGAGCAGGGCGAGCGGCTGAGCGAGGACGAACTGATCGGGACCGGCATCCTGCTGCTCAATGCCGGACATGAAGCGAGCGTCAACGGCACGGTGGCGGGCGTGCTCGCCCTGATGCGCAGGCGGGAAGCCTGGGATACGCTCGCGCAGGCAGCCAAGGCGGATGGTCCGCCATCCTTGCTGTTCAGAAGTGCGGTGGAGGAGTTGCTGCGCTTCGACTCTCCCCTGCCGATGTTCGAACGCTGGGTGCTGGACGACACCGAGGTTGGTGGCGCCGTGCTGGAGCGCGGCATGGAGGTGGCCTTGCTGTACGCCTCGGGCAACCGGGATCCAGGCAAATTCGAACGCGCCGACGACCTGATTCTGACGCGTGAACCCAACGCACACCTGACGTTCGGCCTTGGCATTCACTACTGCCTGGGCGCACCCCTCGCCCGGCTGGAGATGCAGATCGCCCTGCACGCGCTCGCCTGGCGCTTTCCGAAGCTGCAGCTGGCCGATGAAACGGCGAGCGTTCCGTACGGCAAAGGGTTCGTGATTCGCGGTATACAGCAGCTGATGGTGCGCCCCGACTGAACGTTTAGCAGGAATTGCTGCGGCAAGTGCGCCTCAGTGAACTTCACACCCGAAGAGCGCTCTATTCTGTGCGGGAGAAGGAGGCCCTATGGAGCACCCACCCATGCCGGATGTACAACGCGACGAGCAAGGCAACCCCAGAAACCTGCACGAAGGCGCGAGGAGCGGAGAGCGCTATTTTCTGTCTGCCCTTTCCCAGGTGGTGGAGGTGATCGCGGTCTGCCCGGTGTTGTGGAAAAGCTGGGAAGGTGACGACGTGGCGTACGTGGTCCGCCTGGAGGACGGCTCACGCAAACTGATCTCCGGCCTCGATGAGGAGGAACTGCGCGCCAAGATCAGCGAGTACCGCCGGGCGATCGAACAGACCGAACACCTGCTGTCCCAGCTGTAACGAACGACCGGATGACGACACGTCAGGAATGCCTTGAACCTGAGACAGCAGTGTCTCAGGTTCCGGTGAGTTCGCCGGCGCTCGCTTCTGTGGCGGCTTCTTCCAGGCGTCCCAGTGCACGCAGGGCCTGTACACGTGCCGGCGAGGCGGGTCTGCTGCGCTGCAGCGCTTTCTCGGCGGTCGCCTGCGCCTTTCGGGGAGAGCCGACGCGCATCTGCACGTGTGCCAGCACCGCCAGCAGGTGTGCATCGGCAGCCTGACCGGCCACTTCTGTCACCTTGAGCCCTTCGGCCAGTGCGTGCAGGGCTGCTCTGGCCTCCCCTCGCGCCAGCAGCGTCTCGGCGATCAAGGTCACCGCCGCGACCAGTGCGGCCGCGTCACCCTCCTGACGGGCGAGATCGCGGGCCTGCCCTGATGCTTCCAGAACGTCTCCGGGCGGGTCCGTGCCCTGTGTTCCCGACCACAGCGACAACGCCCGTGCGCGCAGAACGGCGACGCGCGCAGTCAGCGGCGCGGGCTGCAACGCGTGCCAGGCTGCCGCGCCCGCGCCCAAACGACACAGGGCGGCAGCGTGCCCCAACCGTACCTGAAGGTCTTCGCCTGTGCCTGCAGCGAGCGCTTCTTGCCACCACCGTACGGACAGCGATGGACAACCCAGTTCCAGGGCCAGCCGGGCTGCCTGGGGCAGCTCCTCGGGAACAGGAGAGAACGAAGACAGCGCAGTGCGCGCCTCGGCATACTGCCCTGCAGAAACGCGTGTCAGAAGGTCGTCCAGACGCACGGCGCCAGTGTAGCGTCAGGCGCCCGGCCCTTCAGGCACTCAGGGCGATATCCAGACCCAGGAAACGCCACAGGGAGCGTCGGGGGACCCGCAGGCCCGCACCGCTCTCGACGGCGCTGAGCCGTCCGTCACGAATCCAGCGGCGCACGGTTCGTTCGTGACAACCGGTGTAATCGCAGACTTCGCTGACCTTGAGGAGCTTCGGCAAACGGTCGAACTGTTCACGTAAGGTCACTGGTGCCTCCTGATGTTCCGCTGTGCCCGAAACGCCTTGCGTGGAGGAAGCGGTCACGCTGTCCACCATCCGCAGAAAACACGAAAGGCCGCCACAAGGGCGGCCTCTCCAACCGAAATGCTCCGAACCGGGAAGTCCAGAAGAGCGACTGGACGACGGGTCACGCTGCAGTGCAGGCAAATCGTGTTCAACTTGCCTCAGTGTACAAAAATCCACGTCAGCGGTATGTCAATTGTTTGCATAGCTTTGTTTTGCCGTACCTTGCCTCAGCGTTGCCGCTCAGCTGGAAGTGGGCACGGGCCACTCAGCCGCGACAGCCTCCGCGGTCTCGCGCATCACGGTCCACAGTTGACGGACGTGTTCAAGCTCGGTCGTCACTGAACCGACCGAGACGCGAACCATCCAGCGTCCCTCCAGCACCGCCGGCGTGAGGTAAGCCACACCCGAATCGTTGATGCGCTGGCACCACGTCCGCGTGAAATCATCGAAATCGTCACCGCTCAGACCGTCAGGTTCGTAGCGCAGGCAGACGGTCTGCAGGGGCACTGGGGCCAGCCGGACCCACCGTGGCGCAGCGTCGACCTGATCGGCAAGCCAGCGGGCATTGTGCAGATCGCGGCGCAGCCTGGCCTGCAGGCCCTCTACACCCTGCTCCCGAATGAGGCACCACAGCTTGAGTGCACGAAAACGCCGTCCCAGCGGAATACCCCAGTCCCGCAGATTTCTGACCTGATCGTCCACGCTGCTGTGCAGGTAGCTCGGGTTGGTGGACATCACACGAATCAGGTGCTGCGGATCACGCACGTAGTAGAGCGAGGTGTCGAACACGGCGCCCAACCACTTGTGGGCATTCACGACAATCGAGTCGGCTTCTTCGACACCCTCCCAGAGTGAGCGGCATTCGGGCAGAATCATGGCGCTGCCCGCCATCGCCGCGTCCACGTGGAGCCACAGACCGTAGCGCCGGGCGATTTCGGCCGCAGCTTTGACCGGGTCGATGGCGGTCGTCGCAGTCGTGCCGGTGGTGACAACCACCGCGCAGGGAATGCGGCCCGCCGCCAGGTCGGCCTGGATGGCACTTTCCAGGGCCTCAGGCCGCAGGGCGTGCAGTTCGTCGACCGCGATGGCGCGAATGTTGTCCCGACCGAAACCGGCGAGCAAAGCGGCCTTGTCGACCGAGCTGTGGCCGTGCACGCTGGCGTACACCGTGAGAGGCGCTGTCTGCGCCTGCAGTCCGCCGCGCCCCATCGCGTAATCCGACACCTTTTCGCGGGCACACAGCAGCGCCACCAGCGTGCTCGTCGAGGCGGTGTCCTGAATCACGCCGCTCCAGTTGACAGAGAGACCCAGCATCTGCCGCAGCCAGTCGGTCACCACCTCTTCGAGTTCCGACAATGCCGGACTCGACTGCCAGCTCAGACCCAGCACTCCCAGACCCGAACTGAGGAAATCACCCAGCACGCTTTCGAGGGGGGCATTGGCCGGAAAGTAGCCAAAAAAGCGCGGGCTTTGCCAGTGTGAGAGCCCGGGCACGATGACATCGTTCAGGTCCTGGAAGATCGCGTCGAATCCTTCCGGCTGCTGGGGTGGCGTGGACGGCAGCGCGGCGCGCACCTCGCCCGGCTTCACGGTCGACATGACAGGCAGACTTGCCACCTGTTCGCGGTAGTCGGCAATCCAGTCGATCAGTTCGTAACCGATGCGTCGGAATTCCTCGGGGGTCATAAGTCAGGCTACCAGCCGCCACCCGAGGTACGCACGCTCCTTGACGAATGCCGACGTGGGCAAGCCGGGCGCCTGACGCTCCCGGCTATAATCCTTCGCATGATCGACGCGGCGGAAATGGCTCACCTGACCAAGCTCGCCCGGCTGCAGCTGACCGAAGACGAAACAGCGCGCATGCAGGGCGACCTCAACAAGATCCTCGGGTACTTCGAAAAGCTTCAGGAACTCGACACCGAAGGCGTTCAAGAAATGCAGCGTCCTGTAGCGCTGGAAAACATCATGCGTGAGGACGAACCCGAAGGGCCCGAGCGCAGTGAGATGTTCTCGCAGGCACAAGCCCTCGAACTCGCCGTCGAGCAGCAGGAAGGCTTTTTCAAGGTGCCTCGCACGGTGGAACAGTGAACGGCAGGACCGAACGGCACGTGCGCCTTTTCCGGGAAAGGGTCCGCTGAGTGCTCGACCTCAAATTCATCCGTGAAAACCCGCAGGTTGTCCGGCGGGCCATCGAAGTCAAGCACCTCGCCCTTGACCTCGACCATCTGCTGCGGGTAGACAGCGAACTTCTGGCCCTCCGTCAGAAACTCGAAATCTTGCAGGCCGAACGCAACGGGAACGCCAAACTGGTTCCCAAAGCGAGTTCCGACGAGCGCCCCACGTTGATTCAGCGTGGCAAGGACCTGGCCGAGGAGATCAAGGCGATGGAGCCCGAACTGCGCGCGCACGAAGACGCCCTCAAGATGCTGCTGCTGCAGGTTCCGCAAATTCCCGATGAACGTGCGCCGATCGGGGCGTCGGACGAGGACAACGTCGAGCTTCGCCGCGAAGGAACGCCGCGCGAGTTCGCCTTTCCGCCGCGCGATCACCTGCAGTTGCTCGAACTGCACGGCTGGGCCGACCTGGAACGCGTGGCGCGCGTGTCCGGCAGCCGCTCGTACCTGCTCAAGGGCGACGCGGTTCGTCTGGAACAGGGCCTCATCAGCTTCGCGCTGGATTTCCTGGAGGAGCGGGGCTTTACGCTCCTCAGCACGAGCGCCCTGGTGCGCCCGGAAACCCTGGTGGGCACCGGGCATTTCCCGGGAGGCGAAGATCAGGTTTACAAGATCGAGGGCGAGGACCTGATGCTGGCCGGCACGGCCGAAGTGCCCGTCAACAGCCTGTACGCGGACGAAATTCTCGGTGCGGGAGATCTGCCGCTCGCTTACGCTGCGTTGTCCGGCGCCTTCCGAAGCGAAGCCGGGAGCGCGGGGCGCGACGTGCGCGGACTGATGCGCGTGCACGAATTCAAGAAAGTCGAGCAGTACGTCCTGACACGCCCCGAAGACGCCTGGACATGGTTCGAGCGAATCCTCGCCAATGCCGAGGGGCTGCTGCGCGCCCTGGAGCTGCCTTACCGCGTGATGGCCAACAGCACCGGTGACATGGGGCGCGGCAAACTGATGATGTACGATATCGAAACCTGGGTGCCCAGCGAAGGGCGCTACCGGGAGACGCACTCTTGCTCGTACCTGGGCGACTGGCAGGCGCGGCGCACGAACCTGCGCTACCGCGACGAGGACGGCAAGGTCAAGTTCGCGCACACGCTGAACAACACCGGAATTGCCGTGCCACGCATTCTGGTGCCTTTCCTGGAAAACCACCAGCAGGAAGACGGTCGCGTGCGGATTCCAGAAGCGCTGCGTCCTTATCTCCGCGGGCGTGAATTCATCGGCTGACCGCGTTCACCCAGCAAAGCACAAAAGACGCAAGCAGCGAGGACAGGGCTGTCCTCGCTGCTTGCATCCTCCACGTTTATGCGCGGGGAGCGATCAGTTCGACGAGGGTCATCACCCCGTACCCTGTCCCACCTGCCGGGCCGAAGTCGTTCTCGCTTTCACTGAGGGCGTTGCCGGCGATATCAAGGTGCGCCCAGGGCCGCGTCACGAATTCCTGCATGAACAGTGCCGCCTTGATGCTGCCCCCGGCGGGCTTGAGGTCGCTGTTTTTCAGGTCGGCGGGTCCTTTCTGGTATCCCTTGAGGTACGGCGCGTGCAGGGGAAGCTGCCACAGAGGCTCTCCGGCGCGTCCTGCGGCGCTCAGGAGTTCGCGTGCCAGCGCGTCATCGTTGGCAAACAGCGCGGCGATGTCCTCTCCGAGCGCGGTCACCTTGGCGCCCGTCAGGGTAGCGAGGTCGATGATGGCGTCGGGCGCGTCGTCATCGGCCACCGCGAGGGCGTCGGCGAGGGTCAGGCGCCCTTCCGCGTCGGTGTTGGTGACTTCCACGGTCTTGCCGCTCGCGCCCCGGAAGATGTCACCCGGGCGCATGGCGTGATCTGAAACGGCGTTGTCCGTGGCGGCCACGTAAGCGCGCACCTCGACCTGCGGGGCCAGCAGCGCCACAGTCTTCATGGCGCCGAGTACGGCGGCAGCGCCACCCATGTCGCACTTCATGGTGACCATGCCCTGTGAGGTCTTGAGGCTGTACCCGCCCGTGTCGAACATCACACCCTTGCCCACCAGGGCGATGACCCGCGTCGCCTTCTCGGGCCGGTGACGCAGCTGAATGAACTGCGGTTCGTGCGACGTGCCCTGAGCCACTGCCAGGAACAAACCCAGACCGCGCACTTCGCATTCGGCGCGGTCCCAGACTTCCAGTTCCAGCGCGTGCGCCTCCGAAAGCTGAGCGGCGACGCGCGCCAGCCCCCTCGCGTCGAGGGCGCTGAAGGGCAGGTTGACGAGGTCACGGGCAAGCGTGACGCCCTGCGCGACCGCGTCCACCCGCTGCACATCCTCATGGCGCAGGCCACCCACCGAGAGTTGCTCGAGCTGCGGTTTCTCGTCACTCTTGAAACGCGTGAAGCGGTACGCACCCAACTGCACGCCCAACGCCAGTTCGTAGGCGAGGTCGGCAGGCAGCTCGTTCACGCGCACGCTCCGGGCACCCAACTCGCGGGCCGCCCGGGCCAGCAGCACACCCAGCCGGCGGGCAGACTGCGCGTCCTCGGGCATGCTGGCCAGGGTCAGGTCACCCTCGGTCCAGCGAATCGGGCTGAGCTGATCGTCCTGCACTTCGCGAGCGACACGAGCGAGCAGCGCGGCGAAATCGGCACCGAAATCAGGCGCCCCCATGGGGGCGCCTGCCTGAACGAACACGAGCTGAAGGTCTGCTGTTCCCACGACATCGCTTTGAAGTTGCATGGCGCAACGCTAACACCATAGCCACCGGACGGGCGTAAGCCATTTTGCTCAGCAGCGCCTTGCTCAGCCGGGTGAGGTCACGCCCTTGGCAGTTCACGGGCCAGCTCGCCCAGGTAGTATTCCAGCCAGCCGGGCAGCCCCAGCGCGGCACAGCTTACCTGATGATGCCCCCGGCCCACGAGGCACTCGGCTTGACCCACCTGCACGGCCGTACCGGCCACCTGAAACATAGCCAGGTCATTGTCGCTGTCACCAAAGGCCACAGTCTGCGCGAGCGGCACGTCCAGGGCACGCGCGATGTCCCGCAGGGCGTCGCCCTTGTTTGCCCGGGCGGGCGTGACCGTGAGGAAGTGTTCGTAGGGCGCCACTCCACCCGTGACGGTCATGTCCCCGAGCGCCTCGATGGTCTCACGGTAACGCCAGGCTTCGGGATGGCGCACGTTGAACTTCAGCACCCGCCCCCTCGCGGCTTCCTCCAGGGGTTTCAGGGTGCGTCCGCTCAGCCAGTCGAACACCTGCGTGTGCGGATCACGGGCGTAGACCGCGTCGGTACCGAAGGCGATGACCTCGGCATCCTGGGGCACGAGCGCGTCCACCGCGCGGATCTGCTCTGGCGTCAGGAGGTGCTCGATCAGCATCTCCTCGCCGACGGCAATGCTGCCGCCGTTGCTGGTCGCGGTGGCCTGCGGACGGACAGTGGACATCACGTCATCGGGAACGCGCGCCCGACCGGTGATGACCGCGAACAGGCAGCCATGAGCGCGCAGCTGCTCGATGACGCGGGAGCTACGCTGTGGAATGCTTTTGTCATGATCGAGCAGGGTGCCGTCGAGGTCAAAGGCGATCAGGCGCATACTGGGCATTGTTTCATGGTCGCCCGGCGAGGAAGGTGACGCTTCGCCGCTGCTGCGTTCACAGGGGCGCGTGCTCCTCGAAGTTGGGTGGTCGCTTCTCGCGCAGGCTGGCCAGTCCTTCGCGCACATCCGGACCGGTGAAGCCGAGAAACTCCAGCGCGAGGCTGGTATCGAACGTCGGTCCGGCCAGACGCAGCCAGTTGTTCAGGGCATACTTGGTCCAGCGCACTGCCGTGGGGCTGCCGTTTGCCAGCTTGCGGGCCACATCAAAGGCTTTCGGGACCAGTTCCTCTTCCTCGACGCACAGGCTCACGAGGCCGATGCGTTCGGCTTCTTCCCCGCTGAGGGGCTCGTTCAGGAGCAGGTAGTACTTGGCCTTGTTCAACCCGCACAGCAGCGGCCAGATGATCGCGGCGTGATCGCCGGCGGCGACGCCCAGGCGGGTGTGTCCGTCGAGAATGCGCGCGTTTTTTGCGGCAATGGAGACGTCGGCCAGCAGCGCCACCGCCAGTCCCGCGCCGACGCAGGGCCCGTGAATGGCACTCACAATCGGTTTGGAGCAGTTGATGACGTTGTACACCAGGTCGCGCGCTTCCTTCCAGACCCGCGTGAGCGCGTGAAAGTCCTGGCTCATTTCCTCGATCAGCTCGAAATCGCCTCCGGAAGAAAAACCGCGTCCTTCACCGCGAATCAGCACCGACCGAACGGTATCCGAAGCGTCGATGTCGCGCCAGACGTAGGCCAGTTCGCGGTGCATGCGCCGATCGGCAGAGTTGAGGCGTCCTTCGTTGCTGAGGATGATTTCCAGAAGACCGTCCGGGTGCTGCTCAAACTTCAGGGCGCTATAGGGCTGAACATCCATGTCTCAATCTAACGGTTGTTTGGCCCGGTCTGAGTATCCTGGGCATTCACGGTGTCTCCTGCCTGGAGGCGCTTCGCTTGTCGCGGACCGCCTGGAAGGCTCTAGACTCGCTGCATGACGCCCCTGCTTCAGCTCGAACACGTCAGCGTGAACGTCGCCGGGCGGGCCGCCTTGCACGACCTTTGCTGGACGCTCGCGAAAGGTGACGTGTGGGCGATCACCGGTCCCAACGGCGCGGGCAAGAGTACTTTTTTCAGACTTGTGCGCGGTGACCTGTGGCCCACCCTGGGGGAGCGGACATACACACTGAACGGCGTGCCCACCCGCAGTCCCCTGCAGGCGCGCGAGCGCTTCGCCCTGGTCTCTCCCGAACTGAGCGACTGGTACGCCCGCAGCGACTGGACGCTGAGCGGCGAGCAGGTGGTGCAAAGTGGCCTCAGCGGCTCGGCGCTGCCGCCTTTTCCGTTGCAGGACGGGCAACAGGAACGCGCCCGCAGCGCCATCGACCGGCTGAATCTCGCCCACCTCGCGCAGCGGGATATCCGCTCGCTCTCGACGGGCCAGCGCCGACAGGTCCTGTTGGCGCGCGCCCTCGCCGGTGAGCCACAGGTGCTGCTCCTCGACGAATTCTGGGAAGGCGTGGACCGCGCCTCGCACATCAGGCTGCGCGAACTGGTCGACGATTTGGCCGGACAGGGCCTGACCGTGCTGTACAGCACGCATCGCCGCGAAGAGTTCCTGGCCAGCACCACGCACCACCTGCAGCTGGTCGGGGGAAGCGCCACGTGCAGCGGCCCGGTGCGGGCCCACCAGGAGCGTGCGGTACCGCGGCGCGCTCCTGCCCCCTCCCCAACGGGCGAGCTGCTGGTGGAAATCGAGGAGGCGGACGTGTACCTGAACGACGTTCGTGTGCTGCGAGAAGTGAACTGGCACCTGCGGACGCACGAACACTGGGCCCTGGTCGGCCCCAACGGCGCCGGAAAGAGCAGCCTGGCCCGGCTCATCGCGGGCGAGGTGCATCCGGCCGTGGGCGCGCGGGTACGGCGTTTTGGCCTCTCTCCACGCGCCACCCTGACCGAGCGGCGGCGCCTGATCGGCCTGATCTCGGCCGAGGAGCAGGCGCGTCACAAACGGGACGTTTCAGGCGCCACCGTGGTGGCTTCGGGCTTTTTCGGCTCGGTCGGGGTGGCCGGGGCGCTGACGGAAACGCAGCAACAGGTGCTGGCCGGAATCACCAATCGGCTGGATCTGACGCCGCTGCTGGAACGCCCGGCGCTCGAACTGTCGCACGGACAGCTCAAGAAGTTGCTGTTCGCCCGCGCCCTGGCAGCACAGCCACGCCTGCTGTTGCTCGACGAACCGTTCGATTACCTCGACGACGCCTTCAAGGCGCGGCTGATGGAAGAGTTCGAGCGGCTGGCCAGGCTGGATACGCAGTTTGTCTTTGTGGTCCACCGCCTGGCAGACCTGCCGCCTTTCGTGACGCACGCCGCACACCTGGAAGTCGGGAGCATCGTGCAGCAAGGCCCGTTGGGCACTGTTTCCTTGCCGTCACTGCTGTCCTGAGGCTTCTCGGTACGCGGCCCACATTCCGAAAAGCACATTCCAGTGCTGAAGGCGTCCGCGCAAACGCTCAGGCCGGAGTCCGCCAGGTCCGCACTCCCAGCACGGCAGCCACCCCCAGCGCGGCCAGGACTGCCGCTACCGCGCCAGGCCAGCCCACGCGGGCGTAGACCAGACCGACCAGCACCGCCCCGGTGGCGCCCCCAGCGTAGTACACCGCGTTGTAGAGGCCTGAAGCGAGCGAACGGCCACGCTGCACCGAAAGTGCGACGTATCCGGTGGCCGTGGCCTGCGCAATGAAGATGCCACTGGACCCGATTGCCAGACCCAGGACGATCAGCGGCAGATCGGAAAACAGCGTCAGCAGAAAGCCCGCTGACGCCATGCCCAGCGCACCCAGCAGCACGTGCTGATGCCCGAAGCGGGCCACCAGCCGCCCTGAAGGCGGCGTGACCACGACGCCCAGCAGGTAGACCGCGAACACGCTGCCGAGCGCGGAAGGTCCGAGGTGGTAGGGAGCGTCAGCGAGGTGAAAATTGACAAACGTAAAGATTCCCACCAGCGCGAACAGCAAGCCGAAGCCGACCGCGCAGGCAGCCAGCAGGGCCGCGTTCCCCAGGTGCTCGCGCAGGCGGGGCAGCGATTGGCCGACTGCCTGAGGCACGAAATGGCGTGCTCGGGGCAGTGCCAGCCACACAATGAGGGCCGCGAGAACGTTCGTGACGGCCACCACCTCGAACGCCGTCCGCCAGTGGTAGGCCTCCGCCACGAGACCACTGATGAACCGTCCACCGAATCCGCCCACCACCGTACCCGTGATGTAGGCGGCCAGCACCGAGGGAACACGCCGGGGATCGCATTCCTCGACGATGTAGGCAGTAGCGACGACGGTCACGCCGGGAATCAGCACGCCCTGGACAAAGCGCCAGGCCGTCAGCGCGCTCAACGTGGTGGCGTGGGCGATCAGCAGACATGGGGCGGCCAGCAGCAGCAGGGCTGCGACGAGCAGTCGTTTGCGTCCTGACGCGTCGGCCAGCAGGCCCACGAGTGGAGAGCACAGCGCCATGGCGAGGGTGGTGGCGCTCACGGTGGCCGCCACGGCGATACTGGAAGCTCGGAACTCGCGGGACAGCTCGGGCAGCAGGGCCTGGGTGGTGTAGACGTTCAGAAACACCGCGCAGCCGACCAGGGCAACCACCAGGGTCGGAAAGCGGGTCACCGGCCCTGGCTGGTCAGATCGGGTCACGTGGAGCGGTTCACGCGCCGACCACACCGAACTCGTTCACCAGCACGCGCGACCAGCCGAGCTGGGCAGCCAGTCGCTCGTCTGGCTGCCCAGCTCCTCCGGCAAAAATCAGGGAGGCGCGCCCGTCGATGGCAACACTTCCCTGCGCGTCCAGTCGTTCCAGTACGGCGTCAAAGGTCCAGTCGCGCGACCAGAGCTTTTTCAGGGCGATCAGAGCCTGCGTTCCAGGTGGTGTGACGCGGGCTTCTTCGACGTCAGAGCCTTCGTCACGCCGGACGTGCAGCCGTCCCTCGTTGAGCGCGGCGGCGCTCAGAGCCCGGTAAAAGCGCTGCACGTCGTCATCGAGCAGGTACGACGCACGTACGAGTGCCTCTGCCTTGAGGCACAGCACCTCCAGTGCGTCTTCATCGACGCGCCGGGGATTGATCGGGGAGAACAGGGAGCGGAGTTGCTCGGGCAGATTGTTGTTGCGGTAAAACTGCTCCTCGTAATCTGCAGGCAGCACGAGGCCAGGGGCGACGCCGTGGTGAGAATCATTCAGGGACACCAACCGCAAAACCTCGCGTCCCACTTCCTGCGGACCGTGCTGCGCGGCCTCCGTGAAGGTATGCACGATGGCAGTGTAACGCACACGCAGAAGACCTCCGAAGGCCGCCTTGAAGAGGACTCAAGGCGGCCTTCACGCAACCGGGTCATGTCAGGGGCGGGGGCTGGCAAGGGTCGCTCAGGCCTTGCCGGGCTGCAACGCACCAAGCGGCGACGGTCCGTCGCGTCCGGATTCCGCTTCTTCATGCTCCGGGGCAACTTCGGGCAGCGTGCCACCTGCAAGCACAGTAGTGAATTCCTCGCCGCTCAGAGTTTCGCGCGTCAGCAGCACTTCCACAATCCGGTGGATATGGTGCAGGTTCTCTTCCAGGAGTCCTTTGGCGCGCTCGTATTCGGCATCGAGAATGCGCTTGACCTCGGCGTCGATGACCTGGGCGGTCGTTTCGCTGTACAGGCCCTGCGCGGTTCCACCGCCCAGAAAATTTTCCTGCTCCTGGGCGTGGGCCACCTTGCCCAGCACCTCGCTCATGCCCCATTCGGTGACCATCTTGCGGGCGATGCTGGTGGCTTTCTGAAAGTCGTTCTGGGCACCCGTGGTGATCTGTCCCAAGGCGATTTCCTCGGCGGCCTGTCCGGCCAGTGCGACGCAGATCATTTCGCTCAGCACGTTGCCGGTGTAGTGCATGCGGTCTTCCGGGGTGTACATGGCCATCCCGGCCGCGCGCCCACGCGGCACGACGGTGAGCTTGTGAACCCGGTCGGCGTGCGGCAGCAGCTGCGCCACCAGCGCATGCCCCACCTCGTGGTAGGCAGTGACGCGTTTGTCTTTTTCGGGAATGACCAGTGAGCGCCGCTCGGGGCCCATCAGCACCCGGTCACGGGCGTCGTCGAGGTCGCGCATGATGATGCGCCGCCGGCCGGCACGTGCCGCCAGCAAAGCGGCTTCGTTGAGCAGATTCTCCAGGTCCGCCCCCACCATGCCCACGGTCCGCTTGGCCACCAGCGCGAGGTTGACGCTGGGATCGAGGGGTTTTTTGCGGGCATGAATCTTGAGGATGTACTCGCGGCCGCGCACGTCCGGGGCGTCCACCACCACCTGCCGGTCGAAGCGGCCGGGCCTCAGCAACGCCGCGTCCAGCACGTCCGGTCGGTTGGTGGCGGCCAGGATGATGATGTCGTGCTTGCTTTCGAAGCCGTCCATTTCCACCAGCAGCTGGTTGAGGGTCTGTTCGCGTTCGTCGTTGCCGCCGTTGAAGTTCATGCCACGTTTGCGTCCCACCGCATCGATCTCGTCGATGAACACGATGCAGGGCGCGGCTTTCTTGGCTTGCTCGAACAGATCGCGCACGCGGGCGGCGCCGACACCGACGAACATCTCGACGAAGTCACTGCCGCTGATCGAGAAGTAGGGCACCCGGGCTTCTCCGGCGACGGCTTTGGCCAGCAAGGTCTTGCCGCTGCCGGGAGGGCCCACGAGCAGGATGCCGTGGGGAATGCGGGCCCCCAGCTGGTGGAAGCGTTCGGGCGACTTGAGGAACTCCACCACTTCCTGCAGGTCCGCTTTCGCTTCATCACATCCCGCCACGTCGGTAAAGTTGAGCTTGATGGAACCTTCGGCCATCAGGTGGGCCCGGCTCTTGCCGAAGTTGCCGGCGGCGTCTCCTCCACCGTTGCCCCGGTTGCTGCGCAGCAGATAAAGAATCAGCACACCGATCAGGGCAACGGTGAGCAGCGTGGAAATAATGGAGATCCAGCTGAAGCGGCTGACCGGCTCGATACTGACGCTGCCCTCGGGCCCCACCTGCTTGCTGAGGGTTTCCAGATTGATCAGGGGATCAGTGGTGATGGTCCGGGTGACAAAGCGTCTCCCGTCGGTGTAGCTGCCCTGCAGTTCGGCGGTGGCGGCATCAAAAGAAATCCGGACACTTTGAATACGGCCCGCGTTCAGGGCCTCGGTGAAGTTGCTCAAGCTGATGACGTCGTCCTTGGGCCGTGGAGCGGCCACACTGACGACGACGATCACGGCGATGACTGCGGCCAGCAGCCACCAGACCCAGTTCCCCTGCTTCATGGATTCAGTCTAGAGCCTCACCCTAAGGTGCTGTGAGAAATCGGGGCGCGTTCAAGGAAATATGCAGGCCACATCACGAATTCGTGAATCGGGCGGCAAGGCTGTTCATTTAGGTGTCGGACTTGATATAACCTGACTCAAGTCTCTTGACTCCCCCAAACTGTGGGCTTATGATGTTCGCAGTATAGAACTGTTTCCCATGGCGGGAACAGAAATCTGAGGAAACCCAATCCTGCTACAAGGAGCCTGAACATGCCAAAAGCTGTCGGAATTGATCTTGGTACCACCAACTCCGTGATCGCCGTGATGGAAGGCGGCAAGCCCGAAGTGATCGTCAACGCCGAAGGCGGGCGCACGACGCCCAGTGTCGTCGCCTACAAAGGCGAGGAACGCCTGGTCGGCCAGATCGCCAAGCGGCAGGCGGCGCTCAACCCCAAAGCGACCCTGTACGAAGTCAAGCGCTTTATCGGCCGCCGCTGGGACGAAGTCAAAGAGGAAGCGGCCCGCTCGCCGTTCACGGTCAAGGAAGGCCCCAGCGGCTCCGTGCGAATCGAAGTCAACGGCCAGGACCTGGCGCCCGAGCAGGTCAGCGCGGAAGTGCTGCGTAAGCTCGTCGCCGACGCCAGCGCCAAAGTGGGCACCGGCATCAAAGATGTCGTCATTACCGTGCCCGCCTACTTCGACAACAGTCAGCGCGAAGCCACCCGTCAGGCCGGAGAGATTGCAGGCCTGAACGTGCTGCGCGTCATCAATGAGCCGACCGCCGCCGCGCTCGCTTACGGCCTGGAGCGCAAGGGCAACGAGACCGTGCTGGTCTTCGACCTGGGGGGCGGTACGTTCGACGTGACGATTCTGGAGCTGGGCGAAGGCGTGTTTGAAGTGCGTTCCACGGCCGGTGACACCCACCTCGGCGGCGCCGATTTCGACCACCGCATCGTGGACTGGCTCGCGGGCGAATTTCAAAAAGAGCACAACTTCGATCTACGCAAGGACCCGCAAGCCCTGCAGCGCCTGATCGAATCGGCGGAGCGCGCCAAAATCGAACTCTCCAGCGCCACCGAAACGACCCTCAGCCTGCCCTTCATCACCTTCGACCCCGAAACCCGCACGCCGCTGCACCTGGAGCGCACGCTGTCACGCGCCAAGTTCGAAGAACTGATCGGTGACCTCCTGAAGCGCGTGCGCGAGCCCGTGCAGCAGGCGCTGCGTGACGCCAAGCTCAGCCCGAACGACATCAACGAAGTGATTCTGGTGGGCGGCTCCACCCGTGTGCCCTCGGTCAAGCGCATCGTGAAGGACATCGTCGGCAAGGAGCCCAACGAAAGCGTCAACCCTGACGAAGCGGTCGCGCTGGGCGCTGCCGTACAGGCGGGCATCATCACCGGTGACGCCAACCTGGGTGACATCGTGCTCGTTGACGTCACGCCTCTCACCCTCGGTGTCGAGGTCAAGGGAGGCATGGTCGCGCCCCTGATCACCCGCAACACTACCGTGCCCGCCAAGAAGACCGAGGTCTTCACGACGGCCGAGAACAACCAGCCCGGCGTGGAAATCAACGTGGTCCAGGGCGAGCGACCCATGACAGTCGACAACAAGAGCCTCGGACGTTTCAAACTCGAAGGCATTCCACCGATGCCCGCCGGTCGCCCGCAGATCGAAGTGACCTTCGACATCGACGCCAACGGCATCCTGCACGTCACGGCCAAGGAGAAGAGCAGCGGCAAGGAGTCCTCGATCCGCATCGAGAACACCACCACTCTCGACAAGAGTGAAGTCGAGCGGATGGTGCGCGAAGCCGAGCAGAACGCCGCCGCCGACAAGGCCCGGCGCGAGAAGATCGAGAAACGCAACAATCTCGACAGCCTGCGCGTGCAAGCGCTTCAGCAGATCGAGGAATCGCAAGCCGAGCAGAGCCTCAAGGACCGCGTCAAAGCGGTCACCGACGAAGTCGAAGGCGCGATTGCCGGCGACGACGACGCACAGATCGCCGACGTACAAAAGCGCCTCGAGGAAGCGCTGCGTGAACTGATGCAGGCCGGAAGCGGGCAGGATCAGGGCCAAGGTGCCCAGGCGCAGGGAAAAACCCAGCCGGATGACGTGATCGACGCGGACTTCAAGCCCGCAGACTGATTTCACGGTCTGATCCCCTTCAGGGGCGAGGCGGCGCCTCGCCCCTCTGCGCACGAGGCCCCGTAGGAGGACTGAGATGACCAACGACAACACCAAACAGTTTGAAGACCAGCAAGCTGAGCAGGGCACAGAACAGGAAGCCCGCGAAATTGAAGCCGAGCTGCGCGAGGAAGCCGAACTCGAAGACGAGGACACCGCCTTTGACCCGGCCATGTTCGCGCAGGTCGAGGAGGTCATGAAGAAGCTCGAGCGCGTGGACGAACTGGAGCGCGAACTGAACGACACGCGAGGCAAGTACGCCCGCTTGCTCGCGGACTTCGAGAACTACCGCCGCCGCACCAACCAGGACGTGCTGGACGCCCAGGGCACCGGGGTTGCCAAGGCCGTCGAGGCGCTGCTGCCGGTATTCGACGACCTCTCACGGGCCGTCGAGCACGCCGAGAAGGACCCTGGCAGCATTGTGGGCGGCGTGAGCAGCGTCCGCGACGGCATGCTGCGCACCTTCGAGCGCCTCGGGCTGACCCAGACCGGTGCCGAAGGCGAAACCTTCGATCCCGCCTGGCATGAAGCGCTCACCGTCGTGCCGGGTGATCGTGACGGCGAGATTCTGCAGGTCTACCAGGTGGGCTTTCGGTTGGGTGAGCGCCTCGTTCGCCCGGCACGCGTCGTCGTGGTGAAAGAAAGCAACTGAAGCGGTCGGCTTTCAGCAGGAAACAGTGAACGCTGAAGCCACAGTGAGCTGCCTGCTGATCGCTGAAAGCTGATGGCTACTTCTATGGCCTACAAGGATTACTACTCTATCCTCGGAATCGACAAGAGCGCCAGCGAAGCGGACATCAAGAGTGCTTACCGCAAGCTGGCCAAGCAGTACCATCCTGACAAAAATCAGGGTGACGACAGCGCAGCCGAGCGATTCAAGGAGATCGGCGAAGCCTACGCCGTGTTGTCCGAACCCGAAAAACGCAAACTGTACGATCAGTACGGCCATACCGGAAACATTCCACAAGGCGCGTACCAGGGCGGCGCAGACTTCGGAGGATTCGACGCCAGCCAGTTCAGCGACTACTTCCAGGGTCTGTTCGGCGCGGCGGGCGGACGAGGTGGTTTTCGCACGGGCAGCGCCCAAGTCGACCTCGAAGATCTGCTGGGCGGTTTCGGCGGCGGACGCCGTTTCGTGCAGAATGTCGAAGGCGAGTTGACCGTCACCCTGCAAGAAGCGCTGCACGGCACCGAGCAGACCATTGGCGTGGGTGACCGACGCATTCAGGTGCGCATTCCCAGCGGCACCCGCGACGGCACACGGTTGCGTCTTGCCGGACAGGCTCCCGGCAATGGGGACGTACTGCTCACCGTGCGCGTCCTGAGCGACACGCGCTTCGACCTGACCGGTGACGACGTGTATGTCACCGTCGACGTGCCCGCGCCCCTGGCGGCAGTCGGCACCAAGCTCAAGGTGGCTACCCTGCGGGGCAACGTGGAGTTGGGCATTCCGCCGGGCAGCTCCTCCGGCCGCACCCTGCGACTGCGTGGTCAGGGCTGGCCGAAAGCCGGAGGCGGGGCAGGTGACCTGTACGTGAAGCTCAACCTGACCTTGCCCCCCGACCTGACCGAGCAGGAGCGCGAACTGTACCGTCAACTGGCCGAGCTGCGCCCACAATAGGCGCGTTCATCCGAGCACGCGAGTATCCGAGGCATTCGCACATAAGAAGGGCACGACGCAGGCGTCGTGCCCTTCTTCTTGTGATGCGGCGGCTTGATGCAGCCGCGCGACCGAAGGTCAGCCTGGCCAGCGGCAGGGCGTCAAAAACAACTCTCGCGCCTCCACAGGATGCGGCGGGTGTAGTGTCGGCCTTGGTATGGAAAGGGCGGCGCGGACAACGTGAGTTGTTCGCCCTGAATCACCGCGAAGCGCACTTCGGCACCGGCCAGGTAATTGGGATTGAGGCTGACGTCGGGGTAGTGCTCCACGCGGTCGGCAAAGGCGGTCCAGCGCCCGCTGTAGGCGATGCAGGTCCGGGCGAGCGGCGCGAGTTCGGCGTCGCTCGCCACCAGGTGCACCGGAACGCTCAGGGTTCGCTGGCCCGCCGTCATGACCACGGACAAAAAGCCGCCCGGCAGGTAGGCGATGCGGCCGCGCACATCAGGCCCCCAGGGCAGCGTCACCTGCCCGAGGTCGTCGACAAGTTCCAGACAGTCAAGGAGCCAGGTTCCGGGAAGCAGGAGGCCGAGATGCTCGCCCTGAGGATGTCCGGCGTGGGTCACGTCAGTCGCCTTTTGGGCTCATCAGCTCACGTTTCCGGCGGCCAGCTTGCTGAACCGGTCGGCGCGATCGAGCATTTTGTCGATGCTTGCAAAGGCGGTCCTGGGGTCGCCCTGGCACAAGGCGTCCAGCATGATGCGGTGGTCTTCGAGGCTCTGGTGAAGCTGCCCGTTGCGGTAGAGGTTCTCGACGTTGCCCCGCAACTGGCGCAGCAGTGGCGCCTGGATGATGCGCATCAGGCGGCTGACCACGCGGTTTCCGGCCATGTCGGCAATGGTCATGTGCAGGCGCATATCGGCTTCGACATAGCGCGCCGGATCGTTCAGTGCGAGCTGCATGTCTTCGAGAATCGAGTAAAGTTCGCGCCGGTATTCGGGTGTTACGCGCTGTGATGCCGCCCGTACGGTGAACTGTTCGAGCAGACGCCGGGTTTCGAGCAAATCCTGCAGTTCGGTCTCGCTGCTGGCAAGGCCCAGCCAGCCGTCGAAACCTGGCGCCGCGCTGGTCAGGGTTCGCACGGTCGTGCCGTGTCCCGTGCGGGAATCGAGCACCCCGCTGGCCACCAGCACGCTCAGGGCTTCACGTACCGAGGGAACGCTTGCCCCAAAACGCCGCGCGAGTTCACGCTGGCTGGGCAACGTCGAACCGGGAGGATAGGTACCGTCCTGAATCAGTCGTTGAAGCTGCGCCGTAATGTCGGCGCCCACCGAAGGACGGCGCTGCAGGGGTCTGATCTCTTCCAGTTGCTCGCTCATGCGCGCCTCGTTCCAGGGGATTCAAGCTGAAGTGTTCAGAACACTTGGTCTTCTGCCATCAGTATGTTACCCTTCAGGCGGAACTGCAAATCACACCACATCAGCCAGTCGAGTCCAGGCCGGAGGAGGTACAGATGCTTATGGAAGACGTCCAGGTGGCCATCGTCGGCGCAGGCCTGGTTGGCCTGGCGACAGCGCGCGCCATCGTGCGGCGCTACCCCAACCACCGCGTGGTGGTGCTGGACAAGGAAGCTGAGGTGGCCACCCACCAGTCCGGGCACAACAGCGGTGTGATTCATGCCGGGCTGTACTACCAGCCCGGATCGCTGCGGGCCCGTCTGTGCCTGAAGGGTCGCCTGATGCTCGAACAGTACTGCGAACAACACGGCGTGCATTATGAACGCTGTGGCAAAGTGGTCGTCGCCACGGACGAAAGTGAGCGGGAGCGCCTCCTGAACCTCGCCCATCGTGCCCTGCAGAACGGCATCCACGTCCGGCCGCTTGGCCCGGGCGAACTGCGCGAGTACGAGCCTCACGCGTCGGGCGTTGCGGCGCTGCACTCGCCGGAAACCGGGATTGCCGATTACAAGGGGCTGGCCCGCAGTTTGCGCGACGAACTCGTGAAGAGCGGCGCCCGGATCGTCACGGGTGCGCGCCTGACCGGCCTTTCAAGGCGTGCGGACGAGCAGGTGCTGCATACCACCGCGGGCGACGTGCGCGCGCGCTGGGTCATCACCTGCGCGGGTCTGTACGCCGACGAGGTCGCGCGTACCTGCGGGGTGGATCCGCAGGTACGCATCGTTCCCTTCCGGGGCGAGTATTACGATCTGAAACCCGAGCGGCAGTCACTGGTCAGGAACCTGATCTACCCGGTTCCCGATCCGCGTTTTCCCTTCCTGGGGGTTCACCTGACCCGCATGGTAGGAGGCGGCGTCGAGGCCGGGCCAAATGCCGTACTCGCTTTCGCGCGCGAAGGGTACAAACGCCACAACGTCAACGTGGGCGAGCTCGCGAACACCCTGCGTTACCCCGGCTTCTGGCGGCTGGCCGCCCGGTATCCCACCGTCGGCGCCTACGAGATGTACCGTTCGCTCGTCAAGAACGAATTCACCCGCAGCCTGCAGCGCCTGGTGCCCGAAATCACCTCGGCCGATCTCGTCCCGGGTGGTTCGGGTGTCCGTGCCCAGGCACTCGATCCGAACGGTCGCATTCTCGACGACTTTGCCATTCACGAATCTGCCAAGGCGCTGCATGTCCTGAATGCTCCCTCGCCCGCCGCCACGGCGTGTCTCGCCATCGGTGAGCACCTCTCACAGCTCGCTGCCCATAACTTTTCCTGGCAGTCTCCTGCTGCCCCCGTCGGTCTGTCGTCCTGAAGCCCCCCGCTCCCTGGAGGTTTACCATGCGTATTGCTCACGTCACCGCCGCGCTCGTCCTGCTGTCCGCCACCACCTTTGCCGCTGCCCAGAAGCCCCGCGTCGTTATTGCCACGGGCGGCATCGGCGGCGTGTACTACTACTACGGCACCGTGCTCGCCGAACTCTTCAGCAAGCATGCCGGCGTCGAAGCCACTGCGATCCAGACGGCCGCCTCGATCGACAACATCCTGCTGATCACCGAGCGGACCAATCCTCGCAACAACACTTACTACTGCGGCCTGGTGCTGCCGGAATCCGCCCACCTCGCCTATACCGGCGAGCACGAACGCTTCAAGGCCAAGCCGGCCACCAGCCTGCGCACCCTGTTCGCCACCTACCCCAACTACCTGCACATCGTGACCACCAAAGGCACCGGCAACGTCTTGCAAAACCTCGAAGGCAAGCGCATCTCGCTGGGCGCGCCGGGCTCGGGCACCGAAATCGAAGCGCAGCTGGTACTGCAAGCCGCCAAGATGGACCCGAAGAAGTTCTCGAAAGTCGAGCGCCTCGGCGCCAACGAGTCGGCCCAGGCGCTGGCCGACGGCACCATCGACGCGTTCTTCTGGTCGGGCGGACTTCCCACCGGCTCGATTGCCGAACTCTCCCACACCCTGGCGCGCAAGGGCAAGCAGATCGATTTCGTCGCCATTCCCAAGGGCAGCTCCGTAGCGACGGCCTTCGACAAGGCGTTCCCGAGCCTCGCGAGCGTGCAGACCCTGGACAAGAAGGTTTACAACTCGGCGCGCACGGTCAGCACCCTGGCCTTCTGGAACGCGTTTGCCTGCTCGGCAGACATGCCCAAGGAAGTCGCCGAGGCCCTGACCAAGACGACCTTCGAGAACTTGCCCACGCTCACCGCGGCCGTGAAATCTGCCTCGGATACCACGCTCGCCAACGCCATGAAACTCGGCAAGAGCAAGGTGCCTTACCACGAAGGTGCGCTGAACTACCTGCGGAGCAAGTAAGGTGCCGGGCGCACGGCGCGCCGGCGTCATCGTGTTGACGCTGGCGCTCGTGCTGCTTGCCAGCCAGTTGCGGGTGATCGGCGTGCAGGGCCGCATGGTACTGGGCTGGGCATGGCAGGACGGGCAGGTCGCGTTCACGAACTCCGTGACCGGCCGACCCGTCCGCATTCAGTTCAGCCTCCGCCGTCCTTTCAGTGAATTCCGCATGATCACCGACCCGGACACGGAAGGCTATTACACCGGTGGTGAGTACCGCATCAACGATCAACTCAAGCATGAATACACCCGCCAGCTTGACTACTGTTCGGAAGTGGGCATGCAACTGAACATCGGAGCGAAAGAATGGACCATCTCACAGAAGTGCATGACGATACGCGCCCTGTGGCCCCTTGGCTGAGGCACCTCACGTACGCCGTCCTGCTGATTGCCGCGCTGTACCATCTGTATCTCGTCGCGCACCCCTTCATGCCGTGGTCGGCCTCGGGCATCGCGGTGCTGGAGCTCACGCAGGTGCAGCGGGCCACGCACGTGTTCTTTATCGTCCTGGCCGGGTACCTGCTCAGTGCGCAGGCACACGGGCGCAAGTTCACGTCGGGAGCGGGGGTCTTCGCGGTGCTGATGATCCCGTTCCTGTACGAGTTCCTGCGCCTCGATTTGCCCTTGCCCGCCAAGATCCTGGGCTCTCTCGCGTGGCTGGCGATAACCCTTCCGGCCGTCGTACCGAAACTGCAGCGCTACCTTGACCTGCTGGTGGCCGTGTTCGCCATCGCTCCGTACGTCTACCTCATCACCCAGTACGAAACCCTGATCTACCGTGCGGTACTCCCCGAGCCCTGGGACCTCGCGATGGGCTTTGGCCTCACGGCGGCAGTGCTTGGTCTGGCCTTTCGGATGCTGGGCCCGGTGCTGCCGAGCCTTGTGCTGGTCTTCACGCTCTACAACGTGCACGGCTCGTCGCTGCCCGGCGCCTTCAGCACTGCCGGGATGCCGCTCGACATGCTGGTCGGCAAACTCTACAGCGAAACCGAGGCAGGGCTGTTCGGCATCATCACCGGCGTCTCGCTCAAGTATCTGGTGTACTTCACCATTCTCGGAAGCGTGATCACCGCGCTGGGCTTCGGACCGATCATCGCGCGCCTGGCGCTGCGCGCGGTGGGCCGCTCTCCTATGGCTCCCGGCCGAGCCGTGGGCCTGATGAGCGTCTTCATGGGTTTTTTCAGCGGCTCGGGCGCCGCCGATACCCAGTTCGTCGCGACGGTCACCAAACCCATGATGGAAAAATCAGGCTACGATCGCCTCACGGCCGCCGGGCTGACCGCCACGGCAGGCTCGATCGCGCTGATCACGCCGCCCGTGCTGGGCTCCATTGCCTTCGTGATGGTCGAGGTGCTCAATATCGATTACCTCAGCATCACCATCATGGCGCTCGGTCCGTGCATCCTGTATCTGGCCGGCGTGTGGTTCTACAACGAGTTCCACGTGCGTCGTCAGGGCATGAAGGGTGACGTGATGGGCCACCAGGGCAAGGTCGCGCGTTACACGTACGTGTTCCTGCCGCTCGTGCTGATCATGGGGATGCTGTACCTAGGCTACAACGTCAGCCTCTCGGTGACCATCGCGACCCTGGCGTTCATTGCGCTCGCGTTTCTCGACCCGACCCTGCGCCCACCCTTGCGGCGGGTGTTCGACGGACTCGCAAGCGGCTTCGCGCACCTCGTGCCCATCGGCGCGGCGGTTGTCTGCGCCAACATCATCATGACCCTGATGGTCCTCACGGGCCTGCCGTCCAAGGTCTCGCAGTTCCTGACGCTGGTGTCCAACGAGAACCTGCTGATTGCCACGCTGCTCGCCGCGGGCTTCAGCCTGATTCTCGGCATGGGTGTGCCGCCCATCGCAACCTACGTGCTTACCTCTGCCCTGCTCGCGCCCGCGCTGGTCGCGCTCGCGGTCAACAACGGCATTCCCGAGGTTGCGGCGCTGCTCTCCACCCACATGTTCCTGTTTTATTACGCGGTGCTGGCCGACGTGACTCCACCGGTGGCCCTGTCTGCCTTCGCGGCGTCGAGTGTGTACGGCACCGATCCCATCAAAACAGGGGTCGCCACGGCGCGCGTTGCGCTGCCGAAGTACTTCCTGGGGATGTTCTTCATTCTGGCTTATCCGGCCACGGCCATCCTGATCGTGCCGGTCGTCGCGCACCAGGGCCTCGCCGCAGCCCTGCCATTGATCATCTACCGCTTCGCGGCGTCGATTCTCGGGGTGCTGTTCATGTCTGCCGCCACGGCCGGGTACGCAAGGCGCGAGCTGCAACGCTGGGAGAGCTGGCTGCTCGGCATTGCCGGGGTCGCGCTGCTCAGCCCCTACTGGACCCTCAACGCCCTGGCGTTCGTGGTTGGTGCCTACTTCTTCCTGTTCGGTCGGGGCCGCCAGACAGCCCCGGCCGCGTGATTCAGCCTGACTGCAAGTTCAAGGAGAACGTGTTCATGACATTTCACCTCTCACCTCGCGCAACCACTCCTGAACGCCGGGGGGCGCGTTGACGCTTCCGCTGCAGGGCGTGCGGGTCGTGGATTTCACGCGGGTCCTGACCGGCCCGTACGCCACCATGCTGCTTGGCGACCTCGGCGCGGACGTCATCAAGATCGAGCCGCCGCAGGGAGACGATACGCGGGCCTGGGGACCTCCCTTCAAGGGAACGGAAGCGACTTATTACCTGAGCGTCAACCGCAACAAGCGCTCGATCGTACTGGACCTCAAGAACCCGGACGATGTACGGACCGCGCTTGACCTCATCGCCACGGCGGACGTGCTGGTGGAAAATTACCGACCCGGCACCATGGACCGGCTGGGGCTGGGGTGGGAGGAGCTGCACGAACGGCACCCAAGCCTCGTGTACGCCGCCATCAGTGGCTTCGGGCAGAGCGGACCGTACCGCGACCTTGCCGGGTACGACATCATCGCGCAGGGCATGAGCGGCCTGATGAGCTACACCGGGGACGCGCACGGTGAACCCATGAAGCTCGGGGTGGCCGTCGCCGATGTCTTTGCGGGCGCCCTGATGACGCAGGGCATTCTGGCGGCGCTGTTCGAACGTGAGCGCAGCGGTACGGGACGGCGGGTGGACGTGAATTTGCTGGAAGGCATGATGAGCCTCGGCACATACCAGCTCTCGCGCTACCTGAATGCCGGAGAGGTCGCCGAGCGGCTCGGCAACGAGCACCGCTCGATCGTGCCGTACGGGTTGTTTCGCTGCCAGGACGGCTTTATCAATCTGGCCGTCGGTAATGACGGCCTGTGGCGCCGCTTCTGCAGTGGTCTCGACATGCACGACCTGCTGGCCGACGAGCGCTACCTCACCAACGCCGGGCGAGTCGCGCACCGTGACGAGCTCGTTCCCGAACTCACCGCACGGTTCGGGCGATTCAGTCGTGTAGAGGTTATGAAGCGCCTGCAGCAGGCCGGTGTGCCGTGCGGTCCGGTGTATGACGTGCGGGAAACTTTCGAGGATCCGCATGTCCAGGCCCGCGAACTCACGGTGCCCGTATCACATCCCACCCTGGGTGAAGTCACGCTGACGTCGCCCCCGTGGGAATTCGACGGGCAGCACCTTCCTATCCGGCGGGCTCCGCCCACCCTCGGGCAGCACGACGCAGAAATACGCTCGGAACTCACCCAACAACACATCAACGAGGAAACGCATGCTTGATTACCTGAAGGTCAGCGACCTGCTTACCCCCGACGAACGACTGATGCGCGAGAGCGTGCGCAGCTTCATCGACGCCGAACTGATGCCGCACATCGAAGAGTGGTTTGATTCGGGCGACGTCCCCACCCGTGACATCATGCTGAAACTGGGCGAGATGGGCCTGCTGGGACCCAACTTGCCCGAGGAGTACGGCTGTGCGGGCGTGAGCGGCACCGCCTACGGCGCGATGATGTACGAACTTGAACGCTGCGACAGCGGTCTGCGCTCCACCGCGAGCGTACAGGGCAGCCTGGTGATGTACCCAATCTACGCTTACGGCAGCGAGGAGCAGCGCCGCACCTACCTGCCCGAACTCGCCTCGGGGCGCATGATCGGCTGCTTTGGCCTGACCGAGAGCGACGGCGGCTCCGATCCCGGCGCGATGCGCACCCGCGCCCGCAGGGACGGCGACCATTACGTCCTGAACGGCAGCAAGATGTGGATCACCAACAGCCCGGTCGCCGATATCGCGCTTGTCTGGGCCAAGGACGACGCGGGCGACATTCGCGGTTTTATCGTGCCAACCGACACGCCCGGCTTCAGCGCGCCCAAGATCAAGCGCAAGATGAGTTTGCGCGCCAGCGTCACCGGGGAAATCGTGCTGGAAGACTGCCGGGTGCCCGCTTCGAGCATGCTGCCCAACGTCAAGGGCCTCAAAGGGCCGCTCGGCTGCCTGACCCAGGCCCGCTACGGCATCGCCTGGGGCGCGCTGGGCGCGCTGGAAGCCGTGTACAACGCCACCCTGACCTACACCAGCGACCGCACGACCTTCGGCAAGCCCATCGCGTCGCGCCAGCTGGTGCAGGACAAGCTGGTCTGGATGCTGAGCGAGCACAGCAAGGGTCTGCTGCTCGCGTGGCGCCTAGGAACCCTCAAGGACTCCGGGCAGCTGAACTACGCGCAGGTCAGCCTGGCCAAACGGAACAACGTCCGCGTGGCCCTGCAGGGCGCGCGCCTCGCGCGCGAACTGCACGGCGGCAACGGCATCACCACCGAGTACCCGGTGATCCGCCACATGCTGAACCTGGAGACGGTCGACACCTACGAAGGCACCCACGACATCCATACCCTGATCGTGGGACGGGACATCACCGGCCAGAACGCGCTCGGCTGAAATGGTACCGTGGCAAGGCGCGATCGGGCGCCTTGCCGCGTCATGATCTGCCAAAAGGAATGAACACCATGACTGACAACAAGCACCTGCAGGGCGTTTACACCATCATGCCCACGCCCTTCACTCCCGGGGGCGAAGTGGACCTCGACAGCGTCTCGAACCTTGTGGACTTTCAGATCGAGGCGGGCATTCACGGCCTGGCAATTCTGGGATTCATGGGTGAGGCGCACAAGCTGAGCGGACGCGAACGCCGCGCCGTCATTGCCCGCGTCACCGAGCGCGTTGCGGGTCGGGTGCCCGTGTGGGTCGGCATTCGCGCCATCGGCACGCCCGCCACGATCGAGCAGGGCATCGAAGCGCAGGAACTTGGAGCTAGCGCCGTGTTCGCCGCGCCCATCGACGTACAGGCCGACGCGGCCATCTTCCGGCATTACCAGCAGTTGCAGGCAGCACTTGAGATTCCGGTGCTGATTCATGATTTCCCGGAGAACTTCGGCATTACCGTCAGCCCGGAAGTCGTCGCGCGCCTGGGCAAGGAAGGCGGCGTTCACTACATCAAGATGGAAGAGCCGCCCGTGAACGTGAAAACCACCCGGATTCTGGAACTGAGCGACGGGCAGGTGCACGTGTTCGGAGGCCTGGGCGGCACCTTTTTTCTGGAAGAACTTGAACGGGGAGCGGTGGGCACCATGACGGGCTTTGCTTTCCCGGAAGTGCTGCTCAGGATCTACGAGCTGTTTCGCGGCGGGGACCACCAGGGTGCCGCGCGCGTGTTCGACCATTACATGCCGCTGATTCGTTACGAGTTTCAGCCCAAGCTCGGCCTGGCGCTGCGCAAGCACACCTACTTCCGGCGCGGCATCATCGCGTCCGATCACGTGCGCGCGCCGGGCGCGAACATCGACCCGGTGACGGTGGCGGAACTCGAGCGCATCGTGCGGCGCGTCGGCTTTCAGTTCGACGTGACGGGACCGCAGGCGGTGCGGGCATGACGGGCTCGGGCACTTCGCATGACTTTGTGGGAAGACACGCGCTGGTCATCGGGGGCAGCGCGGGCCTGGGCCTTGCGAGCGCCAAAAAGCTCGCGGCAGGCGGAGCGCGGCTGACGGTGGTGAGCCGCAGCGTCACGCCGGAAGGACTGAGCGCCGAGGGCCTGCCTCGCGAGCGAACACTGGCCCTACAGGCCGACACCGTCAAGGTGGACGCCGGGCAGCTCGTGCAACAGGCGCGCAGTGCTTTCGGCCCGATCGACACCTTGATTCTCAGTGGCGGTGGCCCCAAACCTGGTACCTTCGTCTCGCTGAACGACGAGGACTGGACGGCCGCCTATGAGCTGTTGCTGCTGGCGCCCGTACGGATCATCCGCGCCGCGTTGCCCGACATGCAGGACGCGAACTTCGGCCGGATCGTCGCTGTCCTGTCGAGTGGGGTGAAGCAGCCGCTGCCGAACCTGATCCTTTCCAACGCCCTGCGTGCCGGAGCGCTGGGCATGTTGCAAAGTCTGGCGCGCGAAGTGGCACCGCAAGGCGTCACCGTAAACGGCGTGGTTCCCGGTCGCATCGACACCGACCGTGTACGTGACCTGGACGCGCGGGCTGCCGTGCGCGAAAACCGCACGCCCGAGGAAGTGCGTGAACGCTCACAGGCCACCATTCCGCTCGGGCGCTACGGACGCAGCGACGAATTCGCCTCGGCAGTCGCGTACCTCGCGTCGAGGGACGCCAGTTACGTGACCGGCAGCCTGCTGGAAGTCGACGGTGGGCTCATCAACACCCTGACATGAGCGGGCACCAGCTGACAGGGGCGGTTGCGGATTCCCGCCCGGAGGTGCTGGTGATGACGCCGCGCATTCCCTTTCTGCTGGGGCGGCTGGAGCAGGCGTACCGGGTTCACCGCTTCTGGGAGGCGGCCGACCCCGCCAGCTTCCTGAGCAATGTGGGCCAGGGCGTGCGGGTGGTGGTCACCAACGGGGTCGTGGGCTGCCCTTCGGACGTGATGCGCGCGCTGCCGGACCTCGGTCTGGTGGCGGTGGGCGGTGTCGGACTCGACGCGGTGGATCTGACTCAGGCCCGCGAACGGGGAATTCAGGTCACGACCACGCCGGATGTACTGACGGACGATGTCGCCGATCAGGCGCTCGCACTGCTGCTGGCCGTGTCCCGTCAGCTGCTGCGAGGCGACCGCTACGTGCGCGAAGGAGGGTGGGAGCGCGCAGAAGAGCTGCCACTCACGTCGCGCGTCAGCGGTAAGCGTGCCGGGATCGTCGGGTTGGGACGCATCGGCAAAGCGATCGCGAAGCGTCTGGTGGCCATGAACATGAGGGTGGCCTACACCGGGCGCCACCAGCAGAACGACCAACCCTACCGCTTCATACCGGACGTACTGGAACTGGCCCACCACGCCGACGTGCTGATCGTGAGCAGCGCGGGCGGCAATGGTACCCGCCATCTGGTCGGTGCCCAGGTGCTGCAGGCTCTGGGTCCCAGTGGAATTCTGATCAACGTCGCGCGCGGAAGCGTCGTCGACGAGTCGGCTCTGGTCGGCGCCCTGCAAGGGGGCCGCCTGGGCGGTGCGGGGCTGGACGTATTCGCCGATGAGCCTCACGTTCCCGTGGCACTGCGGGCGCTAGACAACGTGGTATTGGCGCCGCACGCGGGGACCCGGACGGTCGAGGCACGCCGGGAGATGGCGGAACTGGTGCTGGCTAACATTGAAGCGTTCCTGGCCGGTAAGGTGCTGGTCAGCCCGATCTCACCCTGAAGGACTGGGGCGCCGTGCGTGTTCCACGGGCAGCGGAAAGGCGCAGTCAGACTTTTCTAAAGGTCAGACTGCGCCCTCCATCCTCTCGAATCTTGACACTCAGGCCTTGCGTCTTTTGGTGCGCTTCGTCTGCCTGATGATTTTTGCTTCACATTTGCGTCAAGTGAAGTTGCTAACCTGCTCGGAATGAAGCTCGCGGCTTTACTTTCCCTCATGCTCCTCACGACAGCCGCCGCGCAGGGTTCGGGGCCCGGCGAACGCCGCATCGCCCACCCGCTGGGTGACGCCTACCTGCTGCAACCCGAGCGCTGCAATCCCAGCTGTCCGCTGCTGATCGTGTCACACTCACGTGGAATGAGCGCGAGCGAGAGCATGACCCGGCCCCACCTGCAGCGCATGTTCGAACGCTTTACCAGGGCGGGTTTTGCGGTTCTGGTCAGCAATGACGCGGGCGCGCGGTCGTGGGGACAGCCGGCGAGCCTGATGTACCTCTCACAGATTCGTGAGCGCGCCATTCGGAAGTTTCTCTTCAACGGCAACACTTACACCTTCGGTTACTCGATGGGCGGATTGCCGGCGACGCTCAGCGCGTTCAGAAGGGTCTTTCCGGTGATGGGCGTCGTGCTGCTCGACGCGCGTGTCAACCTGCTCGACGCCTGGCAGGGCAGCGACCCCGGCCGGCGGCACGAGATTGCCGAAGCCTACGGTGTCCCGGTGTCGGGCGCCCTGCCTTTCGGCGCGGATCCGTACCATGATTATCATGCGCCGGAATACCACGCCCTGCCGGTGTTCGTGGCCGGCAGTCCGGACGACCGCACCGTGGTCTTTGCCCAGAATGGCGAAGCGCTCTTCTTGCGCAGCAGTACGCCCGACAGTCAGTTGCTGCGTCTGAAAGGACCACACCTCGGTGGATCACATTTCGATGACGAGGTGACGAGCTCGATGGTCACTTTTCTGGAGCGTCTGGAGCAAAACGGGGCAAGAACCCAGCCACCGTTCGAGGCTGTACGTGCAGCTCCCAACGTTCGCCGCTGACGCTTCGCCAAATTCATGACCGCCTTCGGGCGGTTTTTTGTTGCAGCAATCTTATCCTTGCAGCGCCCGCAAGAAATTTGACATCATCTGACTCAAGTTAGTACACTTGTATCAGTGAAGGTCGAACGTCCCGAAGTCGAGTGACACCACACCAGAACGGACGTTTTCAGGAGCGATACCATGAACCCGGACCGTTTTACTGAAGCTGCACTCCAGGCGTTTACGGATGCCCAGGCCAGCGCACAGGGACGCGGGCACCAGCAACTGATGCCCGCCCACCTGCTGCTCGCTTCGCTGACCGTAAATTCTCCTGCCGCGCGTGCACTTGCCCTGGCAGGCGGTGAACTGGGCGCTGCCCGCTCGGCGCTCGAAGCGGAGCTTGCCAAACTTCCGCGCGTGCAGGGCTCCGACAACATGTATGTTGACGCCAGCGTTATGCGCGCCGTGAATGCTGCCGAGGAACTCGCCAGGCAGTTCGGCGACAGTTTCGTAGGGCTCGACACGCTGTTTCTGGCGATCCGGCAGGTCTACAAAGGCCCCGGTCTGCCAGATGAACGGGCCTTCAGACAGGCAATCGAGCAACAACGAGGAGGCAAGAAAGTGGACAGCAAGACCGCTGAACAATCTTTTGACGCCCTGCAGAAATTCGGGCTGGACCTGACCGAGCGCGCCCGCGAAGGCAAACTCGACCCGGTCATCGGTCGTGACGAGGAAATCCGCCGGACCATGCAGATTCTGCTGCGGCGCACCAAGAACAACCCGGTCCTGATCGGCGAGCCGGGCGTCGGCAAAACCGCCATCGCCGAAGGTCTGGCAGCCCGCATCGTCAAAGGGGATGTTCCTGAAGGCCTCAGGAACAAGCGCATCGTCACGCTGCAGATGGGCAGCCTGCTTGCCGGCGCAAAATATCGCGGTGAATTCGAGGAACGTCTCAAGGGCGTCATTCAGGAAGTCGTCGACAGCGCCGGCGAGGTGATTCTGTTCATCGACGAGATTCATACCATCGTCGGTGCCGGCAAGGCAGAAGGCGCCGTCGACGCCGGGAACATGCTCAAGCCCGCCCTGGCGCGCGGTGAGCTGCACCTGATCGGCGCAACCACCCTCGACGAGTACCGCGAAATTGAAAAGGACGCCGCACTGGAGCGCCGTTTTCAGCCCGTAATGGTCGAGGAGCCCTCCGTCGAGGACACCATCTCGATTCTGCGCGGCATCAAAGAGCGCTACCAGTTGCACCACAACGTCGAGATCACCGATCCCGCCTTGGTCGCCGCCGCGACGCTCAGCCAGCGTTATATCGCCGACCGTCAGCTTCCCGACAAGGCCATCGACCTGATCGACGAGGCCGCCGCGCGCCTGCGCATGGCGCTGGAATCGAGCCCCGAACAGATTGACGCGCTGGAGCGGCGCAAACTACAGCTGGAAATCGAACGGCAGGCCCTGTCCAAGGAAAAAGACGAAGATAGCCAGCAACGCCTGATCGACATCGAGGACAGCCTGCGGGCCGTGACCGACGAGCTGGGCAGTTTGCGCGGCAAGTGGGAAGCCGAACGTCATGAGTTGCACGATTTGCGAACCAAGCGCGAACAGCTTGACTCAGTGCGGACCCAGATCGAGCAGGCCGAACGCGACTACGACCTCAGCAAGGCTGCCGAACTGCGCTACGGGCAACTGCCACAGCTCGAGCGCGAAGTGCAGGACTTGGAAGCTCGGCTCAAGAACGCCGAATTCGCCCATCAGGAAGTCACCGATGAGGACATCGCCGCCATCGTGGCGCGCTGGACCGGCATTCCGGTCAGCCGCCTGATGGAAGGCGAGCGCGAGAAACTGCTGCGCCTGGAGCAGGAACTGCATCGCCGGGTCATCGGTCAGCACCGCGCCATCGTGTCGGTGGCGGACGCCATTCGCCGCTCACGCGCCGGCCTGAGCGATCCACGCCGCCCCATCGGGTCGTTCATGTTCCTGGGGCCCACCGGCGTCGGCAAGACCGAGTTGGCCAAGGCGCTCGCCGCGTTTCTGTTCGATACCGAGGACGCCATGGTGCGTCTTGACATGAGCGAGTACATGGAGAAACACACCGTCGCACGCCTGATCGGGGCACCTCCCGGATACGTCGGGTACGAGGAGGGCGGTCAGCTGACCGAAGCCGTGCGGCGCCGACCCTACAGCGTCATTCTGCTGGATGAGATCGAAAAGGCGCACCCTGACGTCTTCAACGTGCTGCTGCAGGTACTCGATGATGGACGCCTCACCGACGGCCAGGGTCGCACGGTGGATTTCCGCAACAGCCTGGTCATCATGACGAGCAACATCGGCTCACCTCTCATCCTAGAAGCGCAGGCGCGTGGTGACGACGCCGAGACAATTCGGAGCGCCGTGATGGGCGCCCTGTCACAGGCGTTCCGGCCCGAGTTTCTCAACCGGGTGGACGACATCATCGTCTTCGACGCCCTGACCAGCGCTGACCTGCACCAGATCGTCGACATCCAGCTGCGTGGGCTGCGTGAGCGCCTCGCCGAGCGCCGCGTGACGCTCCACCTGACGGACGCTGCGGTCAATCACCTGGCCGCCGTCGGTTACGATCCCAACTTTGGTGCCCGGCCCCTCAAGCGCGCCATCGGCCGCGAGATCGAAACGCCACTCGCGCGTGAGATCCTGAGCGGCAAGCTGCCCGACGGCAGCGCCCTCACGCTCGATTATCAGGGCGGTCACCTCGTGTTCGAGAGCGCGCTCGTCAACTGAGCTTTGTCACACTCCAGGCTTCTCATGCGGTGGCCGCCTAACGGGGCGGCCACCGCGTGTTGTTCTGAGCGCCCCGTCATAGCGTAAGCGTTGACGCCCAGTGATCTGCCAGAGGCCGGGCAGACTGCCGGTCGAACACACACCAGCGAACACATGACCCGCGAAGACGCTCCATCGCCAAAGTTGCCGGGTGCATCCATGTCAACTTGCCCTGGTCAATGCGGTACAGTGATCGGGTGATTTCTGCTGAGGCCCTGGCCGAAGCGATCAATGACGGCTTCGTCAACGTGGACGGCGAATGGCGCGTGACGTACCTGAGTCGTCGTGCGCGCCTGATGCTGCGACAACTGGAAAACGCTGCACCGCTGCAGTTGCAAGACCTGATTCCGAACGAGCCGACCAGCCCCGCCTGGCGGGAGTTGTGCCGTGCCATGCAGCAACGTGTCCAGGTCGAGTTTGATGTGTTCTACCCGGCCTTTTTTACCTGGCACGAGGTACGCGCCGTTCCCAGCGGTGATGGCCTCAGTCTGATCCTGCGCGATATTACCGACCGGCAATGGCTGCTACGCAAGGAAGCAGAGCGTGCGTACCTGCGCGATCTCTTCACGGCCGTTCCCGTGGCCCTGTCCATCACACGTGGACCTGAGCATCGATTCGAATTTGTCAATGAGTTCGCGCGAAGCCTGATTGGCGGAAGGGACGTTGAAGGCTTCGCGCTGCGCGAGGCCTTTCCGGATCTGCACGGCCAAGGTTTCTTTGAGATTTTCGATCACGTGTACAACACCGGAGAAGCCGTGCACTTCAGCGAAAGGCCGGCGTTGCTGACCGACCCGACCACGGGAGAAACACGTCAGCTGTACGTCAATGCCTCCTACCAGGCGCTGCGCGGTTTCGATGCGCAGGTGTCGGGCATTCTGAGCATGTCAGTGGACGTCACCGCCTATGTCGAGGCGCGCCAACGCAGCGATGAGTTGGCGCAGGAGCGCACGGCGGTGCTCGATCACCTGCAGGAGGGAGTCATCGTCGCTGACAGCGCCGGACGGATCATTTTCATCAACGAGGTCGCTGCCCGTCTGCACGGCCTCTCGCAGCTCGATGTGACTCCAGCGGAATACACACAGACGTACAATCGGCTGACGATTGATGGCGAGCCACACCCCATTGATCGGTTGCCGATGGTGCGTGCGGTGCAATACGACGAGGTTGTTCGGGGCGCACGCTGGCGCGTGAGACGGCCCGACGGCGACGTTGTGCTCCTCGAGGGCGACGCCAACCCGGTGTACGGCCCCGAGGGAACCAAGACCGGCGCCGTACTGACCATGCGGGAAGTGCGGCGCTGACGAGACCACGGCCAAGGCAGGCAGTTAACACCACGGACAACGAAGACAGCCTCAGCATTTGCTGAGGCTGTCGCACGATCAGCAGGTTACTGCTGGCTTTCGCGCCGCGCTTCTTGCAGGGACTCCTTGAGTTCCTGCAAGGCATTTTTCTCTTCACTGCCGGGCGCCTGTTCAAGGTGTTCGCTGCCCTGAGCGTCACCGCCTTGTTGCTGCACGCTCTCCCGTACGTTGGCAACGGTACCTTGCAGGCTGCCCAGCACAGGAGCCGCCGTATCCTGCAGGCGTTTGACGCTTTCGGATGTGGCTTGGGCGACCCGGTCCGTCACGCCGGACAAACCGATTTCATCCAGCTTCTGGCGGGCAACGTCGCGGTTGGCCGGTTTGCTGAGATAGTAAGCCAGCGCGCCAACGGCGGCCAGAATCCACAGCAGGCTTCCACCAGAACGGCGCCCGCTTCGAACTTCGATGTGTTTTACCCGACTTGATCTGGACATGCCTGACCTCCTCTGGGCGGCCAGCACGCCCAATGCCGCCGATCGAATGGCAAAAAGCGCGAGCAGGCCGCTGTTTGCCTACTTTAGGTCGCATGGGTCAGAAAGTCGTGAACAGGTCCTCACAAAACGTTGGGGGTCGGGTACCATGAGGACGGCAGCGGTCCGGAGGCCACCTCAGGCAGGAGTCGGCAACCCCAGGCGGCGGGCCAGATCCTCGGCCAGCACGTACTCGTCAGGACCGACGCGCAACAGCACACAGCCACGCGCTGCGTAAAAGGCTTTAATGCGCTCCCAGGCCTCGTCCTCGTCAGGGGCCTGAAGCTCGAGATCGTCGAGCGTACCCCAGACATCGCCGTCGATGCCCTCGCTGCGCAGCGCCTCGACATGTGCCGAGAACGTATACTCGTCCACCACTTCGTCAGAAACAGCGGTCATCCCAGCAGGCAGGATCGCGAGGCGCTCGTCACGTTCATAGAGTCCACCCAGAAACTGTGCGAATTCATCCGGGGTCAGGTCAATGGCGTTCATAGGCGCAGTCTACCGGGGCGAACGCATCGTTTTGCCTGCCCGGCGCGTATGAAAGGCATGACGGCTCACTCAAAGGACATTCGGCAGCCCCGGTCTACACTGATGAAAGCATGAATACAGCACGCACGACCCTGCTCACGCTCTTTCTTGCCCTGATCGGGTTCGCCATGACGCAGTCGGGTGGCGGTTTCGGAGGAGGCGCTCCGTCGTCCCCACCGTCAGGAGGAGGTGGCGACTTCGGTGGTGGATATGGTGGAGGGCTTGGCGGTGGGTATGGTGGCTTCGGATACGTGCCTTTCGGATACGGCGGAGCCGGCGGTGGCAGCCTGCTTGGCGTTCTGATTGTCTTTGGCGTAATGTTTTTCATCCTGCAGTACATGAGGCGTTCGCTCTCGGTCGGCAGCTCCCCAGCCGGAGGCACGCACGGCTCCCAGGGTCTCAAGGTGCAGCTGCTGCTGAGTGAAGGTGATGAAGTGAAGCGTGCCTTGCAGGACGTGGCCCGCCGTGGAGACCCCGACACCAACGAAGGCCTGGCGCGCATGCTCACTGAAGCGGCTCTGGTCGCGTTGCGCCACCCTGAGCGCTGGACTTACGGACATGTCGAGCGGACCAGCGGTGCCGGACCACGCGTGGACGCCCAGGTGGGCAGCTGGGCCACCGAAGCCCGCGCAGCGTTTACTGTGCAGACCACCAGTCACTATCAGAACCAGAGTTCCAGCAGTGCCTTCGAGCAACGCAGTGACTACCGCTATCAGCGCGGCGGCCTCTATCTCGCACTGACCATTGCTGTGGCCGCGTGGGAGCTGGCACCCACAGCTGACACCGGCAATAATGCCGGCGCGGTACGGGCGGCACTGCTGGCCCTTGCAGGTATACAGGCTCATCAGCTGATCCGTGCCGAAGTGGTCTGGAGCCCGGACGCCGAGGGGGAGTTTCTCAGCGAGGACGAGGCGATCATGAAGTACCCCAACCTCACCAAAATCTAGGGTTGCCCGGTTTGCACCGACAGCAAACTTGTTGCACGAGCGGAGCGCTGTCAGGCCTGTTCGAGAATCTCCGAGACTTGCGCTTCCGGAACGTCAGAGTGATCGTGACGCGACAGGTAATACGCCTCGTAGATGACCTTGACGATGATCAGGAGGGGAACAGTCAGAAAAGCGCCGATCAGCCCAAAGGCGGTACCGAGCAGCACGATACCGCTGATGATCGACACCGGGTGCAGTTGGATGGTACGGCTGAACAGGTACGGGGAAAAGAGCCCCTGGATGACCTGCACCCCGATCAGCCACAGGGCCACCCACAGGGCTTTCTGAGGATCGCCCGCGAAGGTGATCAGTACAGGCACCCCGTTGGCGATGAGCGGTCCCAGGTTGGGAATCAACTCACCCAGCGCTGACAGGAAAGCGAAGGCCAGCGCGTTCGGAACGCCCAGCAGCGTCAGACCGGTCCAGACGAGCACGCCCCCAGTCAGCATGATGAACAGCATGCTCGATCCCCACACCCGCAGCTGTGCCACGATTTCTTCGGTGATGTGTGCAACCCGTGCCCGCTGCCTGTCCGGAACAGCGCCCAGCAATCCCCGCAACAACGGTTCGGGGCGGCCCAGGGTATACAGCAACAACAGCAGCACCACGAAGGAATACCCGACCAGCGCGATGACATTGGCCGAGATCTGCATGAGTGCGCTGGTAAACGGTTTGGGAGCGCCCTGCAGACTTTTGCCTAATTCTTGCGGACTTTCGCTGTTCAGAAGACGCCCCACCCAGGTATTGTTGGACGCCAGGCCGCTCAGTTCCTGCGACAGGCGCCCACCTTGCGACAGGGTTTTCCAGGTCTCCTGCAGCTCGCTCACCAATGTCGGTACCAGCAGCACCACAAAGGCACCCAGCGCGACCAACGCCCCGATGACCGTAAGAAAGACCGCTACTGCGGAAGGCAGTCGCAGCCGCTCATGGAGAAAGCGAACGATGGGAAACAGGGCCGCTGACAGCACCATGCTGAGCACGATCAGCATGATTCCTACCTGAACGACCGCCAGAAAACGCCACAGGATCAACAGGCCCAACAGCAGCAAGGCTGTTGGTAGCAAATTAACGATCACTACTCGTGAGTTCATGAGATCGTTTCAATTGTTGCACCTCTGTTTCTCACACGCGGCTGTGTGAAGAAAGACTTATGAAGCGCCGCAATGTTCGTTCGGTGCTCTGCCTCACCCGGTGGTGCCCGCGCACAAAAACCCCCTGAGGGCACACTTCCTGGCGATCAGCTTCATCCGGACCCGTTTTTGCCTGCCTGTTGCCGCTTCAAAAGGACGGACCCTCCAGGAGCGGCCCCAGACTCTATTTGTCATGTTAAAAACCTAATCTTATTTATCTTTCACCTTCACGTGCCTTTTATAAGGACAAACAAATGTTCTATTGCACTTTATAAGAGTTATTGCAAAGGAAAATGATCAGACGAAAAATACTACTTAAATGTTGCGCTCAAGACAAATCAGGCAAAAAAAGCCACATTAACTGGAGCGAGTCAGGCGACACTGCACGCCTGAAGTTGGCGTTGTTCAAAATTTCGGTCTATATGTTTCATTGCAGTGATTGACGCAACTATTCTTGGAGGAAAACTATTATGACTTCACTTGGCATCCGTTCTGCCCGTGCAATGCTCACGGTTACCCTCGTGGTTGGTCTGGTGGCCTGTGGTGGCGCCAATTCCGGGCAGGGTGTCAGCCCTTCGCCCAATGCTCCCGGGTCAAGGCAACCGCCCATCAATAACAGCCCCAACACCCCGCCCCCGCCCAGCACCAAAACGCCTGACCCGACACCGCCGACCACCTCACCGCCGCCACCCGTCACGCCACCACCTCCCGGTGGGAACACCCAGCAGCCTCAGGTGACCAGTGTGACCTTCACCTCGGAGGAAAGTCGCGAGGTGTACAGGGCGAATGCCACGAACGTCGCCCGCGACGTTGCGGTGACGGCAAACGTGTACCTCCCCACAGCGGGAGTCGGCGTCGCCGAAAATTCGCTGAAGGGCAACGTCAGGCTGTACGAAGCTGCCGCGACCACGAGCCTCGTCGCCGGATCGGCCAGCACCGACGGTGCGGGAGGCAACATCACCTTCACCCCGACCGAAGTGCTGAAAAGCAACACCAAGTACACTTTTGAAGTGACCACCGGCGTCAAGGACGAAAGTGGTAAAGCATTTGCGGCTTTCAAGGCGTCATTTACGACCGGCACGCGCGAACCTCAGGGTCCGCTGGTAACCTTCGCGGAGCGCACCGTGTACAGCGGCTCGCCCATCGCCAGTGTGCGCGTCGGAAACGACGGTCGTCTGTACGCAGTCACCCTGGACGGCAAGATCCTGCGCTGGGCCATTGACAGCGACGGTGGCCTGAGCGCCCTGCAGACCCTGGCCATTCCCGAGCTGGCGGGCCGCGCCTTGATCGGCCTGGCGCACGATCCGCGCGATCCCAACGTGCTGTGGATTTCCAACAACGCGCCCATTCCTTACGCGCCGGGCCAGGTGCCACCTGACTTCTCCGGCAAGGTTTCCAAAGTGACCATCACGGACGCGGCGGCCTTCACGGGCACCGTGCAGGATTACGTCGTGGGTCTGCCCCGCTCGATCAAGGATCACCTGACCAACAGCCTGGTCTTCGGTCCTGACGGCGCGCTGTACGTCTCGCAGGGCAGCAACTCCTCGACGGGCGCGCCCGACGGCACCTGGGTACGCAGCGAACACCGCCTCACCGCGACAGTACTTCGCATCGACCCCACCTATGATGTCAGCGGCGGCCCGATTGACGTGCAGACCGAGAAATACGAGGGTAGCGCGAGCCTCGGCAACTACGATCCGAACGGCGAACGCGCCCCGGTGACCATTTTCGCCGACGGCGTTCGCAACGCCTATGACCTGGTCTGGCACACCGACGGCGCCCTGTATGTCCCCACCAACGGTGGCGCGGCCGGGGGGAACACGCCTGCCGGGGACGGCGCCCCTGCACTGAACAACGTGTCCAATCAGGATGATTACCTGTTCCGGGTGACCGGGTCGGGTGGTTACTATGGCCATCCGGTGGCGCTGCGTGGTCATTACGTGCTCAACGGTGGAAACCCGACGGCTGGCCGTGATCCCTTCGAGGTGGTGCCCGACGGTCAGGGGCGCGCGGGCTACCCGGAAGGCACCCGACCGGACGCGAATTACCGTCCTCCGGTGCATACCTTCGGTGCCAACCGTTCGCCCAACGGGGCCATCGAGTACAAGAGCAACAGCTTCGGCGGAGCGCTCAAGAACCGCCTGCTGGTCGTCGAGTACTCCAACGGCAAGGATGTCGTGGCCCTCAAACTGGAGGGTGGCAAGGTGACCGACGTGGGCCGGATCGGCACCACGGTGAACGGCAGGATCAAACGCTTCCAGAACCCGCTCGACCTGGCTGAAGACGGACGCAACGGTAACCTGTACGTCGTCGAGCTGGGATCTTCAGGAGGTCGCATTCAGCTGCTCACGCCGTCGCCCTGAGCGCAGCGGGACGCACAAGGCAACAAGACGAGGGGCTGTCGATGACAGCCCCTCGTCTTGTTGCCTTGTGCCGCCGTGATCTGCGCGGTTCTTGCAGCGCGACCACCGACGCTTGCTGACGAATCGCGCTTTATGGAACGTATCAGGCCTCAAACTGGCCCCACGAAACGGCGTCCTCACAGGACTCATGGTTTTCTGAAACAAAGCTCAAAAACAAATTGATCTTCGCACAAACGTAAATGAAGCCCTGTTGAACACCACTTGTCGCAGAAAAAGTCACACTGAAGCCAGAAACCCACGCAAGATCAGACGGGCCAGACACAACACTTCTACACCGTCCGACTCCATGATTCATGCCAACAGGTTCAGGTTGATCGGTTTACCCATTCTCTCGAATACGACCAATTTTCGTCTTTTGGAGTCATACATGCACACGCACGCCCCATTGAAACGGACATTATTGGGAATTTCGCTGGCGCTGACCCTGATGGGCTGTGGCGGCGGTCCACAGCAGGATTCCACCCAGAATCCTCCCCCAGGCAACTCCGGGCCGCCCCTCGTGATTGGCGGTCGGCCTCTTGTCACTGACATCGTAACCTCCAACGGGAAACTGACAAATGTTCCACGCAACACCGTCATCACGGCCAACATTTCCCTTCCTACGCCCGGCGTGGGCGTGGACGCCAACACGCTGACGGGTAACGTGAGGCTCTACCGCGCCGACAATCAGCAACTCGTGCCGGGCGTGGCCAACACCGATGGGGCGGGCGGAACCATCACTTTCACGCCCCAGCCGGCAGGCGACGGTCTGCTGGACGCGGAAACCGACTATGTTTTCGAAATCAGGGAAGGACTCAAAGACGAGAACGGGGCCGCCTTCGTGACGTTCACCGCCCGATTCCGGACCGGCACCGAACCGCAGGCAGTCGCTCCGCCGGTGTCCTTTACGGCACAGCAGGTCTATCCGCCCCGCAGCTACTCCAATGCCGACGCGCCAATTGCCAGCCTGAGCATGAGCCCTTACGGCACCCAACTGTACGGAGTAACCCTCGGCGGACAGGTAATGCGCTGGAAGGTCGACGCTGTCACCGGAACCCTCAGCGAGCGGCAGGTGCTCAACCTCGGAGACCTTCGCCCTGATCTGGCCGGTCGGGCCATTATCGGTCTGGCCTTTGAACCACCCAAAGAAAATCAGCCCCAAGTGCTGTGGATTTCCCATAACGACCCGGTGTACTCTCCCGACGGCTCGCTGCCACGTGACTTCTCGGGCGCCGTCTCTCGCCTGCTCATCCGCTCCGGCAGCGAGTTCGGGCCGGAGAACGTAACTTTCGAGGACTACGTCGTCGGACTGCCCCGCTCCATCAAGGACCATCTGACCAATAGCCTGGCATTCGGTCCCGACAAGAAACTCTACGTCAGCCAGAGCAGCAACACCTCGACTGGTGCGCCCGACACCACCTGGAATCCGGGAGGCATTCACCCTGAGCGCCTGCTGAACGCCGCCGTACTGCAGATTGACACGACGCGTGATGTGAGCGGCGGACCCATCGACGTACAGACCGAGCCGTACGACCAGAACCTGGCCAGTCCCGGCAATTACAATCCCTACGCGGCAGGCAGTCCGGTCAAGATCTTCGCCGACGGTGTGCGCAATGCCTACGACCTGGTGTGGCATTCCAACGGATCGCTGTACCTGCCCACCAACGGCGGAGCCTCGGGCGGTTCCACCCCTGGCAAAGCAGGCGTCCCGGCGCTCAGCAGCGCCCCGACCCAGAAAGACTTTCTGTTTCGCACGACGCTAGACGCGCAAGACCGCAACCTGTATTTCGGGCACCCGGTCGAGAAGCGCGGACACTTCGTCCTCAACGGCGGCAATCCCACAGCTGTCGAGGACCCTGCCGAGGTCGTCGACGACGCACATGGCCGCAAAGGCTACCCGGTCGGCACGCTGCCCGACCCCAACTACCGCCTTCCGGCCTACGAATTTGGCTACAACCGCTCACCCAACGGGGTTGTCGAGTACAAAAGCGATGTCTTCAACGGTCGACTGAAGGGCAAACTGCTGGTGGTGGAGTACTCGGGCGGGCAGGACATTGTGGTGCTGACAGTCGATGAACGGACCAAGAACATCCGCAAGGCCGAGCAGATCGGGATCGAACTGGAACACGAAGGCGACAGCAGGCTTACGAGGCCGCTTGATCTGGTCGAAGATCCCCGCAACGGCAACCTCTACGTGGCCGAACTGGTCGTGCAGCCCGGCCAGAACCAGGCACCCAAAGCGCGCATCCGTCTGCTCAGGCCCCTGAAATAAACACGCTGGTGATGCCCACGAGCAAGGGACGCGTGAATGCGTCCCTTGCTCCTTCAACGACCTGAAATTCAGTCGGCGGCGGCAAACTGCGCCGCTTCGGTGCTGCCCTTCATGGCCACCGTGCTGCTCCTGCCGCCTGAAACGGCCAGGCTGACCGCATCAAAATAGCCGGTGCCCACCTCGCGCTGGTGCTTGACGGCCGTGAAACCGCGTTCCTGAGCAGCGAACTCACGCTCCTGCAGCTCCACGAAGGCGCTCATCTGGCGCCGATGGTAGCCGTGCGCCAATTCGAACATCGACAGGTTGAGCGAATGAAAACCGGCCAGCGTGATGAACTGGAACTTGTACCCCATGGCGCCCAGTTCACGCTGGAATCGGGCAATGGTCTCGTCGTCGAGATTCTTTTTCCAGTTGAAACTCGGCGAGCAGTTGTAGGCCAGCAGCTTTCCGGGAAACTCGGCGTGAATGGCCTCGGCAAAACGTCGGGCTTCTTCCAGGGTCGGAGTGCTGGTTTCGCACCAGATCAGATCGGCATAGGGGGCGTAGGCCAGCCCGCGCGCGATGGCCTGGTCGATGCCGGGCCGGACGCGGAAAAAACCCTCCGGTGTGCGTTCACCCTGCACGATGAACTGGTGGTCGCGCTCGTCCACGTCGCTGGTCAGCAGGTCTGCTGCGTCGGCGTCGGTGCGGGCCACCAGCAGGGTCGGTACCCCCAGTACGTCCGCCGCGAGGCGTGCCGCGTTGAGGGTGCGGATGAAGTGCTGGGTGGGCACCAGCACCTTGCCGCCCAGGTGACCGCATTTCTTCTCGCTCGCCAACTGGTCCTCGAAGTGCACACCGGCCGCGCCGGCCTCGATCATCGACTTCATCAGCTCGAAGGCATTGAGCGGTCCACCAAAGCCGGCTTCGGCGTCGGCGACGATCGGCGCGAAGTAGTCGACGCTGGTGTCCCCTTCCAGGTGCGCAATCTGGTCGGCGCGCTGCAGGGTGCGGTTGATGCGGCGCACGACGTCGGGCACGCTGCTGGCCGGGTACAGGCTCTGGTCGGGGTACATCTGGCCGGCATTGTTGGCGTCAGCGGCGACCTGCCATCCTGACAGGTAGACGGCCTTGAGACCCGCCTTGACCTGCTGCATCGCCTGATTGCCCGTTAGGGCCCCGAGTGCGTTCACGAAAGGCTCATCGTGCAACAGTTTCCAGAGCTTCTCGGCGCCCACTTTGGCGAGGGTGTGTTCAATCAGCAGGCTGCCGCGCAGCTTCACGACGTCGGCACCGGTGTAGTCCCGTTGAATGCCTTGCCAGCGGGGATCGCCCTGCCAGGTTTTCTCGAGAATCTGGTCGTAGGTCATGGGGTTCGTCATGGTGTGCTCCTTTACAAAGAAGAGGGGGGCGAGAGAGGGTCAGTCGGCAGCGCTGCTGGCAGTGCTCTTGTGGTCGTGCAGGCGGTTGAGGCGTTCATAGGCGGCGAGCGTCAGGAACTCGGGAAACGCCTCGGCCTCGGTGAGTTCGCGCAGCAGTTCGGCCGCTTCTTGGTAGAACGCCGAGAAGTGTGGGTGCCGGACGGTCAGTCCCGCGCGTTCTTCGTCAATGAGGCGCTGCACGCGCGCGCCGGTCACGCGCTCGCGGTCGTCGGTACAGGCACGGTGACGCGCCCACTGCCACAGCTGTGCACGCGAAATCTCGGCGGTGGCGGCGTCTTCCATCAGGTTGTTGATGGGCACGGCACCCTGCCCGCCCAGCCACGCGGCGAGGTACTGCAGCGCCACCGAAACGTTGCTGTGCACCCCGCGCGCGGTGACGTACCCGTCGGGCACACGCAGCAGCTCGCCCGGCTGAATGCGGTAGTCACTGCAGCGGTCAATCTGGTTGGGGGTGGGCATCAGCCGGTCAAAGACCTCACGTGCCACGGGCACCAGGGCGGGGTGGGCAACCCAGGTGCCGTCGTGCCCGTCGCTCGCTTCGCGTTCCTTGTCGGCGCGCACCTGCGCGAAGGCACGGTCGTTGGCGGCCTCGTCGTTCTTGACCGGAATGAAGGCGCTCATGCCGCCCATCGCGTGGGCCCCTCGCCTGTGGCAGGTCTGGATGGCCAGACGTGAGTACGAGCGCATCATGCCGTCGGTCATGGTGACCTGGGAGCGGTCGGGCAGCACGAAGCGGGGGTCGGCGCGCAGCTTCTTGATGACGCTGAAGATGTAGTCCCAGCGACCGCAGTTGAGTCCGGCGGAATGCTCGCGCAGCTCGTAGAGAATTTCGTCCATCTCGAAGGCGGCCAGGATCGTTTCGATCAGCACGGTGGCGCGGATGGTGCCACGGGGAAGCTGCAGGGCGTCTTCGGCAAAATTGAAGATGTCATTCCACAAGCGCGCTTCCAGGTGGCTTTCGAGCTTGGGCAGGTAAAAGTAAGGCCCACTGCCACGCTCAAGCAGTTCCTGGGCGTTGTGAAAGAAGTACAGCCCGAAGTCGAACAGGCTGGCGGAAATACGCTGACCGCGCAACGTGGCGTGGGCCTCCTCCAGATGCCAGCCGCGCGGGCGCACGAACAGCGTGGCCGTCCTATCGTTCAGACGGTAACTCTTGCTGCCGGTCTCCAGGGTGAGGGTCCGGCGCACGGCGTCCATCAGGTTGGCCTGTCCGGCCATCACGTTCTCCCAGGTGGGGCTGGTGGCGTCCTCGAAATCGGCCATGAACACCTGTGCGCTGCTGTTGAGCGCGTTGATGATCATCTTGCGGTCCACGGGTCCAGTGATTTCCACCCGCCGGTCGAGCAGGTCTGTGGGCGGCGGGACGACGCGCCAGTTGCCTTCGCGCACGTGCCGGGTTTCCGCCAGGAAATTCGGGCGTTCACCCCGGTCAAGGCGGATCTGGCGATCCTGGCGGGCGCGCAGCAGCATCCGGCGCCGCTCACCGAACTGCTTTTCGAGTTCGGCCACGAAACGCAGGGCGGGCGGTGTCAGTACCTGCTGTGCACCGCAAACGCTTTGATCGCTGATGTCGAGTGTGGTCATGTCCTACCTCCTGGAGTGAGCACTCCGGTGAAGCCGAGCGAAAGGCTGGGCGCCCGATGTGCGCCCTGCGGGCCTGCTTCACGGACAGGAACGGGTGTTGGCCCTCGCTTGTGAGGTATGGTGCCAGCCTGACCGAGCGAAGTGGGTCGGTGTCAGCGGAACACCACACCATCAGCCGCCGTGTCAGCGAAACCAGGGGTGGTGTACCAAAATCACTCCTGGTACACCACGCAGCGCGAGAATGGACCATGCCGAACTCCGACCTGAATTGCCCGGCCGGCAGACACGGGCAGGCAGCGAACGCGCCTCTGGACGCCTGCGTGTACTTCTACGAATGTGAACCCTGCCAGGAGGTGCACAAGCCACTCACCGGCAACTGCTGTGTCTTTTGTTCTTACGGCTCGAGTACCCCGCCCTCCCGGGCAAGGCGCAGCCAGTACCACCCGTGAATGCTGGTGAGACAGTCAATCCTCAAAATACCTTCGAAGCGCTCTGGGCGCCGAAAATAGCGAGAAACGACAGTGCCTCACTGGCTTGGGCCTCTTTCAAAGGAAGGCGGGACAAGTCCTCGACCTGAACGCGTGGGATCGACGCCTACACCCTCGTTTCAGGAACCGAAGGAAAGCTGGCGCAGGGCGTCTGCGGGACGCAGATCATCCAGGTACCGGGGAAGTCCGACTTCGCGCAACAGTTCGCGCGAGGCGGCCAGTCCCAGCCCCTCCAGAGCCTCGCCCGCCTCGCGCAGGACCCCTTCCCGGAAGGGCGTCAAGAGCGGCTCACGCAGCGCTTCACGCAACCAGCGCAGGGTAGGGCCCGCGGGTGCGCCGTCGAGCAGGCTCGCGCGGGTCTCCAGGGCCAGCAGCGCAGCCCACAATCCCGGATCGGGCTCGGTGCCCAAAGCCACACGACGCAGCAGCGTGTGGGCGCGGTTGACCTCGCCCAGTGCGCGCTCGGCGTTTCCGGCGCGCAGCCACACCTCCGCCCGGGCGGCACGTACCTGCGCCTCGGCATACGGATGATCGACCAGTTCGAGTGCGCGGGTGATGTCGTCGGCGGCCTTGCCCGGATCACACTCGGCAAGCGCACGGCTGAGATAGGCGTCGAAGCGCAGTGTCCAGTCCCGGTCCGCACCCTCACCCAACACGGCCAGGGTGTTGTCGAGCAACTCACGGGCGCGCTGCAGATCTGCATTGTCCCACCGCGCACCGGGCAGGGGTGGCAGGTAGGGACGCCCCAAACCGCGCGTCAGGTAGGAGAGCGCAATGCGGTACCGGGCGCGCCGCGCCCGATATGCGGCTTCTGCGCTGCGTTCCGAAGGGCGCTCCAGCCACGCCAGCGCCGCCGTGGCGCCTCTCAGGCCGGCGTCGGGGCGGTTCAGGGCCAGATCGACTGGCACCGCCTCACTCAGCACCCGCGCGGTCACGACGGGCTCCAGGTCAGGCAGCAAGCCAGCCGCTTCGGACAAGTGCGCCCGCGCTTCCCCGACCCGCCCCAGCCGGCGAAGCGCAGTGCCAAGTCGTGCCTGCACGCGGGCACGTTCGTCTGCCGGGGCGCCTTCACGGGTCAGGGCCGCAAGCGCCTGCGAAAGGGCCGCCTCGGCCGTGACCGGCTGACCGAGCCGCAGGCGCAGATCACCTTCCTGGTAACGGGCCCGGGCGCGCAGCAACGGATCGCTGGTGTGGCCTGATCCCTCGCCCTGTGAGACCGCCGAGAGGTCTCTCAGCGCCTCGTTCCAGTCACCGCGGTCCTTGGCAATCAGACCTCGCCATAAGCGCACCCGGTCAAGCGACGCGGCAGGTGCAGCGGCGAGCGCTTCGTCGCAGGCGCCCGCCGCGCCGCTGACGTCGCCACGCCAGCGTGCAATGGCCGCCCGAACGAGGGCGGCGTCGGCACGCAGTTCGCTCGCGCCCGCCTCACTTCCACCACAGGACAGGGCGTCCTGAACATCAGACGTATCGAGTTGTGCACCTGCGGCATCGAATGCCCCACGGTCCACCGCGCTTTCGGCCAGCTTGAGCCGCGCCCAGGCGCGCACCAGGGCGTCAGGTGCCTCCAGCAGCACGCTGAGCGCGTCTCGCGCGTCAGGATGATCGTACCGGCCCAGCGAAGCGTAGTGCCGCACGGTGGTCTGCGCGAGCGTCAGACGGGCGTCTCCTCGCAGTTGTCGACGAACCCGGGGCCATACGCCCGCGATGAGGTCACCCCGGCTCCCGGCGCCAGTGGCCATGGCCACCACGTCATTCCAGGCGCCGGCCTCGGTCAGGTGCCACAGACGCCGCGCTTCCAGGACACGCCGCGCCCCCGCGTCATGGCGTGCCGCTTCTCCGTAGGCACGCGCCGCGCGTTCGTGTGCGGCGCGCAGGGCTGTTTCGTCCAGCCGGTCACGTACGGCGGGCACGAGCGCCCTGGAGACAGGCCTGGGCTCTTGCGCGTTGATTTCTTCCAGCAACGCGCGGGCATGCGGCGGAAGCCGCGTCAGCGGACGCCCCAGCGCAGCTTCCAGTACGTCTCGCCGGACGCTGGTTTCGCCGTCCGGCAAGCTGGCGCACAGGGCGACGATCAGGTCGAGAACGTCCGGATCGGCCAGAATGCGCTGCGCAAGTTGCTGATCGCGCGCGGCGTCCTCGGTCGCCGCGCGCTTGCCCGGGAGCGGCTTGAGACCGTGAACCGCAGCCAGCAGCGCCAGACGGTCCAGGTTGCGCCCCGCAGCGCGCAAGACCTCGTCGGCTTCCTGCGGCGCGAGGGCCGCGCGTGACAGCAGAAAACGCCGTGATTCCTCGGTGGTGGGTGGCTTGAGGACGATCACCTCCGCCGTGTGCTCACCGGAAAGATCATCTGCGTCCTGCAGGGCCAGCAGCGCCGCGACGCCGGGCGGCAGTTCTTGAAACAGGTAACGCAGAGCCCAGTCGGGCAGCGTGGTCTGGGTGCCGTCGGGCAGGCGAGGCGGCGTGCCCTTCAACACCCCGCTCACTACCCGCAACAGCAGCACGCCTTGCAGTTTCTGGCAGACTTCGCGCGCACCCTGGGCCTGCAGTTCGGCCTGCACGCTGTAGGGCAGCCCGGCGTGCAGGCCACGTAGGCTCTCGGCGCCATGCTCGATCAGGGCTGGGGCGGCCTCGTCACCGAGCAGCAGCCGCGTGACACCCGGCACCAGATCACCGCGCAGCAGTTCACGCTCCAAATGCTCGATCAGCAGGGTCTTGCCGGTTCCGGCGCGGCCCGTCACGATCAATCGGGGCGCGCGCCCGGCGCGCACTCCGGCCAGAAACTGCCGGTAGGCCCGGCGCTTTTCGCGTCCCAGCAGGGACAGTTCTGCCGGCGCCTGAGAATGCACGGCCTGTGGTGGGGCGAGCCCGATTTCCTGATGGAGTTCCCGCAGGATGGAAAACAGCGCCAGACGGTCACCCTCCGCGCCCACTCCCCGGTACACGAGGTTGCGCACCGCATGCGGGCTCGCCCCACGAGCCCGCATGGCCTGCTCCAGCGAACGCAGGCTCCCCTTTCCGCGGGCCCGCAAGGGGGCCAGCAGCGAAAGCCAGTCGGGCTGCGACACACTTCTTTATAGCGCGTTCACATTCAGGGTCACGCCAGGTCGTCTCGATTGATGGTGTTTCCGTGCCTTGCCCGCCACCGGTTCCGCATGGCTGGAAAGAGCAATACGGTATACTTCCCATAAGTTGTCTTCACAGCGCAAACGACGGAACCTCAGGCCATGCCTCGTTCTGACCGCCATCCTGGCCGGGCAGGGCTCGTGTTGGGCGGGCCTTTTGGAAGACGGACAGAGTTTGCTCGACAAAGGCGACGTGAAAGGCGCAGTCGACGCTGCACTGGCACACGCCGGCCCGGAAGGTTTCGTGCTGGCCGCCAAAGCCACCACCCTTGGTGCCGCGCTGGTATCCGAGGAACAACAGAAAGCCCTGCTCGAAAAGTCGCTCATGTACGCCCAGAAAGCCATCGAGCTCAATGCGAATTCGGCGGAGGCCTACTTCGAGCGGGCGCGCGCCGGTGCGCAGCTGATGCCGTTCAAAGGTATCTTTGACGGGCTGGCCCTCGCCAGCGAGGTCAAAAGCGACCTCGGCCGGACCATTGAACTCAATCCACGTCATGCCGCGGCGTACGTGGCGCTGGGACAGTGGAACGCCGAGGTCTCCCTGTTTGCCGGAGGCAATAAGGCGCAGGTTCAGCCGAACTTCGAGAAGGCCATCCAGCTCGAGCCGCAGATGGTCAAGCACCGTCTGGAATACGCCCAGGCCCTCATGAAGGTCAACCGGCGCAACAAACCCAGTGCGGTTGCCGTACTGGAGCGGGCAGTGGTGCTGCCCGCGCGTACCTTCTGGGAGCAGCGCGATCTGGAAGCGGCCCGTCGTCTGCTCGCCGAGCTCAAGCGGTGACAAAAGAAGCCTGTCGTCATCGTTCGCTGCCCCTTTCTGGTGTCTTGCGTGAGCGGTGCACCCAAGGCCGCGCCCATGCGGCCAACTCAGCGGCGCTTGAGCGTTCCTTGAAACGGTAAGGCAATCAGCGGGACCACCTGGCATGAGACCGCAAGGTAAAACCATGATTCGGTTTCCTGTCACCTGCCCGGTGTCCTGCCTTTGGCTGCTCACCGCACCATCCACCGCCCCACGCGTCACACCGGAGCAGGGAACGCGATGAGTACGCCACTTCCCCCACAGGAGCGGGTCGGCTACGCGGTCATCGGCGTGGGAGAGTTGACCACTGCCGAACTGCTGCCGGCCTTTGCGCTTTCACGCTTCTCGCGCCTGGCCGCCCTGGTCAGCGGTGACCGTGCGGAAACCGAGCGCATCGCCGCCGGTTATGGATTGACCTCACAGGACGTCTTCACTTACGACCAGCTCGACGAACTGGCCCAGCGGCAGGACATCGGCGCGGTGTACATCGTCACGCCCAACAGCCTGCACCGCGAGCAGACCGAGCGTGCCGCCCAGGCCGGCAAGCACGTTCTGTGCGAGAAACCCATGGCCACCACCGTGGAGGACGCCGAAGCGATGGTGCAGGCCTGCCGCGTCGCGGGGGTCAAACTGATGATCGCCTACCGCTGTCAGTACACCCCACAACACTGGCAGGCACGGCGCCTGGTGCAGGAGGGCGACCTCGGTGACATCCGGGTGATGGACAGCGTGCATGGCCAGATGGAGGACGACGCCGGTGCCTGGCGCCTCAAACGCGATCTCGCCGGAGGCGGACCTCTTCCGGACATCGGTCTGTACTGCCTCAATACCCTGCGCTTCCTGCTGGGCCGCGAACCTCAGGAAGTCAGCGCCACGCTGTACCAGCCCCAGGGAGAGGAGCGCTTTCAGGAGGTCGAGGAAAGCCTCGCCTGGACCATGCGCTTTCCCGGCGGGATCCTGGCGAGCTGCCTCACGTCGTACAACGTGCAGACCATTCGCTACCTGCGGGTGTTCGGCAAGGAAGGCTGGCTCAGCATGGACCCGGCCTACGCGTACCAGGGCCTGCGGCTGGAAGTCGAGCGCGCCTCCGGACGCGAGGAACTCAACATGGACGAAGAAGACCAGTTCACGCTGGAAATCGACCATTTCTCGCAGTGCATTCTGCAGAACAAGACGCCTTTCACGCCGGGCGAGGAAGGTCTGCAAGACCAGCGCATCATGGCCGCGATTTATCAAAGCGCGCAGGAACAACGTCCGGTCGCTCTCGAACAGATCGACGGACTCGACGTCTTTCGTGGAGAGTTGCCCGACTCGGCCAGATCAGGCGGCGAGCAGTGATGGTCGAACCGACCTTCGTGCTGCTGCACGGCTTTGGCACGTCCAGCCGTGAGTGGGTTCACGTGGCCGAGCAGCTCGCAGGCGTGCGCTCGCTGCACCCCGATCTGCCGGGCTTCGGAACCTGCGCCGCGCAGGGCGCGTGCAGCGTGAGCGAGATGGCCGAGGTGATCGCTGGGGCCATCGGGCACGCCGGGCATCGGGATTTCGTGCTGGTGGGCCGTGAGCTGGGCGCGCTCGTGGCGCTCGAACTGGCCGCACGCCAGCCGCCCGGTCTGCTGGGCGTGGCACTCGTCCATCCTGCCTGGCGGGCAGACCCGGAGACCGTGGCACGTCTGCGCACCGCGCACGGCAACCCCGACGCCTTGCGTGCCCATTACGCCGCCGTCCTTGGCTCAGCGCCCGACGAGCGAGACCTGGAAAATCTGATACTCGACGGCCTGCGCGCTTCGAAAGAGGCCTGGAACGCCTGGCTGGACCAGGCCGAGGAACCACCCAGGCTTCCCGACGTGCCCGTCTCGCTGCCCGTGCTGATCGTCTCGGATAACGATTCCCCCGTACCGAGTCTTCCTCAGGCGAGCATCCAGACTCTGGCGCCCGAAAGCCCGCTGTTGCCGCTGCAGGCCCCGGGCCCACTTACGCGCCAGCTGTTGCACTGGAGCAACAATCTGGTGAAGGAGGCCCGCGCGTAAATCATCCCAAAGTCGGCACTCGGGTGAAGTGGCGCAGCCACAGCGGCACGGCGCACGGAAAAGGCTTGTGAATCGCCCATCAGGACGGCGGGGTCAGCAGATTTCACTTTCGGGTGAACACTTCCCGGCGAACACTCTCGGGCGAACAAAGTGGCCCCACTTCACCGCCGAAACCGTCGACCTCCAGCAGGAAGCGCACCGGGCCGAAGCCCTGCACCCCGCCTGAGTTGCGATCGCCGGAATAGACCGCCGGGTCCAGGACAACAAGTTCAGTACAGCAGCACCGCGCCCGGCTGCACACCGGCGCTGACACTCGACACTTCACCGCCCACATCACCATCAAGGTGCAGGTGGGTGGGAACACTCCACGAAACGCGCACCTCACGTCCCCGGCCACAGCGGACCCGGGGATCGTCGAGGTGGGCGCCACGCAACACGCTGCCCATCAGCAAGGTCAGCTGACCCCGGCTGAGACGCGACGCCAGCACGACATCGAGCCGACCATCACGCGCGTCGGATTCCGGCGAAATCTGGAACCCTCCTCCGTAGCGGGTGCCGTTCATGACGGCCACCAACGGCGAGGGACCACGGTACATCAGTGCGCTGTCCAGGGTCACTTCCACCTGGTGGTGATAGAGCGAGCGCACTCCTCGCAGGGCACCCCAGGCGTAGCGCGAGAAACCGTTCAGACGGGCGGGAGTCTGAAGCATCAGCGACGCAACCAGCGCGTCAAATCCCATGCCGAAACCATTGAGCACAAACGTACGCCCCTGCCCGGCGTCGACCCATAAGGCGTCCACTGCCCGAGGCGCTGCTGCCAGACGGTCGAGCGCCTGCCGGAAATTCCCGGACCGCAAGCCCAGCATTCCGGCAAAATCGTTGCCGCTGCCCAGCGGCACGATCCCGAGCGCCCGGCCCGTACCGACCAGTGCCGGCAGCAGCGCCCGGACGGTACCGTCACCGCCCACGGCCAGCACGCTCTGGCAGAAGGGCAGTCTGGCCACCCGCAGCAGCGCGTCTTCCGGCGTGGTCGCCAGGATCAGGTCGAAGCGGAGTCCACGCGCCTGAAGCTCGCGCTCCAGACGGGGCCAGGCCCGCAAGGCCACACCGCGACCGGCGTGCGGATTGAGTACCACGGCAAACGAGGGGGGCGCCTGGCCTTCGGTCATCGACATGCGTCCTCCAAAATGACACCAATGCAGGCAAATGCCTTCATCAATCGCGTGGGTTCCAGGCGGCGCCCTGACGGGCAGGCCGCACAGTCAGATCTTCACGACGGATGGACTGCCGCGCTGGCAACCTGCCAATCCCCGGGACGCTTCCCCAATCCGAAATGCCAGGCGACTGCCCGGGCGATGCGCTCGCTGGCCTGTCCGTCACCGTATGGATTCGGCCGACCGCGCATGTGTGCCAGTTCACCTTCATTCGAGAGCAAGGCTTCCAGCACCCGGCTCACCTGGGCGCGCTCGGTGCCGGCCAGCCGGAGCACACCGGCCTCGACGCCTTCCGGACGCTCGGTGACGTTGCGCAGCACCACCACCGGCACACCGAGGCTGGCACCTTCCTCCTGCAGGCCGCCCGAATCGGTGGCGAGCAGGTCGGAAGCCGCCATGAGTGCGCTCATCTCGTCATACGCGAGCGGTTCGGTCAGCTCAAAATTCGCCAGACCGGACAGCACGGGCGTTACGGCTTCACGCACGGCCGGATTGAGGTGCACCGGGTACACGAAGTGGCGCTCGGGGTGATTCAGGGCCACGTCACGCAAGGCCAGGGCCAACTCGCGCATCACGGGTAAATTCTCGCGCCGGTGCATGGTGACGGCCACCAGCCGCTTGCCACGCCACGAGGCGCGCAACTCGGCGCGTGCCGCCACGGCGCGCACTGCGTCGACGGCCGTCTGGCCCGTCACGAAAATGCCGCCTGGCGTCTTGCCTTCGCGCAGCAGGTTATCGCGGCTCAGTGAAGTGGGGGCAAAGTCGAGGGTGGTCAGTACGCTTGTCAGCTTGCGGTTGGCTTCCTCAGGAAAGGGCTCGGTCATGCTGCCGCTGCGCAGGCCCGCTTCCACGTGCCCGACGGCCACGCCCTCGACAAAGGCCGCGTAGGCCATGCAGAAGGTCGTGGTGGTGTCGCCGTGCACCAGCACCATGTCCGCCTGCAGCTCGCGCAGTTTGCGCGCCGCCTGCGGAACGATGCGCCCGGTCAGGTCGCTGAGGGTCTGACGCTCGGTCATGACGTTCAGGTCCGCGTGTGGAGTCAGGCCGAACACCGCGAGCGCCGAGTCCAGCTGTTCGCGCTGCTGACCGGTCACCAGCACCGTCACCCGCAGACCTTCCTGACGATCCAGCGCCTCGATCACCGGCGCCATCTTGGTGGCTTCGGGCCGCGTACCAAAGGCCACCACAACATTTTTCACAGTGTGGTCAGCGGTCATTTCACGGCCTCCTTGACGGTCACGTGCGACTCTTCGAGACGCAGCGCACGCACGCGGCGCAGCGCAACCCAGGTCAGACAGCCCCCCACGCCAAGGGTCACGAAGAAGATCACCTGCGCCGGAATGCCCTGGGCCAGCATGCCGACGATGTTGAATCCCAGCGTGATGGCCCAGATGATCACGGCGGCGCCCCGCGCTCCGTAACGCGCGAAGAGGCGGTGGTGAATGTGGGTCTTGTCGGGAGTGCTGAGGGGATTCTGACCCCGCAGCAGGCGCCCGACGATCACCTGGGTGGTATCGATGATCGGCAGTGCCAGAAACAGCAGCGGCGCCAGCAACGACGTACCGGCGCTGACTTTCAGTGTGCCCAGCAGGCTGATGGCGGCCAGGGTATACCCGAACAGGTAAGCGCCGCCGTCGCCCATGATGATGCGGCTGGGATTGAAGTTGTGCCGCAGAAATCCGAGCGCTGCGCCGGCAAGACCGGCCAGCAGCACCACCGCGCTGCCGCGGTCCGGGAACTGTGCAGCGACTGCCAGCATCACCACGCTGGCGATAAAGCCGATCCCGCCCACCACCCCGTCCACGCCGTCGAGCAGGTTGAAGGCGTTGGTGATCCCGACGATCCACAGCAGCGTGAAGAAGATATTGAATGGCTCGAGCAGACCTACTGGAATGACAGGCAAAAACGGCAGCGCGAGCAGTTCGATGCTCAGCCCGTTGAGGACCAGCAGCAGGGCCGCCACGGTCTGCATGCCCAGGCGGAACAGCGGAGGCAACGTAAACTGGTCATCGATAAATCCCAGCATGACCATCAGGGTTGCGCCCAGCAGGATCGCCAGCACCTGCACCTGCACCTCGGTGACTCCGATGGGACGCAGCGCCCACACGATCACGACCGGAATGATGAACCCGGCGAAAATCGCCAGCCCGCCGGCATTCGGCAGGGGCGCCTTGTTAAGACGCCGTTCGTTGGGCAAATCGGCCCAACCGACCTTGATCGCGTAATCACGCACGCGGGGCACGAAGCGGTGCGTGAACACCCACGCACTCACGAAGGTGAGCACCACGCTGAGGAAACCGATTCCCAGCGGATCGGCGATACCCAGCGAACGAAGAAACGGAAAAACGTCCATGAATCAACTCTCTCTTGTGCCCAGGGTGTGCTGGCGTTTCACTTCGTGCCGTAAATCCGGTCGCCCGCGTCACCCAGGCCGGGAACAATGTATCCGTGATCGTTGAGCCGCTCATCCACGGCGGCGGTAACGATCTCAACGTCGGGGTGCGACGCGTGAACCCGCGCAATGCCTTCGGGCACCGCCAGCACCGAGAGCAGCTTGACGCTCAGGGCGCCCGCTGCCTTGAGGGTATCAATGGCCGCCACCGCGCTGCCCCCCGTGGCCAGCATCGGGTCAAGCAGGAACACCCGGCGCTCGGCGATGTCCTGTGGCAACTTGTTGTAGTAGGCAACGGGCCGCAGCGTCTCGGGGTCACGGTACAACCCGATGTGCCCGACGCGCGCCGCCGGTACGAGACGCAGGATCGAGTCACTCATGATGAGCCCGGCACGCAAGATGGCCACCACGGCCAGTTTCTTGCCGGCCAGCATGGGAAATTCGCCTTTCTGAATGGGCGTCTCCAGCGTCACGGCTTCGGTTTCGAGGTCACGCATCGCTTCGTAGGCCAGCAGCAAGGTCACCTCGGCGGCCAGCTCCCGGAATTCCTTCGGACCCGTGTGAATGTCGCGCATCAGGGAAAGCTTGTGCTGTACGAGTGGATGGCTTACGACGGTCACCAGGTGCTGGGGTCCAGAACTCTGGGAGGTGGTGTCTTGTGCATGGAGGCCGGACATCGACCGTATGTTAGAGCAAAGTGCCCGGTGCTTGCCGCTCATCAGCAGGGTGGCACTTCAGCTCAGGAATTCCAGGGCGTGCCGCGCGCGCGGCACCTTCACGGCGCGCTGCGCTTCGAAATCGTAGGGTTCACGCATCAAAAACCAGTACAGATCGTGCAGGTAGGTATGGGCAAGGTAGGCGCGCAAGCGCACCAGCGCGCGCTCTTCGTCAGGCAGCAGGCGCAGCGCCAGCTCCATGCTCTGCGCGGGCGTGCACAAATCGAGGGTGCCGGTTTTGAACAGTGAAATGTCGCGGATGGGATCGTCGAAGGCCGCGCGGGTCCAGTCGATCACCAGCACTTCGCCGCGCTCTGAGACCAGGACGTTGTCCGACCACAGATCCAAATGGCAGTAGCTGGCCGGCGCGGCGAGCTCACCGCGCCGCAGTGGCGTTTCCACCGCCTCGAAGAGATCGTCGAGCTGGTAGGCGCTCAGTGCGCCCCGGAAACGCTGCAAGCGCTCGTTGAGGCGCGCAAGGTTGACAACCCCTTCCTTTGGTGCGTGCAGGTTCTGCAGGAAATGCTGGATGTACGGCAGCGCACCGGGAATGTCTTCGGCCCTCACCGGGCGCCCGGGAAAACGCCGCATGATCAGAATTTGGGCACCGTCAGCTTCCAGTGTCTTGACGACCCACTCACCGAGACCCGCGCGGCGCATGTTGGCTGCTTCCAGGGCGTGCCAGCCCAGAAAATTGCGGTAGACCTTCACAACGTACTCGCCCGCCTGGTACACCCGGCTGTGAGCACCTCCACCCAGGCGCTCCAGCGGCCCGCAGAGCCGTTCTACGGTTGGAAGGTGGGCCACGCCGTTGGTCACACGCTTCATCATAGTGGGTTTGGGGTGCTTGGGCGTCGTCTTGTTCGCGCCGGTCCCAGCTGACCGGCCTCCGGCTCACCCGGGCGACCACGTAGGGTGAAACCACACAGCGCGAAAAACCTCTGGCGCCTCGCCAGAGGTTCATGTGACCGGACCTGCCGCTCAGACCTCGGCGCGCACCAAAGTTTCGAAGGCCGTGACCAGTCGGGGGTCCAGGGTCTTTCCACCCTCGCTGGCAAACGAGGCGCTCTCGCCCTTGCGCACGAAGGTATCGGCCACGGCCACGATGCGCGCGATTAGCGGGATTTCCTCGCCGGCCAGGCGGTCGGGTTCGCCAAAACCGTCCCAGCGCTCGTGATGGTGGCGCACGCCGAGCTGTGCGCCGGCAAGTTGTGGTACGTCATGCAGCAGATTGGCCCCGATGAGCGCATGTCCTTCGCTGCCATGCAGCTTGCCCAGGTCGTGCAGCATCGCCGCGTACCAGAGTTCATCCAGTTCACGCTCGGTCAGGCCGACGGCGCGCCCCAGCTTCCCTGCGACCTCGGTCACCCGGCGGGCATGGCCGACCGTATCGAAGTCGAGCGACTCGACGGACTCAACGAAGACGGTGGTCAGCTGGCGCGAAAGGGCTCTGGCTTCCTCTTGGCCTTCCAACAGCGCCACGAGGGGCGTGATACTGCCGGCCCAGCGGGACACCGCATCAAGCTGCACCGAAGTAAATGTGTCTGCCGAATAACGGTCGAGCACCACAGCGCCCAGAAAGCGGTTGCGGTCGCGCAGCGGCGCGATCAGGCTCGCTTTGGCCTCGCGCATGCCGAGCACGTCGAGTTTGGCACGCACCTCTGGCGGATTGGTCGCGAACAGTTCGGCAGCTCCGTCGGCCACGACGCGCGAGCGGCCGGCCGACCACGGTCCGGCGAGGGACAGACCGACCAGTTCGTAATCGTACTGGTACACCGCCGCTACCCGGTCTTCTCCAGGACGCACGACGGCGTAGGCCTTGACGTTGCCGCCCACCAGTTCTGCCGCCTGCGCCAACGCACTTTCCAGAACCCCCTCCAGGGTCGGTTTCGCCAGGAGTTCGTTGAGAAGGCGCCCAGGCTCCATGCCAGCGGACACGGCAGAAGAGGCGGCAGGTTGTTTGGCGGGTTTCCTGAACACGTCTGCTCCAGTATACGCGGGCCCGCACGTCCTGGCGGTGAGGTTTCACGTGCACGCCATTTCCGCGCAGGCACGCGCAGCGGAACCTGACCTCGCTCACCGCGCGGGGTGGTGTGCCTGCTTATAGTGGGAGGCTGTGAACGCTCAGGACACCGCGCGTGAAGTTCGAAAACAATACGCCCGTTACGACGAACGCGCCCGGTCCTGGCTGAGCGCCTACACCGGACGTGGCGGCCGGGTGTACTGTGCCAGCGGCTGCTTTCGCTGTTGCGACATGCCCATTCGCCTCAGCTGGCCTGAAGCCCTCACCATTGCGCAAAGCATGAGCGAAGACCAGCACCGCGACATGCACGCCCACGCCCGGAAAGTCTGGGCCAATGCCCACTGCGCGAAGAACCTCGACGAGTACGTGCGGGGTCACCGCTCGCAGGTGGGCTTCTGCCCGCTACTCGACCGCGCCACCGGAAGCTGCTCGCAGTATGCCGACCGTCCCACGCGCTGCCGTGACACCTACTCGGGCCTGCCGGCACAGTTGTGCGCTCCGGGTGGTGTGGAAGGGCTGAAGGGTCAGGCGCGGCGCGACTATCAGCGCGAAGTGCGCACAAACCCCGCGATGGACGGTCACTCGCATTACCTCGCTCCGCTGGAGGATCTCTCCTTGCCGGCCTGGGACAGGTTCGGCGCCATGATGCGCCGCGAGCTGGGCTTCGAGTTGTGGGGTGACTTCGCGTTTCTGGTCTGCATGACCCGCGAGGAGGATTTCGTGAAGGCGTTGCAGGAGCGTGATCCGGGCAAGGTCATCCGGGCCTTACGCAAGGCCGGGCTGTACCACCCTGAAATCGTGCAGATCGAGTAAGGAACGTTCCAACGGAACGCACCGGGCGGCCTGGGGCCGCCCGGTGCGTTTGTTCCTGCTTACCTGTTTCGGGCCTGCTCGATCAGGGCCGGGATAATCTCGTTGACGTCCCCGACGATGCCGTAGTCGGCCACCTTAAAAATGGGCGCGTCGGCGTCCTTGTTGATTGCCACGATGTATTTGCTCTTGCCCATCCCCGAGAGGTGCTGTACGGCGCCCGAGACGCCCAGAGCAATGTACGCCTTGGGTTGCACGGTCTTGCCGGTCTGCCCCACTTGCTCCGAGTACGGACGCCAGCCGGCGTCTACTACGGCGCGCGTCGCCCCCACGCCCGCACCGATCTGGTCGGCGAGGCCTTCGACCAGCTTGGAGAAGTTCTCCGAGCTGCCCACCCCACGTCCGCCCGTGACGATCACGTCCGCTTCGGCGAGCGCCACGCGGCTGCTTTTCTCGACCGATTTGCCCGTCACGCTGACGCGCACGGCAGGCAGCTCGAGTTCCACATCGTACTGCTCGCCGGGCTGGGCTGCGGGCGCCGCGGGCGCGAAGATACCGATTTTTACCGTGACGACGGTGACGGGTGCCTCGGCTTCGACGGTTTCGGTGACGCGCGCGAGGTAGGTGTAGCGCTGCGCCTGCAACGCCGCACCAGTGGATTTGAGTGAGATCACGTCTTCCAGCAGGGGTGCGTCGAGCTTCACGGCGACGCGCGGACTGAATTCGCGCCCCGAGCGGCTGCCACCGATCAGAACCGTGTGCGCCTCGCCTTCCTGGGCAATCTGGGCGGTCGCGGCGGCCCAGGTCTCGGCGTTGTACTGCGCCAGGACCGGCGCGTCGCCGACCAGCACCTGATCGGCAAGCATGGCAGCTTCGTTGGCAATGCTGGCGACATTGCTCCCCAGTACCAGAATGGTGACCGGGCCTTCGCGGCCCGACTCGCGGGCGGCCGTGACCATTTCGGCGGTGCTCTTGCTGAGCTTGCCGTTCGTGTATTCAGCGACGATCAGAATCATGCGGGCACCTTCCAGGGTGATGAAGACATCTTGATCAGCTTCCCGATCAAAAGCGAAAGTTGGAAAACCGTCTCGGCAGCGTCAGGCGAGAACTTTGGCTTCGTTGCGCAGCAGTTCGAGCAGTTGTGCCGCTGCCGCCTGGGGGTCCTTGCCGTCGATGACCCGATTCATGCGTGCGCGGGCCTGAATTTCCGCGCCCACCACACGCACTTTGGGCGAGACGCCGTACTGGTCGAGGGCATCCTTGCGCAGCTCTTTTTTCTTGGCCTTCATGATGTTCGGCAAAGTGGGGTAACGCGGTTCGTTGAGGCCCTGCTGGGTGGTGACCACGGCGGGCAGCGCCACCTCGAAGGTCTCGTTGCCCTCGTCCACGTCGTGCCGTCCGCTCAGTTTACCCTCCGCCACCGTCAGGCCGTTGGTCCAGGTCAGCTGCGGCCAGCCGAGGCGCTCGGCTGTGGCCGCGCCGAGCGCCTGACTGTCCCAGTCGGCCTGCTGTCCGCCGGCCAGGATCAGGTCAGCGCCCTCGTTCTCGGCAATCTGCGCGACCACCCGACTGAGCGAGATGGCATCGAGCTTTTCATCGGTTTCGACGTGAACGGCGCGGTCAGCACCCATGGCCAGCGCCGTGCGCAGGGCGTCCTCGACCCGCCTGGGTCCGATGGCGACGGCAATGACCTCGGTCGCCGCCCCGCTTTCGCGCACCCGCAGCGCTTCTTCCACCCCGTACTCGTCCATGCCGTCCATCACCAGGGTGGCGCCTTCCAGATCGACACTGCCACCGTTCACCCGTACGCGCGCTTCAGCGTCGGGAACCTGCCTTATGAGGGTCAGTATTTTCATAGGTCCTCCCATATTATACCGAGTTCAAAATTATACCGCAGGGTGCGCAAACACCTGCTGGCAATTCCTCCAACGATGCTAGCGCGCAAAACCTGGCGTGACATCGTTGGAGTGCAACTTCAGCGCAGCAGGGCGCGCGCGATCACCACACGCTGAATCTCGTTGGTTCCTTCGTAGATCTGGTTGAGCTTCACGTCGCGCAGCAGCTTCTCGACGGGGTACTCGCCGACGTAGCCGTAGCCGCCGTGCACCTGAATGGCCTCATTGGCCGCGTTGAAGGCCATTTCGGAGCAGTAAGCCTTGGCAATGGCGCTCTCGGTGCCGTGTGGCAGACCCTGGTCCACCAGCCAGGCAGCGCGCAGGGACATCAGGCGCCCGGTCTCGATGCCCATCGCCATCTCGGCCAGCTTGAACTGAATGGCCTGAAAGTCCGAGATGGGCTTGCCGAAGGCCTGACGCTCCTTGGCGTACTTGATGCTTTCCTCCAGGGCGCGCCGGGCAATGCCCACCGAACCCGCCGCCACCGGAATGCGGGTCTTGTCGAGGGTTTTCATGGCAATCTTGAAGCCGTCGCCGACTCCTCCCAGGATGTTCTCTTTCGGCACCCGGACATTCTCGAATACCAGCTCCGAGGTGAGGCTGGCGCGCTGACCCATCTTGTGCCGAATCTTGTTGTAGGACTGGCCGGGCGCGTCCTTGGGCACCACGACGGCCACGGTCGCCCGGTGACCTCCGCCGCGTTCGGTGGTCGCAAACACCACCGTGATCTCGGCCACGCCGCCGTTGCTGATCCACATCTTGCTGCCATTGATGACCCACGTGTCACCGTCGAGCACCGCCGTGGTGTGCATGGCCGCCGCGTCCGAGCCGTTGTTGGGCTCGCTGAGGGCGAAGGCCGCCAGAGAAGGCTTTTCGAGCAACGGTGACAGGAAGCGCTTCTGCTGCTCCTGACTGCCGCCCACCACGATGGGAGTGATGCCCAGCTCGGAGGCCATCAGCACGGTGTAGATCCCCATGCAGCCGTAGGCGAGCTCCTCGGCGATCAACACTTCGTCGATCATGCCCAAACCCAGGCCTCCGGCATGCTCGGGCACCGAGGTGTTGAGCAGCCCGACCTCGTGCGCAGCTTCCACGACCTGCCAGGGGAGTTCCTCTTTCTGGTCGTACTCGCTGGCAATGGGCATGATCTCGTTTTTGGCAAAGTCACGGGCGAGGGCCTGAAGCTGTTTTTGTTCGTCAGTCAGCGAGAAATCGATCATACGGCTCCTTGGGCAGACCAAACGGTCGTTTGGTTTGAACTTTGCTCAAAATACCAGATTCGGCGCTTCGGCAGTCCACACCCGGCCAACAAAGAGGTGAGTTGGCGTCATGCCAACTCACCCCTGGGACACCGCTATTACTGCAGCTTGGTGATGCGGTCCTGTGCACTCGGCGCGACGGGCGCATTTGACTTGATAAACGCCTGGAATGCGTCCACATCGAGTTCACCGCCCAGGCGACTCTGGCCTTCACGCAGCACCGTGAAACCGTCGCCTCCGTCAGCGAGAAAGCTGTTTACCGTCACACGGTAACTGGCCGTTGGGTTGAGCGGCTGACCGTTCAGGGTGATGTCGCTGACACGCTGGTCCTTGGGTTTGGTGGTGTCAAACTTGTACGCGAAACCGTTCGAAACCTGCAGGATGCGGGTCTGTCCGGTCACGCCACTGTTGTCGAACTGTTGCTCCAGCAGGGTCTTGATCTGGGCGCCCGTGAGGGTCAGCACGACCAGGCTGTTCCCGAAAGGCTGCACCGTGAACACATCACCAAAGGTCACGCCGTTGTCCGCTTTGGGAGCCACCGGCAGGTCAGCCCGAATTCCGCCGGGGTTCATAAAGGCCACCACGGCTCCACCCTTGGCCGCGTCTCTCGTGGCCGCGAGTTGTGAATCGGCAATGAGCTTGCCCAGCGGAGACTCCCCCGCAGCGTTCGCCGTACGGGACACCTGCGGGACCGCCAGCTTCGCGACTTGCTGGTTGGCGATGGGGTCAGTCAAGGCCTTGGCCTTGGTGATCAGCGCGGTCATGGCAGGGTCCTTGGCAACTTTCGTCGAGTCGACCACCACGGTGCTCGCCTTGACGCCCAGCACCGTATGCCGGGCTTTGTCGATGCGCAGGTCCACCCGTTGCAACAGGTGGCCGTATGCGTCGCCCTGAATGATCGTGCGTCCATTCACGAGGCAGTTGTAACCGCGGTGCGTGTGAGCGCTCATGACCACTTTCACCGCCGGGTCGAGCTTGTTGGAAATGTTCACGATAGGCCCCGCGAGCGTCGCGCACTCGGGCGTCGAGAAGGCTTCCTTCGTCGTGTCGATCACGCCGCCGTGGTGAATCAGCGCGATGATGGCGTCCACGTTCCGTGACTTGAGCTCGGGAATGACCTTGTTGATGGCCTCGGCTTCGTCGGTGAACGTCAGGCCGGCCACGCCTTCGGGCGAAACGATGGTGGGGGTTTCCTTGAGGACCGCGCCCACAAAGGCGATATTGGCTCCACCGACGTTCTGAATGGAGTACGCCGGGAAAATGGACTTGCCGGTGGCATCCTCGATGACGTTCGCCGCGAGGTACTGGAACTTGGCGCCCGTGAAGGTCGGGTTGAACTTGCAGGCTTTGGCCGGATCGTTGCTGTCACAACCGCCGTTTTGCATGCGGCGCAGTTCCTTGAGACCGTAATCGAACTCGTGGTTGCCGACGACGCTGAGCTTCATGTCGAGGGCGTTCATCGCCGCGATGGTGGGCTCGTCACGCAGCAGGCTCGACGCCAGTGGGCTGGCACCGATCAGGTCACCTACCCCAACGAAAATGGTATTGCTGTTCTGACGGCGCGCCTCCGCGAGCACACCGCCGATGGCCTCGATCCCACCCGCTGGCAGGCTGATCTGTTTGGTGGGGTCTGCCGGGTCCGGAATCCGTACGCCCGAAAACGAGGTCGGAGCGAGGTTGCCGTGAAAATCGTTCACGCCGAGCACGGCCACGTCCACGACGTTGCCTTGTCCGCGCATGTTCGGTGCGCACGCCGCGAGGCCCAGGGTGAGCAGCCCGCCCATCAACAGTGGTTTTTTCATATCGTCCTCCGAACTCCAGAAAGCACGGGATGGTCTGTCAGCATTCAGCTCAAAGTACGACCGGGCAAAGCGTAACATGTGACCGGCCAGAGGTGAACGCGTCCATCACTCCGAAAACTCGGAAAAGACACTGCGGGCGATGACCAGTTTCTGAATCTCACTGGTGCCCTCGTAGATCTCGGTGACCTTGGCGTCACGGTACAGGCGCTCGACTGGGTATTCACGGCTGTAGCCGTTGCCGCCGAAAACCTGAATGGCGTCGCGGGTCACGTCGACGGCCGCGTCACTGGCAAGCAGCTTGGCGATACTGGCTTCACGGCTGTATTTCAGGCCCTGGTCCTTGAGCCAGGCTGCCTTGAGGGCCACCAGACGGGCCGCCTCGATCCGCGCGGCCATCTCGGCGATCTTGAAGCTCACACCCTGATGTTCGGCAATCTTCTTGCCGAACTGCTCGCGCTCCAGGGCGTAACGGGCAGCATGCTGGTAAGCGGCGCGGGCGATTCCCAGGGCCTGCATGGCAATGCCGATGCGGCCTGCGTCGAGGCTGGCAAGCGCGATGATCAGGCCCTGACCTTCGTCGCCCACGCGCTGGTCGTCGCCGACATGCACGCCATCAAACTGCACGGTGGTGGTGTGAGCAGCGTGCAGGCCCATCTTTTCTTCGGGCTTGCCAAAGGACAGTCCTTCGGTCTGCCTGTCCACCACAAAGCAGGTCACACCCCGCGCGCCGGCGCCTCCGGTGCGGGCCATCACCAGGTAGGTGTCGGCCTGCCCACCGCTAGTGATCCAGGCTTTGCTGCCGTTCAGCACCCACCCTGCCCCATCGCGCTCAGCTTTCAGGCGCAGACTGGCCGCGTCCGATCCCGCGCTGCTCTCCGTGAGGCAGAAGGCGCCGAGTTTCGCACCCGAAGCGAGCGGCCTCAGGTACTGATCTTTTTGGGCGTCGGTGCCGTAGCGAAACAGCATCTGTTCGGGCAGCCCGTTCTGCACGCTGACAATCACGGCCACCGAGGCGTCGGCGGCAGCGACTTCCTCCAGACATAAAGCGTACGTCACGCTGTCCAGGCCCGCCCCCCCCCATTCCTCGGGGACCGTGGCGCCCAGCAGGCCCAGGCCGGCCAGGCCGCGCAGCTGTGGCCAGGGAAACTCGCCGCTTTTGTCGTACTCGCCGGCGAGTGGCGCGATGTGGTCGCGCACGAAGTCGCGAACGCTCTGCACGATCAGGCGCTGCTCGTCCGAGAGCGCAAAACTCAGGCCAGCCGAAGAGGCCGAATCAAGCACGTGGGTCATCCCGACCAGTGTAGCGAACAAACGCCCGTTCGAAAGAAGTGGGATGCCTGATCGTGGGGCCCGAAGGAAGCCACCTGACGCTGCAGAGGCTTTCTCCGGGCAGGCGTTTTATGGAGCGGGTTTGAGCAGCACGATGCGGCTGCTGGACGTCGGATTGACCAGCTCAGCGACGTACAAGTTGCCGTTTCGTCCGTCCTCGGCCAGGTCGAGCGGGTTGACCAGCGCCGTGTCCGAAGCGATGCCGATGGTTTCGGAGCGCGAGACGTTGCCTTCGGCGTTCACCGTGAGGGCCAGGATATTGTTGCCGTTGGCGTACTCGACGACCAGCAGCCGGTTCTTGAGCGCTCCGCCAAAGGTATTGCTGCGGTACTCGATCGCTCCGTTGGGTGAGCGGTTAAAGCCGAAAGTCCAGGACGGCGCGCGGTAGTTGGAATCGGGTCTCACGCCCACGGGATATCCCTGGTAGGGAGACTGCGTGACCACCTCGGCAACGTCCTGGGCGCTCGTCGGGTTCCCGCCGTTGAGCACGTAGTGGCCCAGCCGTGGATTAGGGTGCCCGAAGTACGCGCCCGCCGTTTTGGTCTTGTACAGGAAATCCGGCTGTGTCGGCACGCCGGTCAGTGCGGGCACGCTGCCGTCCGGCGAGGCCGGGGCGTTCCCGCCCGCCGCGGTTCCGTTGGTGGGCAGGTACAGAAATCCGTTGGTGTGCCACACCAGGTCGTAGGCGTTTCGCACACCGCTTGCGAAGACCTTGACAGGCGCGCCCTCCGCCAGTGGATTGTAGGTGCCAGGCGTTCCCTCATAGTCTTCCGTCTGCACATCGATGGGCAGATTCGCCGTGCGGCGGGCATCGATCTGCAGCACCGCGCCCGACAGCAGATGCTCGGCGCGGACCCAGTAGCCGTCAGCATCACCCGCGGCGCTCATGCTGCCCTGCGTCAGGTACAGTTTGCCGTCGGGCCCGAACGCCAGGCTGTTGCTCATGTGGTCCTTGATCGAGCGCGGCAGGCCGACGACGTAATCCTCAAGGGTTCCTGCGAACGTTACACCGGTATCCACACGCAGGCGCGAGATTTTGCCGGTGAAGTCCCGCGCCGGCTCGGGATACAGCGAGTCGTTGTGTGACAGCCACAGGACCTGCGCGTCGAGCGGATCGAAACGCATCCCGATGATCGCGCGCCGCGAAAGCGCGGGCAGCTCGAGGGTCTGCGTCGCGCCCAGGCGGCCGTCTGAAAGAATCGGCCAGCGCAGGATCTTGCCGTCGAGCCGTACCCCGTACAGGTACGCGCCCGTACGGTCCACGGTGATGCTGGCAATCGGTCCGCCCGTACCCGAGGTCGTCGCGGGGTCGGGGTACACCTGCTGGCGACTGAAGTTCACCGCAGACGTGGTCGAGGAAGGCAAGGTGCCGGTCGTGAAACGCAACCGGTGCGCGATGAACGGGGCGCCGGTCTGATCCTTGACACTGTTGGTCACCTCGAAGGTGTATTCGGTAGATCCGTCGAGCAGCACGGTCGGCTGGAAGGTGATGTTGCCGTCTGCGCCGTCGGTGCCGGGCATTCCGGGAACGGCGCTGCGACTGGGATCGCTGCTGCGGTACAGCCGCACTCCCCCTTCCAGCGTTGCGCGATCCACGCCCGCGCCGGGCGTCGGAAAGTACAGGCTGGCACTGATGGCGCTGTCACGCCGGACGCCAGTTGCGCCGCCGTTGGGGATGGTGCTGGTCACGCTGGGTCGGGCGGGAAAGAGGGCGGTGCGCGGAATGACTTCGCGGGGCTGGCTGGGACTGGACCACAGCAGACGGGCCGTCGCGTCTCCGGAAAAATCAGCGTATTCGAGCGTCAGGTCGTACTTCTGCCCGGCACTCAGGGTCACGCGGGCACTCTGCTCACCCGGCGCTCGGCCGGTCCAGGAATCGATCAGCTTCTGGCCGTTCACCCACAGACGCACCCCATCGTCACCAATGACAGTGAAGGTGTAGGTTTCGCTGTATTTGGATTGCACCCTGCCGCTCCAGCGCACGCTGAAGCCATCCGCGGGCAGACCGCCGAAGGGTGCGCCTTTCAGCCAGTCATAGTTGACAGTAGCGTCCACCTGCTCCTGAGCGCTGCCGCTCAGGTCCGGCGTCGCGAAATACTGGGCACCGAGACCGATGCCCAGCTGGTCTTCGGCGCCGCAATTCACCCGGGCGACCGCCCAGTCGGCATGGTCGTTGGTTCGGCCATCGCCCGCGTCGGTCGTCACCAGCCGCAAGGTGTTGATGCCACGTACGCTCAGGTCCACGTATCTGGCCGGACTGTTGCCCCGCATGAGCCCGCTGTCGTACACCTTGGTCCCGTCCAGATAGACCTGAAAGACCACCGAACCACTCGACCCGAGGGCGTCCTGAAGCTTGAAGTCGTTCAGGCCGATGGTGGCATTGAAGGTCGTGCAGGTGCCGCCCAGGGGAAAGACGACTTCGGAGTTGCTGTGCACGCCCAGCCCCTTGCTGAAACGCTGGCCCTCGATGATGAGTGGTCCGCCGTCGTCAGGCGCTTCGGTGCCGTTGGCCCGGTCGCGCTCGACGGGGCCGAAGCCGCTCGAGGCGCGCGTCCAGCTGAGATCGCTCAGGTACAGTTCACCCTTGTAGAGCCGCTGGGGCTGCAAGGACCGCGAGGGGCTGTCCGTCCAGGGACCGTGTTCGGACGAAGGGTCGGGGATGCTCGCCTGCGGAGAACTGCTGCAGGCCGACAGCGCCGAGCAAAGAAGGGCGGCCACCCAGGCCAGACGAAACGGCTGCGCGTGGTGCATGGTCAGGCTCCTGGTTGGGTCGGTCCTGTTGTCAGGATGTGATTGCTGCGGGCTACTCGGGCCGCACGTTGGAAATCAGGTAGACGTTGTCGTTGTAGTCGTAGTTGACTCCCAGCGAGTCCATCAGCATCAGGTAGGTGTTCGGCACGGCGTTTCCCGCACGGTCACGCACGGGGAAAAAGCGGATGTGATGCCCGCAGTTGCTGGTACAGCCTGCCCGCCGGTCGTACGTGGTGTCGTTTTTGGTGGGATCACTCCAGGTGCCCTCGACTTTCAAACCAAAAAGTTCGCCGGGCGTGAACGACGCGCCGGCCGGCAGGCTGTCCGAGCCGTACCGACGCGGCAGGACCGACTGCGCGTCACCTTCCTTGTGGGTCAGGATGAAGTTCAGGCTGTCCGACCCCTTGGCGTGCCAGCGCAGGGTGTTCGCCTGGTTCTGGGTGTGGAAGGCGGCCAGCTGACGCACCTGTACGGGCGCGGCCGTATTCGCGCGGCGCCAGTAGGCCGAGAGCACCTCATCCCCGACTGCCTCGACCTTACCTTTGTTCGACAAGGTCTGCCCGGAGTTCACCAGCACGGTCTTGTACCCGAACACGCTCAGCAGTTCGGGCATTTCGGGCTCCTGCCCGCCTTCCGAGACGCTCTGCCAGAATCCGGCGAGCTGTACGGTCCTGCTCGGCTCGTCCGCATCATTCGAGGAGATCGTCAGGCTGCCGCTGTGCACGTCTCCGCTCGTGGCCGTGAAGCGCACACGCACATCGAGCAACTGGCCCGGCGCGATGGTGCGGGGCAGCGAGACGGCGTCGGCCAGCGCCCACGGCCCCGAAATGCCAAGCCCGCGCAGTTGCAGCTCTCCGGTGCCACTGTTGCGCACACGCAAAGTCGCCAGGTTGTGAACGCCATAGCCGGGGTAGTTGGTGGTGGAGATGCGGTTGAACGACATTCGGTCTGCGAAGGGCACACCGTCGAGGTTCTCTACTTCGATGTTGCCCCCCGAAGCGGCCGTGACCGGCGAGAAGGTGAGGGAGTTGAGCTTGGTGTTGCTGCCTCCGCGGGCGTCGATGGTCAGACGCCCGTCGGTGACGTCCACCAGCACGGAGCCCGAACGGTACTCTTGCGCGGCAGAAGGCACGAAACGGTCAATGACCCGCGTTCCTTCGATGTTCACGGTGTGTGCGCTGTCGTAGGGCTTGTCGCCCACGCTGACGGTCACGCAGTAGCGGCCACTCGGCACCACGTACTCCCAGGCGCCTGCAGGACTGCCGGACAGTTGCAGGTGAATCAGGGTGTCGAGCGTCTGGTCAATGCCGCTGCGGTTGCGGTCGCGCGAGGCGCTTCGCAGATCAAGACCCGTGGGGGCGCCCCCCAAGCTGTCTTCACGAATCCAGCCGTATCCGCGCGCCGCGCTGAACGCCGAACCGTCATCGGCCATAAAGCCGCTCGGCACGGCTGCGCCGGACGGCTGGAAATTGATACGCGTGCCAGGGGTGGGACAGCCCGAGGTGACTTCTCCCAAAGCGGAAGCGGAAGGGCCAGCAGGCGAGCGATTTCCGGGTGCGTTGGAACCGCAGGCGGCCAAGGCGCCCAACAGGGGCACGGTGAGCAAAAGGAGGGCCGGACGCTTGAATGGTCTGTTCATAAGACTCCCCCGCCGCGCCTGGCAGACGCGACCATCTGGTGTACTTTTCAAGTGAATGGTCAGGAGACGGCGGCGCCGACCATGAACGAGAAACGAGAAACGTGCCGGCAAATCAAAAGCGCAAGGGATACGGGCAAAGACGTGAAAACGTGCTTCTTTGCCTGATACAACTTCTCATCAATGAAGTCGGGCTCTGTAACAAATATAACCTTTCACGAAGCACATGAAAATTCGCCGTCGCGTAATGAGATTCACATGCGAGGCGCCAACTCCCGGACGCGTGGCGCGCCAGGGCACACCTTTTGCTGCCCGCGTCCTCGCTAGACTGGGCGTATGGTTGAACGTGTCTTCCTCGCCAAACCGCGCGGCTTTTGCGCCGGGGTCGTGATGGCCATCAAAGCCGTCGAGAAAGCTGCACAGAGCGAGGACCGCCCCGTCACCGTCTATCACAGCATCGTGCACAACCACACCGTGGTCGAGCGCCTGGAACAGCGGCACGGCGTGCATTTCGTAGAGGACCTCGAAAGCATCGAGGCGCTTCCGCAGGCTTCGGACACCGTGGTCTTCAGTGCCCACGGTGTCAGTCCCCGCGTTCGTGCCCGCGCCCGCGAACTGGGCCTCGCGACCATCGACGCGACCTGCCCCCTCGTGACGAAAGTGCATTCCGAGGCCAAGAAGTACGCGCGTGAGGGCTACACCATCCTGCTGATCGGTGACAGCGCGTCCCACCAGGAAGTGCTCGGCACGCGCGGTGAGGCACCGGACGCGACCATCATCGTCGGCGTGCTGGGCAAGAACGGCCCTGGCCTGCACGATCCGCACACCGTTCAGGTCCCCGATCCCGACAAGGTGGTGGTCCTCACCCAGACCACCCTGAGCGTCGACGACACCCGCAGGACGGTGGCGATTCTCAAGGAACGCTTTCCGGCGCTGGTCATTCCACCCAGCGAGGACTTGTGTTACGCCACCAAGAACCGTCAGGACGCCGTCAAGAGCATTGCACCCCAGGTGGACGCCTTTCTGGTGCTGACCAGCACGCACTCCAGCAACGGCATGCGGCTGCTGGAACTCGCCGAGCAGCAATGCGGACGGGCGTACCGTCTGGAAACCGTGCGCGACCTCAGCAGCATCGACCTCGGTGACGTACGCTCACTGGGCATCACCAGTGCGGCCAGCACACCCGATGACCTCGTGCAGGCCGTCTTGCAGAACTTCGTGGCCCTGAATCCACAGCTTGCCGTGATCGAGGAAGGTGAGTGGGAGAACATCGAGTTTCGCGAACCCAAGAAAATACTGCCCGGCGCGCCCATCCCGAAGATCCTGCAGTGACGCGTCACCGTTCCTGACAAAACCCCGCCCCAGCTCTCGCAAGGCGTATTCGCAGAGCGTTCACCCGCCCTGCACGCAGAAGCGAACATCATCGAAAGATGCCCAGCGATCTCCCCTATGCCAGCTTTCACCATCCGGACGGCAGTTGGTACCGTCTGTGGATCACGCACACGACGCCGAAAACCGCGCGCGGGCACGCCTGGCACCTGCACGCGTCCTACGACAAGACCGGCACCGTCGCGCCCCTCGCGGGCACCTTGTGGTGGGAGCTGCCCTACGGCATGTCCAACTGGGACTTCGACTCCGAAGCAGAAACCCTGGCAGCCTTCAGGGACCGCGCCGGAGAGCGCCTGCACAAAGGCTATGTGATGCGCGAGGGTAACTCGCCCGCCGAGCTCGTCCACAGCGCCCTGACAGAGCCTGAAACGCACGGGTAAGCGGTCAGGACCCAGCAGGATTCCAGCGGGCTAAGCCATTTTGCCTGTCTGCGGGTGCGGTAGGCTTCGGCATGCCCGCAGACGATCAAGCGCCTCAAGAAACCAAGCCGACGCCTGCCCCTACCGACCGCGTCACCGAAACAAGGCACACGGTGCGCATTGGCGATCAGGACGTGGCGTATACCGTCAAAACCGGAACGCTGGTGCTGAAAGAAGAGCGCCACGACCCGGAAGGCAAGCACGAAGGCGAAAAGGCGCATGCAGAGGTGTTCTTCATCGCCTATCTAAAAGACGTACATGACGCTTCCGAGCGGCACCCCATCACCTTCTCCTTCAACGGCGGGCCGGGCTCCAGCAGCGTCTGGCTGCACCTCGGGGTGCTGGGGCCGCGCCGGATCGACATGGGCGACGCGGGTGAGCTCAAACCACCACCCTACGGGATGGTGGACAACGAATTCTCGCTGCTGGACGAAACCGATCTGGTGTTCATCGATCCGGTCAGCACCGGCTTCAGCCGCGCCGTTTCCGGCGAGAAAACCAAGGATTTCCTGGGGTTCAAGAAGGACATCGAGTCGGTGGGTGACTTCATCCGCCTGTTCGTGACGCGCGAGCAGCGCTGGCTTGCGCCCAAGTTTCTGATCGGCGAAAGCTATGGCACCACCCGCGCAGCCGGGCTGAGCGGCTACCTGCAAGAGCGGCATGGCCTCTTTCTGAACGGCGTGATGCTGGTGTCGAGCATTCTGGACTTCCAGACCGTGCGTGACGCACCCGGCAATGACCTGCCGCCGATCCTGCATCTGCCCACCTACACGGCCACCGCCTGGTATCACGGCAAGCTCGAAGGCGGCCAGTCCCGCCCGCTCGCCGAGTGGCTGCATGAAGCGGAAGCCTTCGCTTCGGGCCCGTACCTGCACGCCCTGTTCGTGGGCGATCAGCTCGGCCAGGACGAGTACTCGGAGATCAAGCGACAACTCGCTCGCCTGACCGGCCTGAGCGAGCAGTTCGTGGAACGCAGCCGCCTGCGAATCAGCCTGGGGCGATTTTGCAAGGAACTGCTGCGTGAGCAGGGGCACACCGTGGGGCGTCTGGACAGCCGCTTTACCGGCATCGACCGCGACTCGGGCGGCGAGGGTCCCGAGTACGACCCGAGCTACAGCGCCATTCAGGGTCCTTACAGCGCCGCACTCAATCACTACGTGCGCGCAGAGCTGGGCTACACGAGCGATCTGCCGTACGAAATTCTGAGCTTTCCCACCAACACCTCGTGGAGCTACAAGGAATTCGAGGGCCGTTACGTCAACGTCAGCGAAACCTTACGCAAGGCCATGACCCTCAATCCTGCCCTCAAAGTGCTGGTGGCCAGCGGCTATTACGATTTCGCAACGCCGTACTACGCCACCGAACACACCCTGTCGCACCTGGGCCTCGATGCATCCCTGCAGGGCAACCTCGTCAAGACTTACTACGAAGCGGGGCACATGATGTACGTGCATCCCGCGAGTTTGGAGCGACTCAAACGCGATCTGGCGTCGTTCGTGCGCGCGGCCTGGCAGTGAGGCCTGACGCGTGAAGCAAGACCTGCATCAGCTTCCTGCCGCCTTGAGGAAGCCGTTCTTCACCAGTTCGGAGAGCAGTGGTTCCATCTCATGCAGGGCCGCGTCGGAACGCAGTGCGTACTCGGCCGGCGTCAGCCCTTCGGAGAGCGCTTTCATCAGGGACGTCCCGCCCACGCCGTACTGCTGGCGAAAGTGCAGGTGGGTGGGCGTGATGGGGTTGAGCGCGTCCCTGCCACGCAGCGTCAGGGCGTAATTGTGGTGCGCCCAGCCCGCGAGACTTTTGGGCAGGATCAGGGTCTGGGGGCGCAGGGGAGCCGGGAACGCACCCTCGTACGGCATCGTCACCGGCATGCTCGCGACGACCTGGCCTCCGACATAAAACGACGCACCGTCGGATCCGGCGTGCAGGCCGGTAAAGTCCTCGGTCAGGTTGAACTTCCAGGCTCGGCTGCCCACCCCGCTCAGGGCGTGCGCGATGTCGTGCTCCAGTGAGTAGGCGCACAGCGGAGCGCCCGCCACGAACAAATTGAGCAGGTCGCCCAGGGCCAGTTCACCCGTATGCTGTCCGGAACAGGCAGCGACGGCCCGGCCCTCGAAAATCAGGACGTGGGCGTCCTGCTCGTGCAGCTGGGCGTGCAGGTAGCCGTACCAGCCGGTGTCATGCAGGTGGCGCAAAAAAGCGTGCAGATCGCAGAAGCTGGCGTTCAGCCCCCAGTAGGCGGCCTTGGAACGCGGCAGAAAGCGCGCCAGAAAAGGCGCGGCCTTGGGAAAGCGGGGGGTCAGTTCGGTCACGGTGGTCAAGGGCGCTCCTCCAGGCGAAGCGGCGACATTTCCATTTCCTGGGTCGACACGTCAGGAACCGGTTGCAGTTCACGGCGGTACCTCTGCGCAAGCTGCGCGTAACGCTCGGCGTTCCCTGTCTGTTCCACAGGGCGAACCACCTTGGCCGGCACGCCCAGCGCCAGCATGCCGGGCGGCACATGCTGCCCCCCGGCAAGGAGCGCTCCGGCACCCAGCACGGCGCCCTCACCGAGCGAGCTGCCCGTGAGCATGGTGGCATTCATGCCGACCAGGCTGCCGCGCGCGAGGTGGGCACCGTGCACGATGGCGCGGTGCCCGACAGTCACGTTCTCTTCAAGCACGCAGGGATACCCGGCGTCCGTGTGAAGCACCGCGCCGTCCTGTACGTTGCTGCCCGCGCCAATGGAAATGGCTTCGATGTCGCCGCGCAGCACCGCACCGAACCACACGCTTGCCCGCTGCGCCACACGCACCTGACCGACCAGAACAGCACCAGGCGCGACAAAGGCCGTGTCGGCCACGTCGGGTACCTGATCGCCGATTGCATAGATGGCCGCCGTTTGCTTCAGATGAATCGCTCTCCTTGACCGGACGACTCTTGATTCGAGCAGCGCGGCTGCCCGACAGCACCAGGGTGAGTCAGCGGACGATGTGTCCCAGTGCTTCTTGTAGTAAGTCCCGGTCTTCCGGGTAGCTTAGCAGCTTCACTGCCTGCGCTGGCGGATAAAAGCCGCCCTCATCGAAGATCGCTTCGAGAACCGCCTCGCTCGAAAGTGCGCGCATCAGAAACCAGTGAATTTCTCGTGGGGTGCCACGGTCGTTGGTGTAACGGGTCACGGAAAGACGTGCCGTGATGCGCGCGGATACGCCGGTCTCCTCGAGCACTTCCCGGACGGCAGCATCCTCGTCGCGCTCACCCGCGTCAATGTGGCCCTTGGGAAAGGTCCAGCCGCCTCGTTTGTAACGCAGCAGCAACACCTCCCCTTTGTCATTCAAGACCACGCCACCCGCCCCCAGTTCTGCTGCCTGCCGCATGCAGGGAGTGTATTACGAAGCCGACCGGTTCGCCAGCAACACGCCTGCAAAGAACCACACCCCGAACTGAGCTGAGGTCGCCCGCGCGGCATATTTGTAAACCTTCCTATGAGAATCGGATTAGTCTTGAGTCATATGGACACTTCCCCGTCGATTGTGCCGCTCGGTGCACCCGAAGCCACCCTTCCTGGCACGCGCTACGTACCGATGCGCTTCAGCGGCTCCGCCGGCGAATACTTTCGCCTGTGGATCGTCAACGTGGCGCTGACCATCCTGACGCTGGGCATTTACGGTGCCTGGGCCAAGGTTCGCACGCGCCGCTACTTCTACGGGCATACCTGGCTTGAGCGGCACAACTTTGAATACACGGCCAGCCCGGTGGCGATCCTGATGGGCCATCTGATCGTAGGTTTACTGTTCGCGGTGTACCTCATCACCTCGAATTTCGGCGCCAATCCCGACACCGGCATCAGCCTGATCGGCGTGTCACTCCTGTTGCTGTTCTTCCTTCTCACACCCTGGCTGATCTATAAATCTTTGCGCTTTACGGCCCGCAACACGATTTACCGTGGTCTGCGCTTTCATTTCCACGGTTCGGTCGCCGAAGCCTATGGCAAGTATCTCGGCTGGCCCCTGCTGGTCCCTTTCACGCTCGGGCTGCTGCACCCGTATGTCGTCGCCCTGCAGCGCCAGTTCATGGCGGAAAATGCCGCGTACGGCTCGGCCCGTGTGCGTTTCGAGGGCCGCACAGGCGATGTCTACATCATCTTCCTGATCGGGGTCGCGCTGGGCATCGGTGCCTATACGGTGTTTGGCGTGCTGTTCGCCGCGTCACTCGTGCCGCTTTTTGCTGCCGGGCTGACCGACGCCAGTGACCTTCTCGCCAAGCTAGGCAGTTCCATCGGCTTTGCGATTCTCGCAGTGCTGGCCTATCTGATACTGATTCTGGGCCTCACGGCAGTCACGCAATTCATCAAGGCCAGCCTGATGAACTACACCCTCAACAACGCCGAGATTCCTGGCCGGATTCGCTTTCAGTCGAAGGTGAATCCCTGGCGGCTCACCTGGATTCAGGTGACCAACACGCTCGCGCAGTTTCTGACGCTGGGACTGGCCACCCCTTGGGCTGCCGTGCGGCGTGCCAGGTACATCCTGGGCTGCATCGCCGTACTCGCCACCGGCCAGCTCGACGACTTCACCGCCGAAGCGTCGGTGGGCGAGAACGCGCTGGGCGAAGTGGCCACCGACTTCTTCGACATCGATCTGGGCTTCTGAGCGAAAGATGACCGTGGACACCCCCATCACCGTGCAGGGCCTGTACTTCGACGGCCACTCATCACGCTCGCGCGAGGCCGAGCTGACCCTGCACGGCCAGGTCCTGAGCGTGCAGTGTGAGGGGATTCATTTTGAGCTGCCCGTACGCAGTGTGCACATCGAGGCCGGGATTGGGGCCATGAGGCGGGTATTCAAGTTTCCCGGTGGCCAGCGTTTCGAGAGTGACGACCATACGGCAGTGACGCAGCTTGAACAGGCGATAGGACGCAACCGGGGCCTCAACTTCGTGAACACCCTGGAGGCGCGCTGGCCGCTGGTGGTCGGTTGCCTGCTTGGGTTGCTGCTCGCCAGCGTGGCCTTCTGGCAGTGGGGCCTGCCGCTGGCGGCGCGGGCGGCAGCCAGCGTGACTCCCCGAGCGATGCTCGCCGCACTGGACTCACAAACGCTCGCGCTGCTCGACCGGCAACTTCTGGAACCGTCCCAGCTGCCGGCAATCACGCGTCAGCGGCTGTCCGCCGCGTTTTCCCCGCTCGCGCGTGAGATTGACGCTGACACCCGCTACCAGTTGGTGTTCCGCTCCGGCGAGGCGCTGGGCGCCAATGCCTTTGCGCTGCCCAACGGCACCATCGTGCTGACCGACGACCTGGTCAGGCTCGCACGCAACGACCGGGAAATTATCGGGGTGCTGGCGCATGAGGTGGGCCACGTGATTGAGCGGCACGGCGCCCGCAGCATCTACCAGAGTGCCGGGCTGCTGTTGTTCGTTTCGGTACTGACGGGCGACGTGGCCGCCGCGTCGACCGTGGCCGGAGCCCTGTCACTCTCGCTGGTCCAGAATGGCTATTCGCGCGGCATGGAACGTGAAGCCGACGACGTGGCCGCCAGGTACCTGCGGCGGAAGTACGGCACCACCGCTCCCCTGCGCGATATGCTCTCGCGCCTAGAACGCGCCCACCAGGACGTCAAGGTGCCCGATCTGCTTTCAACCCATCCAGGAGTCGACGAACGGCTGCGGCGGCTTGAAGACGCCGACCGACAGCCGCAGAATGCCCGGCCCTGAGCCAGCCACCTGATGTCAAACAGCGCGGGTCGGTGAGGACCATTTCTCACCAACCCGCGCTGCCGTGAAAATCTTCTATTCGCCCAGTGCTGCTTCCAGATCGCCCAGCAGGTCGCCCACATCCTCGATTCCCACCGACAGGCGCAGCAGGTCGGGCGTGATGCCCTGTTCCAGGCGGCGCGCCTCGGGCAGGGCGCGGTGGCTGGTCCCCCACGGATAACTGAGGGTCGTGGCGACGTCAGCGAGGCTGGGGGCCAGAGGAATCTTGCCTTGCAGACGTTTCACGAAGCCAGGAGCGTCCTCGACTTCGAGCGACATCATGCCGCCGAAACCGTGCGGAAACAGGTCGGCAGCAAGCTTGAACTGCGGATGGCTGGACAATCCCGGAAAGTGCACCCGCCGCACCCGCGGGTGGTTTTCCAGTACGTCCGCCACGGCCTGCGCGTTCCCGCTGTGCGCGCGCATGCGCAGCCCCAGCGTTTTGAGGCCCTGCACGGTCAGCCAGGCATCGAATCCCGAGATGGTCCCGCCAAGCCGCACCGCCCGCGTACGAGCGAGTGCCATCAGCTCACGGGAGCCCGCCAGCACGCCACCCATGGCCGTCGCGTGCCCGTTCAGGTATTTGGCCAGGGAGTGCGATACCAGGTCGGCACCGTGCACGGCCGGACGAAAGACGGCCGGGCTGGCGAAGGTGTTGTCCACGCTCACCAGTCCCCCACGCGCATGCGCGAGTTCGGCCAGGCGGGGCACGTCGGCAACGGTCAGGAGCGGGTTGGTCAGGGACTCGAGGTGCAGCAGGCGGGTGTTCGGCTGCCAGGCGGCCTCAACGGCGTTAAGGTCGCTTACGTCAGTCCAACCGACCTGAATTCCCAGACGGGGCAACTCCTCGGTGAGCAGCGCGTAGGTGCCACCGTACACGCGCGCGTCGGCAAGCACGTGATCTCCCGCCTGCAGTACCGCCAGAAATCCCGCCAAAATGGCAGACATGCCGCTGGAGGTGGCCACGGCATCCTCGGTTCCCTCAAGCGCCGCGATGGCCCGTTCGAGGGTGCTGCGATTTGGGGTGCCGTTGCGGTAGTAAAAGGCCGCACCGGACTCGCCACTCATGGCGCGCTCAAGGTCGTCGAGGTCGGAAAAGGCGTAGACGGTGCTTTGATAGATGGGCTGCACGAGCGAACGGCTGGAGTTCTCCTGCGCGTTTTCATCGGCCCGGGCGGCGAGCGTGGTGAGATCGTACGGCATGAAGAAAGTGTACGGGAAAGCACACCACCGTCCTGGTCTGCGCGTCCAGGGTACGGTGGACCCGTGAGACAGCAACATCAGCACCGCATCACGCGAGTTCGTTTTGAACTGGCAAAGGAACGTCCTGAAAATCGAGAAAAAATACGCTCAGGGTGCAGGCAGGCCCAGACGGTGCCCCCGTACCCGAGACGGCGGCACCCTGCCCAGGACAAGGCAATGCTGTCCAGGTGGATGGTCGGCACCTGGTCGTGCGCTGGCCCGGTCGTATGACAGACCTGTGGCAGCGCCTGAAAGTCCGCTTTCCGATCATCCAGGCGCCCATGGCCGGCGGACCCAGCACGCCACAGCTGGCCGCTGCCGTCGGCCAGGCCGGAGGGCTCGGTTTTCTGGGCGCAGCGTACCTGACAGGAGAGCAGATCACCCGGCAGGTGGAGCAGGCTCGGGCCCTGCACGGCGGACCGGTCGGCCTCAATTTGTTCATCGAAAGCAACGCCATCCCACCAGACAGCGGTCAGGTCGAGCGGGCCGCCGCGGCCCTCTGGCCCTTTCACGCGGAGCTGGGCCTGCCGCCGGCGACACTGCCGATTCGGGTGTCCGTCCCCTTCGAAGAGCAGTGGGAGGCGGTCCTGAACGCGCGGCCCGAGGTATTCAGTTTCACCTTCGGTCAGTTGAGTGCCGAGCGCGTTCGGAGGCTGCAAGCCCAGGGAACGGTCGTGATGGGCACCGCGACCACGGTGGCCGAAGCGCGAGCGCTGGAGACGACAGGAGTCGACGCGGTGATCGCACAGGGCAGCGAAGCCGGAGGGCACCGAGGGACGTTTCTGCATCCCGCCGAGGAGGCACTGGTGGGCACACTGGCGCTCGTTGCGCAACTGGTGGACGCCGTTCGCATTCCGGTGATTGCGTCAGGGGGCATCATGGATGGACGGGGCATTCGCGCCGTGCTGACACTGGGCGCACACGGTGTGCAGCTCGGAACGGCCTTTCTGCTCACTCCCGAGGCGGGCACCTCGGCGCCTTACCGTGCGGCGCTGGGGCGGGCGCAGGACCACGTCACCACGCTGACCCGGGCTTTTTCCGGCCGCCTGGCAAGGGGGCTGAGCAACAGGGTGACGCGGGAGTTCCCCCAAGAAGCCTTGCTGCCTTATCCGTACCAGAACGCCCTCACCCGGTCCATGCGCAGCGAAGCCAGCCTGCAGGGCCGCGCTGAATTTCTGTCGCTGTGGGCCGGCCAGGGCGCCCACCTCGCGCGCGACCTGCCCGCGGGCGCGCTGGTGTCGACCCTCGCCCAGGAAGCGGGACTGTCGCCTGTGCCGGGTGAGCTTCGGTGAACGTTCGCCTGCGCCCCATCACCTCTGACGATTTCTCCACCATCGTGCGCTGGAGTGAAGACCGGGAGTTCTGTCTGGCCATCGACTGGAGCGTGGACCTCAGCCGGGCACAGGTCGAAGAATGGTGGACGCGAATCCTGAGCGACCCGGGCGACGACTTTCTACGCCTGGGCGTGGAACGCGGTGGACAGCTTGTGGGCTATGTGGATCTGGCGCAGCAGGACCGGCAGGTGGGACGCGCCGAATTCGGCATCGCCATCGGCGAGCGCAGGCTGTGGGCCCAGGGTCTGGGCATCGAGGCAGGCCAGTTGATGCTGCACCACGGCTTTCACCACCTGGGCCTCACGCGGGTGACGGCCCAGGTGCACCGTCCGAACGTGCGTTCACTGGCGCTGATGCGGCGACTCGGCTTTCGGGAAGAGGGCCTGCTTCGCCGGCACGCCCTGTATCAGGGTGGCGTGTGCGACGTGGTGATTTTTGGATTGCTGCAAAATGAATTTGATGCGGATCGCTGTAAGTAGCGCTATCCGGGTACTACGCGAGTGGCTCAGCTCTGACCGGACCCCAGACTGGATGCAAAAATAACCTCACGCGAAAGGACCGTTCCGATACGGAACGGTCCTTTCGCGTGAAACCCCATGAGCCTCATCCATACCGAAAGCTCAGCGTCTCCCCTTGCGCGTCCACGGTGACCGTTCCACCCTGCTGCAGCTGACCGAAGAGCAACTCGTCGGCCAGCGGACGTTTGACGCGCTCCTCGATCACCCGTCCCAGCGGTCGGGCACCCATGGCGGGATCGTACCCCAACTGGGCCAGCAAGACGCGCGCCGCCGGGGTGACCGTCAGCGTCACCCGCTTCTCGCGCAATTGGCCTTCCAGCTCTCGCAGGAACTTGTCTACCACGCGGCCCATCACGTCGCGGGACAGCGGCGCAAAAGACAGTACCGCGTCGAGCCGGTTGCGGAATTCAGGTGTAAAGGTCCGCTCGATGGCTTCGCGTTCCTCGCCGATCCGCATGGTCCGCCCGAAACCCAGCGCGGGGCGCGAGGCGTCCGCCGCGCCAGCGTTGCTGGTCATGATCAGAATCGCGCCGCGAAAATTCACCTGTTTGCCGGTGTGGTCGGTCAGCGTTCCGTGGTCCATCACCTGCAGCAGCAGATTGTAGATGTCCGGGTGCGCCTTTTCGACTTCGTCGAGCAGGATCACGGCGTGCGGATTCTTGCTGAGCGCCTCGGTGAGCAGCCCTCCCTGATCGAAGCCCACGTAACCCGGGGGCGCCCCGATCAAGCGCGCGACAGTGTGGGCTTCCTGATACTCGCTCATGTCGAAACGAATCAGCTCGACTCCCAGCACGCGCGCCAGGGTACGGGCGAGTTCGGTCTTGCCGACCCCGGTCGGTCCGGCGAACAGGAAGTTGCCTTGCGGTTTCTGCGGATCGCGCAGACCGGCGCGGGCCAGTTTCACGGCGGAAGCGAGGGTCTTGACGGCGCCCTCCTGCCCGAACACGCCGGCGCGCAGATCGTCTTCCAGGGTGGCCAGCGAAGCCACTTCCTGCCCTTTCACGCTGCCCACCGGAATGCGGGCCATACGGGCCACGGTTGCTTCCATGTCGGCCACCGTGACCGTCGCGGCCTTCTTGCGCCGCCCGGTCTTGGCGGGACGCGCGCGAACGGCGTGCGCCGCACCAGCTTCGTCCATCACGTCGATGGCCTTGTCGGGCAGAAACCGGTCACGCAGGTAGCGGCTGGAGAGCGCGACTGCCGTCTGCAGCGCGTCTTGCGGGTATTTGACGCCGTGGTGGGCTTCGTAGACGGGTGCCAGACCACGCAGAATCTCCAGGGCTTCGTCCTCGCTGGGCTCGGCGATATCCACCGTCTGAAAGCGGCGCCACAGTGCGCGGTCTCCCTGCAGGTGGCGCACCTCGCTGGGGGTGGTCGCGCCGACCACGCGCAGCTCACCTCGCGCCAGGGCCGGTTTGAGCAGGTTGGCCGCGTCCATCGCGCCGCCCTGCACGGCCCCGGCGCCCACGATGGTGTGCAGTTCGTCGATGAACAACAGGGCTTTCTGACCGCTCAGGGCACTGAGCACCTGCTTGATGCGCTCCTCGAAATCACCACGGAAACGCGTGCCGGCCAGCAGGGCGCCCATGTCGAGCGCGTAGACCTGCGCGCCTTGCAGGACCTCAGGCACCTCGTCTTGGGCAATGCGCTGGGCCAGACCCTCGACCACTGCCGTCTTGCCCACGCCTGGTTCGCCGACCAGCACGGGGTTGTGCTTGGCCCGCCGCGCCAGGATGTGCACCATGCGCTCCAGTTCGGCGCTGCGTCCGATCATGCGGTCGAGCTTGCCATCCCGCGCCGCCTGCGTGAGGTTTTCACAGTAGGCGTCGAGGGGATTCTGTACTGCCTCTCCTGACAAACCGTCATCCTCATGGTTGTCCACGCCCTTCGTGCGGCGCGGCGCACCGGACGCGCCGTGCGAAATGAAGCTCAGCACGCTCAGCCGCGTTACGCCCTGCGCTTCCAGAACGTACCGGGCAAAGGAATCTTCCTCGTCCAGCACCTCGGCCAGCACGCGGGCGCCATCGGCACTCTCCCCGGTCTTTCCGGCGGCGCGCAGTTGCAACGCCGCGCGTTGCACGGCCCGCTGGGTGCCGAGGGTGAACTCGGGCTCCTCGTCACCGGTCTCGAAGTCGGCGATAAAGGCCGTCAGCTCGTTTCGCAGGCGGCCCAGGTCGGCACCGAGTGCCCGCAGGGCAGCGCCCGCTTCCGGATCGTCGACGAGCGCCAGCAGCAGGTGCTCGAGCGTCACGAAGTCATGTGCGTGCTCCCGGGCAAGTTCAAGGGCACGCTTGAGGGAGCTTTGCAGATTCTCGGACAGCATTGCCTCAGGCTAGAGCAAACAAAGCTCTTACCTCGCGGTGTTGAGCACGATTCAGCCGCACGGAGACCGGATTAATCGTTACTTTCCGGTTCGAGGGTCACCTGCAGGGGGTAACCTTCACTCCGCGCGAGCCCGATGACCTGCGTGACCTTCGTTTCGGCCACTTCACGGGTGTAGACACCCGCCACCCCCTGACCCTGATGGTGAACGGCCAGCATGATCCGCTGAGCCTCCGCTTCGCTTTTGCGGAAAAAACGCGTCAGGACGTACACCACGAACTCCATCGGAGTGTAATCGTCGTTGATCAGCAGCACGCGGTAGAGCGGGGGTCGCTTGAGCGCCTGCCGTTCCTGCAGTTGGGTTGCACCGTCTCTTTTCGTCACGCTTCACCGCCGCGCGCCCCAAAGGCGCAGTCACAAGCGGCAGTCTAGCGTGCCGGTCAGGGAGGCACCAGCGCTTGCGCGGTCAGATCACACGGTGACCCGCAACCGGGCGTACAGCAGGATGGCTTACTGACCGATGCCAGGGGTGATGTCGAGCGCGAACGCTTCCTGACCGTTCAGTCGCAGATCACTCGGTCGGCGCAAGACCACCTGTCCCTGGACGTCGAGTGAAAGACGCAGCAACTCCTCGAGCGAATTCAGTTCGATTTTCCAGCCTTCAACGCGATTCTCACCGAGGTGCTCGTTCACGCCGACACCCTCGACCGCGGGCAGCCCGACCAGGGCGGGCACGGCGCCCGGCAGCATGGGCTCCTCGTGAATGACCTGACCGGCGCGCAGTACGATGAATTCCATACGGGCAGTGTAGGGACGGCCGCCATGAGCTGCGCTTAGGCTTTGTTAAACGTACCGGCCAGAACCCCGCCTCCGCTCAGGCCGGTCCGTGCAGATTCGGGCGTGCCCAGCCTTTCCGGGACGTTCAGGCAATCAAAGGTTGTTCGCTTTTGCCTGCGCCCTCTCAGTGACCGCGTGGCCTGGCACGCCGGGTCGGTTCGGCACTCCAGGGGTCGTCCGGCCAGGGGTGTTTGGGATAGCGTCCCTTGAGTTCCTTTTTGACTTCAAGGTACCCACGTGCCCAGAAGCTGCGCAGATCCTGGGTGACCTGCACGGGCCGTCCGGCAGGTGACAGCAGGTGCAGCACCACCGCCGTGCGCCCGTCATTCACGGTGGGCGTCTCGGCCAGCCCGAACAGCTCCTGCAGCTTGACGGCCAGCACGGGCGAGGCCCCGGAGGGAGCGTACTGCAGGCGGATGGCGCTCCCGCTTGGCACGGTCAGCCGGGCAGGCGCCAGTTCGTCGAGCCGGGCGCTTTCAGGCCAGGGCAGCAGCGCCCCGAGCAGCGCTTTCAGATCGATTCGGGCGAAGTCTTCTCGCTTGCGCACACTGCCCAGAAACGGGAGCAGCCACACATCCGCGCTCTCGAGGAGCGCCTCGTCACTCACGTCAGGCCAATTTTCGTTCGGGCGCCAGACGCGCAGGCTGAGCACGCGTGCCTGCCAGGAGCGGACCTCGGGGGTAAAGGAGAGCAGCGCCGCGCCTTCCCGGCGCAGCGCTTCCAGCAGCGCCTCCTGGCGAGGTGCTTCGGGAATGACGTTCAGGGCCTCGGCGTCCAGCACCAGTTCCCCCACACGCCGAGTGCGACGGGCGACCAGGGTGCCCGAGCGCGAATCCCAGCGCACCTCGTCCACGGCACGCGCGCGCGCTTCCAGAACACCGGCCGCCAGCTCGGCCGCCAGGAAGATCCGGCCCTCCCCCGCGCTTTGGGCATCACCGGGCGCCAGATGAGCGACCGCCAGGTACTCCGCCCCCGCGAGGTCGTCATCGGCGCTCAACCGGACGCCTTGCCCGCTGGACAGACGGTAGCGCAGGCGCTCACCGGGGCGCCGCTGCGCCACGCGTTCGGGATACGCGGACGCCACCAGCGCGCCCAATTCATGGGGTCCCACTTCATCGTTCACGCCAGTGAGGCGCAGCAACCGTCTCCACTGTGCCGAGAGCCGCTCGATTCGCTCAAGCACGCCCCGGTCTGCGCCCACGCGCCTCACGCCTGCCCGGAAAGCGCGCAGGGCCTCCACGCGAGTCGCCAGATCCGCTCCCGCTTCACGTCCCAGCGGATCGCGCTCTTCGAGCAGCGCGGCCACGTCGCACGCAAGAGCGGTGTTGCCGCTTTGGCAGCCTTCCAGCAGCAGGTGCGCGAGGCGCGGGTGGGTGGGAATGTCGAGCAGTTCCCCGCCCCGTCCGGTCAGGCGGCCGTCCTCGTCGAGTGCGTCGAGTTGTGACAGCAGGGCGCGCGCGGCCTGCAGGTGTCGCTCGGGGGGAGCGTCCGGCCAGGGCAGGCTCGCCGCGTCACGCACGCCCCAACGGGCCAGTTCCAGCACAGTGGGCGCGAGGTCGGCTTCGAGAATCTCGGGCTTGCGCTGCGCTGCCAGCAGGGCGTGGGTGCGCTCGCTCCACAACCGCAGGCACACTCCGGGCGCGGTGCGGCCCGCACGGCCCGCACGCTGATCGGCGGCGTCGCGGGTGACCCGCTCGGTCACGAGGCGTGTCAGGCCACTTGCGGCGTCAAAGCGTGACACGCGCGAAAATCCCGAGTCCACCACCACCCGCACCCCCTCCAGGGTCAGGCTCGTCTCAGCGATCGAGGTGGCCAGCACCACCCGTCGCGCGCCCTGCGGATCGGGCAAAATCGCGCGGCGCTGCTCGGCCGGGGGCAAGTCGCCGTACAGCGGCAATATGGGCACTTCGGGATGGCGCTCCTGCAGCGCTGCCTGCGCGCGGCGAATTTCACCGCTTCCCGGTAGGAAGGCCAGTACGTCACCTTCCAGGTCCTGCAACGCTTGCGTGACGGCCTGCGTCACCAGGTCAGCCAGCGGCCCACCCGGATCATTCGGGGCGTACCTCACCTCCACGGGAAAAGGCCGACCGGGCGCGCTCAGGACCGGGGCGTTCAGTTTGAGCGCGCGCGGCAGGTCCTCATTCAGGGTGGCGGACATGATCAGCACTTTCAGGTCATCACGCAGGGCGCCCTGCACCTCGCGGGTCAGGACGTAGGCGAGATCGGCGTTCAGGGAACGCTCGTGGAACTCGTCGAAGATCACCAGACCGACGCCGGGCAGTGACGGGTCCCGCTGCAGGAAACGTGTCAGAATGCCCTCGGTGACGACTTCGATGCGGGTCCGGGCGCTCACGCGCGATTCGAAGCGAACCCGGTAACCGACGCTCTCCCCAACCGCCTCTCCCAGCATTTCGGCCATGCGCACCGCGACTCCACGGGCCGCCAGGCGGCGCGGCTGCAGCATGATGATTTTTTGCCCTGCCAGCCAGTCCTCACCCAGCAGTTCCAGCGGCAGCAGCGTGCTCTTGCCCGCGCCGGGCGGCGCCTGGAAGAGGACGATTTCGCTGTTTTGCAAGGTTCGTTTCAGCTCGGGAAGCGCGTCACGCACCGGGAGATTCACGCCGTCATGCTAGAGCAAGCCGGCGTGCAAGGGCCGAGGAGCGCGAACAAATCCGGATCGCCCCAACGGCTCAGCCAGCTCCCACCGACAGCTGGAAGCCCCGCAGCTCGTAGCCGTGAATCAGCTCGTTGTACCCCAAGCGCGGGGGTGAGACTACCTTCAGATCGGGCAGCCACAACAGGCGCCGCAGAAAAACGTCGCTTTCCTGAATGGCCACGAAGGCGCCCGGGCAGCGGTGATGACCGTCACCGAAGCTCATCACGGGCGCCTGGACCCCACGCGGCAGCGGACGATGGGGGCACAGCGAGCGCGGCAACGGGCCGACGGTGTCCGCGTCGGCGTTGACATCCTGGAGATGCAGGACGATCAGGCTATGTTGGGGAATGTGGGTCTCACCAACCGACAAGTCCGCCGTCGCACGCCGGACGAGCCGGGCCACCACCGGTTCCAGCCGCAGAATTTCGTGCAGGATGGCGTGCCGTTCACTTTGGGAGGCGAACAGGTACTCGCGTCGTAAATCCGAATGTTCCAGCAGGTGCCAGGCCGCAGCGCAGATGAACTCGCGGGTGGTCACCATACCTGCCGTGCCGTACGTGAGACACTCGGTCAGCACCTCCAGGTCGGTGTAACCCTTGCTGATCACGTGCGAAATGACGTCATCCTGGGCCCGACGCTGTCGTTTGCGGATGGCAGGCTTCACGTCGAGCAGATAAAAGCTCAGCAGTTGCGCCCGATTGCGCAGGCCCGCCAGACGGCGCGAAAAGGCGCCGCCTGCCTGGGCACTCGCGCCACCCTGGACAAAGGCCTCTATCCGCCGTCCCATGCCGGGAAGCCGGCTGTCGGTCAGGCCGACCACCTGCGCCGCGACCCGCACTGCCAGGCGCAGGCTGAGCTCGTCCAGCCGGGCGTGCCCGCGTGTCACCAGCTCACCGACCAAATCGTCGGCCAGCCCTTCCATCATGCGCCGGTACGACGTCACGGCAGTGGGCGTGAAATAGCGGGCGGTCTGGCGGCGCATCTCGTGGTGCTGCTCGCCCTCGGCAAACAGCACCGGGTCGTTGTTCAGCACCGCGACCTCGCTCACGAGCTCCGCACCGAATCCGGCCTGCCTGACCAGTTCGCTGCGCAGTACCGCGCGGGCCGCGTCGAAGCCATGCACGTGAAAGACGCCGCTGGGATCCCGCACGATTGCAGGGCCCACGTGAGGTGCGCCTTGGTTGGTCTTTTGCTCGCCTGGCCGCGCAGCTTCGGCGGGACGGAAGGGAAACGGGCACGGGTTTTGGGTCGTGGTGGTCATCGGTCCTCCTGCAGTCGGAGAGAATGAGTGCGCAACGGACGAGACTCGCTTATAGTCTCGTGTAAACCGGTGAGAAGGCCGCCGGTCCACTTCAGCGCCCGGCCTTCATGCACTGCGTGCGGTTTCCGGCAAGGCGAATGGGCGTGGCGCTGTTTGCCACCCCGGCTGTGTCTCTCCAGCGTGCAGTACAGTCTGAGACATGGCCCTACAAGTTGGTGCTTGCGTCCCGGACGCAGTGAGCGGCGCAGAAGTGCTCCGGTTTTCCGAGTGGCGTGGTCAGTGGGTGGTGGTCTTTTTCTTTCCGCGCTCGAACACCACACATTGCCAGCTCCAGGCACGCCGTTTTCAGGCCCTGCTGCCGGAATTCGAGCACCTCCATGCTCGGCTGCTGGGAATCAGCAGTGATACGGTGGCCCAACAAGTCACGTTTCGTGAGATCTGCCGCTTGCAGTTTCCGCTGTTTACTGACAGCACCCAGCAACTGATCGAGTTGTTCGGCGTGCGCGAGGACGATCTCATCGATGGCGAGTCCACCCACCGGGCCAAACGCCAGACATTCTTGATTTCGCCTGAGGGCGTCATCGCCCACCATTGGGTACAGGTCGACCCGAATACACATGCCTCGGAAGTCCTCGAGTATCTGCGCGCACACAGTTCTGCCCGGCGGCCTGACCTGCTGGGCTGAACTGGGGCCGAGGACCCTTCGTGTGTGCAGACTGGCAGGCCGCCCAGACCAGAGAAACAGACCAGAGAAACAGGCCAGAGAAACAGGCCAGAGAAACAGGCCAGAGAAAGCCCGCGCCAATGCGCGGGCTTTCAGACACAAGAATCAGCCGGATTTTGGGACAATGGACGGGTACTACGCGGTCAGGGGTGAGCGGGCCGGGCGAACCTCGCTTGGCGAGTCCTCTCGTGCGAGGCGCTCGTGCCAATAGCTGTTGAGGGCGCGGCGGCGCGCTTCGTTTTCTTCGTGGTCGGGCAAAGCAGGAACGACGGGCAATTCGGGCGTGGTGATGTCCTTCATGTTGCGCTTCATGCGTTGCCTCCTGAACTCGAAGGAGCCGGGACCGGCTTGGTCAGGCGTAGCGGGGGTCAGGCAGCGCGAACGTACACGTACGCCGTGCGGCCACGGTGGCCACCGCTGGGCTTGGGGCGACGGGAGAGCAGACCCTCTTGCAGCAGGTACGAAGTCGAGCGGGTCGCGCTGCCCAGCTTGACTCCCAGGGCCCGCGAAATCTGGTGTACGTCGAGGTCCGCCAGGGTCGCCATGAGGCGCAGGACGCGCGACGGCAGATCTTCTTCGACGACGTCGGCCTGCTCGAACAGTTCGTCCAGGCGGTCCTCGCCGGCATACGTCAGCGCGTATCCACCGTTGACCAGCTTCAGGCGTCCGGCCTTGAGCATGGCCATCAGGGCGAACTGGGCCTCGTGCTCCAGCAGTTCACCGATCATGCCCTCTTCGGGGGTACCGTCCGCGCAGGCGCGGCTCAGCAGGTAGAATTCGAGCGCATTCGGGATACCGTCCAGCGAGCTGCTCTTGTGTGTCATGCGCACAGGTTACAAAAGCAGCTCTTGCAAAATTCTGACAAAGAAATCATTAAACTTCCGTGCCAGACGTGAGATTCTTATGATATAGAGATGAGTTTATAAGTTAATTTATGAGATGAAACTCTCCCGAAGGCACCCTGCAACGAGCGAATGTTGGCATTGTCGGCAGCGTGGCAACACTGCCACGTCAGCAGCCAGCCGGGGGCTTCCAGCGCCCGAAACGCTGCCCGGCGCGCCCGTTCAGGACCGTGGCGCGTTCCGTGTCGTTCCGTGTAACGTCATCTTCGACGGCGGTACGCGCCTCGGCGCCTTTCTAATCGCGCGTTTCGGAAACCGGCTGACCATGCAGATCACGCCGTCGACCACGCCAGTATTCAGGTAAACCGGCGCGTCAGTGTTCAGGACGGCAGCCACAGCTGGAGCGGCACCAGCACCTGAGCGCCGCGCATTCGCATTCCGCAGCCGACGCTGTCCAGCGTGCAGCTGCACGAACCCGCCTGATCGGACGGCGCGCACCTGTAGAGTCGGTCCTAGCGGGCCTGTCCCTGTTCGCTCTCAAGAGCGAACTGCAACAGGCGGCCGTCGCTCTGGTCTTTGGCGTGCAGCGCCGACTGCCGCACCAGGCGGGCCTGCTCGCGCGCGTGCAGCGCTTCGTGCGTGAAGGCTTCTCGGGGTCCTTCCTCGCCCGCTTCACCGAAGTGCCGGGCGAGGTGTTCGAGCAGCATGACGTTCTCGTCGAGGGCGCGCGCGGCACTCCACAGGGACGCTTCGACGCTGTCGCGCACCTCGGCGAGCAGCGAGGAAGGCGAGAAGGCGTGTCCGGTGTGACAGCGGAAACGGCTGGAGTTTCCTTCCTTGATCTGCACCATCACACCGTGGCACTCCGGGCAGGTAAATGGCGAGAGCGGCCCGAGCTGCAGCACGCCCAGCTCGAAGGCGTTGTCTTCGGTGGCCACGCCGAGCTCGACCTCAAGGCGTCGTCTCTGTTCGTCATCCAGCGTCACGTGTTCCTCCAGAGGGCCCGCCGCGAAGGCCCATTCGCTCAGGTGGGGGCCGATTTGCCCTGCGCCGAGCACCTCGTCGACTTCCACCTGCCGCAGGGCGCTGAGCGGCATCGAGGGTTGCGGGGCTTCTTCGGGATGCTGCACGATCACCTGCCCGCCGAGCTGCTTGATGGTCCACAGGCCCGAGGTGCCGTCGTCGAGCATGCCGCTCAGCAGCACGCCCATCACACCCGCGCCGTGCGTGTACGCTGCCGAGCGGAACAGCACGTCGATGCTGGGCCGCGCGCGGTTTTCCTTGGGGCTGCGGGTGAGGCGCAGGTGTCCGCGCTGCACCAGCAGGTGATGATCGGGCGGCGCCACGTGGATCACGCCCGCGCGCAGCGGGTCGCCGTCCCGTGCATGGCACGCTTCGAGCGGTCCGCTGTCGTTCAGGATTTGGGCCAGTCGGCTGGGAAAGTCAGGCGAAATGTGCACCACGACCAGCACCGCTGCGGGAAAATCGCGGGGCAGGTCACGAACGATGGCGCGCAGCGCGTCGAGCGCTCCGGCGGACCCACCGATCACCACGAGGCGCTCTGTCTGCATGCCTCAAGCCTGCCCGCTTTCCGTTGCCGTCAGGCGAGAGGAGGGTGGGCGAATCTTTAGGTATCCCTTTTGGGGGTGCTGTTTTGGGGGCGCCCTGCTTCAGCGACGCGAATCGCTTTGGGGTACCACAGAAATTTCACTCGGGATCGGGCAGCCTTTTAGGCAGCGAGAAGTAGAACGTCGCGCCCTGACCGACTTTGCCTTCGGCCCACACCCGCCCGCCGTGACGCAGCACGATGCGCCGCACGAGCGCGAGGCCCATGCCGGTGCCCTCGAAGTCACGCTCGCTGTGCAGCCGCTGAAACATGCTGAACAGGCGCTCTTTCTGGCGCATGTTGAAGCCGACGCCGTTGTCCTCCACGCAGATCACGTGTTCGCGCGCGGTGTCACGCACACACACGTGAATCCGGGCGGCCTCGCGGGTACGGGTGAACTTGAGGGCGTTGGCGAGCAGGTTGCTGAACACCAGCTGCAAGGTGGTGCTGTCGCCCGTCACGGTGGGGAGCGGGTCGCTGGTAAGGGCCACGTCGCGGCCTTCCAGTTCGCTCTGCAGGTCCTTGCGCACCTCGAACATGACACGGTTGAGGTCGACCGCGACGAAACGCACCCGCTGGCGGCTGGTGCGGAAGAACAGCAGCAAGGCGTTCAGCAGCTGCTCCATGCGCTCCACCGAGTTCACGATGTGCTGCGCGTGCCGCGCTTCCTGCTCGTCCGGGCTGTTCTGGTGCTTGACGAACATGTTCGTGAAACTGCGAATGTGCCGCAGGGGAACTTGCAGATCGTGCGCGACGGCGTAGACGAAGGTTTCGTGCTCCTCGCTCAGCTCGCGGATGTGCGCGGTGCGTTCCTGCACGCGCTCTTCGAGGTGGGTGTTGAGGCGCAGCACTTCTTCCTGCGCGCGGCGTTGCGCGCTGATGTCGATGATGGCGGCGCGGCACGTTTCGCCCGGACTGACGCTGCATTCCACCTGCGCGTGAAAGATCATTCCATGCGCGCCGACGAAGCGCAGTTCGGTGGTGCGTTTTTCGCCTGTTTCGAAAACCCGGCGCAGGAACAGCGCGAAGGTGCTGACATCCTGCGGCTCCAACAGCGAGGAGAGGCGACGGCGCAGCAGCGATTCGCGGCTCAGGGCGAACTGGCGGGCCGCGGTGAGGTTCGCCTGCAGAATCTGCCCGGTGCGGTCGAACGTGAGGTAACTGACCGGAGCGAAATCATACAGATCGAGGTACTCGTCGCGCGCCTGCTGCAACTCCAGGTTGGTCTGCTGCAACTGCTCCATCTGCATGCGCAGCTCCACCTGGTGCACCAGCAGTTCCTGCTGCGAACGCTTGAGCTGCCAGACCAGGGCCTGTGGATCGTTCGGGTTCTCCTGAAGCGAGCCGTCAAGCTGACCGTCGAGTTCCAGCTCGGCGCGCCGCCGCAGCTGGGCAGTCGAATCGTCGGGAAAGTCAAGTGGGTTCATAAGCAGAGAGTCATTTCGGTGATCCAGTAGGTTGCCATACGATACCGCCGCTCTCCGCGTGGCGGGTCTGCCGAGCCCGTTGCCGAAAGGGTGCCTCAAGGCAGGATGAGCGCCGGTGGGGGCGCTAGAATGACCGCAGAAAGGGAACAGCTGGTGCTCGGTGTACGTCACGTCGGGTCGTTCCTGCCGAGGTCAAGCCATGCCCGATGACAACACCATTCCCTCCCCTCCTGGCGCGGCTCCCTTTATCGTGGGGATCGGCGGTTCAGCCGGAGCGCTCGACGGCTACGAACGCTTCTTTCTGAGCCTGCCGACGGGCAGCGGCCTGGCTTTCGTGATCGTGCCGCACCTCGACGGGCACCACAAGGGCCTGATGCCCGAACTGCTCTCGCGCTGCACCGCCCTGCCGGTCGTGGAAATCGAGGATGGCCTGCAGGTCCAGCCCGATCACGTGTACGTCGTGCCGCCCGGACGGTCACTCGGCATCCTGCAGGGCATGCTGCTGCTCGGCCCGGACGGCGATCAGGGCATGCCCATCGACGCCTTTTTCGAAAGCCTCGCGGCTGACCAGGGTGAACGCGCCGCCGCGGTGGTGCTCTCGGGCGCGGGCAGCGACGGCACGCGCGGCGTCACCGCCATCAAGGAACACTCCGGTCTGGTGCTGGTGCAGGATCCCGACAGCGCCGAGTACGCCTCCATGCCGCGCGCTGCCGCCGCGACCGGTCTGGCAGATCTGGTGCTGCCTCCCGAGGAGCTCGCGCAGCGGCTGTACGCCCTCGCGACGCACACGGCGGGCGGCAGCGAACTGAGCCTCGCCGAAGGCCAGGCCGACCCCGCCCTGCAAAAAATTCTGCTGCTGGTCCGTTCGCGCACCGGGCGTGACTTCACGCAGTACAAGAAAAGCACCCTGGTGCGCCGCATCGACCGCCGCATGAAAGGCCACCGCATCACGCACGCCGCCCGTTACCTGCGCCTGCTGCAGGACCATCCGGGGGAAGTCGAGGAGCTGCTGCGCGACCTCACCATCAACGTCACCAGCTTCTTTCGGGACCCCGAAGCCTTCGAGGAACTCAAGGAACACCTGCGTGGCTACATCCTGATGAACAAGCAGGAAGTCGATCAGTTCCGGGTGTGGGTGGCGGGCTGCTCCACCGGCGAGGAAGCCTACTCGATCGCGATGCTGCTGCACGAACTGATCGATGAGCTCGGCAGCCGCCACACCCTCAAGGTGCAGGTGTTCGCCACCGACATCGACCGGGAAGTCATCGAGAAGGCCCGCTTCGCGTGGTACCCGAAAAGCATCGAGTACAACCTCACCCCGGAGCGCCTCGCGCGCTACTTCAGCGCCAAAGACGGCGGCTACGTGGTGTGCGGCGAAATTCGTGACTCGGTGATCTTCGCGCTGCACAACACCTTCGGCGATCCGCCGTTCACGCGCCTGGATCTGCTGACGTGCCGCAACATGCTGATCTACCTCAGCGGCGAGCTGCAAAAGCAGGTGATGGTGCTGTTTCACTACGCGCTGCGGCCGCACGGGCTGATGTTCCTGGGTGCCAGTGAAACCGCCGGACCGGACCGTGAGCATCAGCGCTTCACGACCCTCAACGCCCGCTGGCGCATCTACCGCCGGGGAGAAGGCGCGCCCGGCGCGCTGCCCATCGGGCAGAACCTGATGGGCCGCCCAGCCAGCGTGCCCAGCAGACCCAGCGTGCCCGCGCCAAGCCCGCGTGGTGACGTGCCGCAGATGGCGCAGAACGTGCTGCTCAGCGATTTTGCGCCGCCCGCGGTGGTCGTGAACGAACGCGGAGACATCCTGTTCGTGAACGGACGCACCGCCCGTTACCTCGAACTGCAGCCCGGCAAGGCGAACATGAACGTGCTGGAGATGGCGCGCGACGGTCTGCGCTACGAACTGCCCGCCGCGCTGCGCGAAGCCGTTGCCGAACGCCGCGAAGTCACGCTGTCCGGAGTGTACCTGAACGCCGACGGCGCTTCGTTCACACTCGACCTCATGGTGCGTCCGCTGAGCACCGTGGAGCCGCTGTTGATGATCGTGTTTCACGAGCACGCCGCGCCGCCCGACGTTCCGGGCGCCGCCCCCAACACCGATCGCACGCGCGCGCTCGAACAGGAACTCAGACATGCCAGAGAGTCCCTGCAGGCCAACATCGAAGAGATGGCCGTGTCGATGGAGGAACTCAAGAGCACCAACGAGGAACTGCAGACCACCAACGAAGAACTGCAGAGCAGCAACGAGGAACTCGTCACCTCCAAGGAAGAACTGCAGTCGCTCAACGAGGAACTGATCACCATCAACGCCGAGCACGAACGGGTCATTCACGACCTCGCGCAGGCCAACGACGACATGCGCAACCTGCTCGACAGCGCCGGCATCGCCACGGTGTTTCTCGACAACGACCTGCGCGTCAAGCGCTTCACGCCCGGCATCACGAGCGTCATCAACCTGATCGCGGCGGACGTCGGGCGGCCCATCACCGACATCAGCCTCAACCTGCGCGACGACCACTTCATCCAGGACGTCCAGCGGGTGCTCGCCACCCTTGTTCCGCTGGAGACGCAGGTACAGACGCACGACAACGCCTGGTACCTGATGCGCATCAGCCCGTACCGCACTTCGGACAACTTCATCGACGGGGTCGTGGTGACCTTCACGAACGTCGGCACCATCAAGGGGCTCGAACAGCAGCTGCAGCTGTCGCTCGCGGTCTCGCAGGCTTCCCTGAATGCCCTGAACGATCCGCTGGCCGTCTTCGACCATGACCTGAAGCTGGTCAGCGGCAACGACGCCCTCTACGCCCTGCTCGGCACCGACGCCGCGCAGGCCACCGGGCAGCGCCTGTACGACCTGGGCAACTTTGTGCTCGACACTCCCGAACTGCACCAGGAACTGCGGCACGTCATCGCCACCGAAGAGCCGCTGCTGAATTACGTGCTGAACCTCAACCTGCCGCAGCACGGTTCGCGCAAAATGAAAACCGAGGTCACGCCCGTCTTCAGTGAGGACGACCACGCCGCGCTGTACCTGCTGCGCCTTGAGGACGTGACGGAGTTGCTGCACCGCGCCGCCCTGGAGGGTGAAGACCTCTCCTGGGACGTCACGGCGAGCGACCTTCAGCAGGGCGATCCGCGCTGAGCCCACCAGGGCTCAGCGCCGTTCACACGCCTGCCCGACACCGCACCCTGGAGCGTTGGTTCGTTCCATTGATGGCGGAAAGCACTCCATCGATTCCATTCCCAAACGCTCCAGCGCCGGGTTTACTCGCTCCGCTCGGCCAGAAGCATTGATCAGAATCCGATCAATGCCTCTGACCACCGCTTTAATCCAGGGTGCGGCAGAGCGCGAGTGTTGCCCGTGAGCGCGCAAGGCGCGCCTGCGACGACGCGACCCGCTCGGCGCACTCCCGAATGGCGCTGTCCAGCGCCCGCGCACGACGCCTCAACTCGCTCAGAACCGCCCCCGACGGACCGGACAACGGCTCAGCGCACACAGTAACAGTAACTTCAGGACCTTCTGACATAAACACACCTTCTGCGGCCGAACTCTACGAGGACCCAGGAGCCATCAACGCCGTACAGCGTTGTGTGGCCCATGAAGGGTACGGTCCTACGCGGCTCCGCGAGCACGTGGGTGCCTTCGGCTGAAGGTCAGCCCCGGACACACGCGCGCGCAGCAAGGGTAAGTTCACCCTACTCCATCCCGATGTGTGAAGTGCACCTGTTCCCTGGACGTTGCCTGGATGAAGGCCGCGGTCAGCCGGGCGCACCGGGGGAGGGCAGTTCGTCCAGGCTGAACTGCTCGCTTTGCGTCAGCATCAGCTGCAACTCGCGCGAGATCCGCTCGATCTCACGGCTCTTGCTTTGCAACCAGCTCACGCGCTGCGCGTCGTGCTGCTCGCGCGCCTGACGGGCCAGCTGACCCAGCAGCAGCACGCTTTCGTTGGTGGCGCGCAGGGCCTGAAAGAGCTGCTCGGAGATGGCGCCCGTCATTTCCGAGAGCAAAGCGTTCAGGGTGTAGGCGTGCCCGGTATGACAGCGAAAACGCGTCAGGCTGCCTTCCTGAAAGCGGTGCAGCACCCCGTGGCATTCCGGGCAGGCGTAACTCGAAGGCTCGGCGAAGGAAAACAGTTCCAGCCAGCGCGCATGCTTTCCTTCCGCCAACTGTACTTCCATTTCGAGGCGCTGGCGCTCCTCTTCGTTCATGACGACCTCCGCCCCGCGGGCGCTGCTGCTTTCCGCGCGCGTGCACAGCAAGTGTGAAAGCACCCCGGCGAGTTCCCGCGCGGGCGCGACTTCATCCACTTCGACGTGCTGCAGGGCGGCTTCGGGCATCGCGCCGAACTGCGCCTCGGCCGGGTCTTGCACAAGGGCCAGCCCACCCAGGCGCTTGATGGTCCACAGGCCCGAGGTGCCGTCGTCCAGTACGCCGCTCAGCACCACGCCGATCACGTCCACGCCCCCCGTGTACGCCGCCGAGCGAAAAAGCGCGTCCACCGAAGGACGAAAGCGGTTTTCCTTCGGGCCGCGCTTCATGCCCACCTGCTCTCCCTCGATCAGCAGGTGGTGGTCGGGCCGCGCGACGTACACCCGGCCCGCCCGGATGTGTTCCCCGTCCGTGGGGTGCAGCGCGGGAAGCGGCCCGGCCCGATCGAGAATTTCGGCCAGGCGACTGGGCGCATGCGGTGCGAGGTGCAGCACCACGAACACCGCCGCCGGAAAATTTGGTGGTAGATTTGCGAGCAGCTCCTGGAGTGGCTCGAGCCCTCCGGCCGACGCGCCGACGACGATCAGGGGCAACGTGGACATGATGCTTTATTCTGACGCGCCACGGACCCTCAGGCAGCGTCCTCGTATCGAGAGCAAGTTTTCATGCAGCTCATGCTGACAAGTTCGCGCGGTGAGCGTCAGCAGCGCTTCAGACAGCTCTAATACTATGAAGGCATGAACGAAGTGGAAAGTGCGCGGCGGCTCGCCTTGCGCGCGATCGCTGAAGCGTACGTGGACGTGCGGACGCAGGAGCGTGCCGATCTTTGGCCCTCCGTACAAGGCCTGCGCCAGCGTTTCGTCCGCGCCCCTTACGCCGCCGCAACCTTCGAAACGCTCCGTGCCGAAGCGCTCACGCTGCTCGGGCGCCTGAAAAACTGATCCCCTCGCTGTCGGGCGCAGCTTCAGGTTTTGTCTGTCAGTGGTCTGTCACGCTGTTGTACCCACAGCTCTAACAAAATAAAAAACCTCGGCTCAGCCGAGGTTTTTTGGTGGGCGGTATAGGATTTGAACCTACGACCCCTCGCGTGTGAAGCGAGTGCTCTACCGCTGAGCTAACCGCCCGAAATGTGCTGGTGGGCCCTACAGGACTTGAACCTGTAACCAATCGGTTATGAGCCGACTGCTCTAACCATTGAGCTAAGAGCCCGAGGCTTTGCAGCGAAAGGGACTATAGCAATCCACCGATGCCTTGTCAAACGAACCCGATCAGCAGCGCACTTTGGCGCCGAAACTTCCAGGATGTCTGATCGTGAATGTCGCCTGACCCGCAGTGTGGGTAGACTTGGCGAATGAGCAGCGCCCTTCGCGTCTTACACGTCGCTTCGGAAGTCTTTCCGTTTTCGCGTACGGGAGGTCTGGCCGACGTCCTGGACGCCCTTCCTCGTTCTCTTTCACAGCACGGTGCCGAGGTCACGGTGCTCAGCCCGTGGTACCGTGACATTTCGCCCCGACCCACCACAGTGTTTGAGCAGGGCGAAGTGCACCTGGGCGAGGTGGTGCAGGCCGGGGTACGTTTTTTGTTTCTCGGCCTGCCCGAATTCGACCGCAGTGGCATGTACGCCAGCGATGATGTCTGGCGATTTATCCGCTTTTGCCGCTCGGCCCTGCCCACGCTCGATGCGTACGGCCTGAGCTTCGATCTGCTGCACGCGCACGACTGGGGCGCGGGGCTGCTCTGCTACTTCGCACGCGAGCGGAAACTGCCCAGCCTGTTCACCATTCACAACCTGCAGTACCAGGGCCGCTGGTCAGGGTGGGACGCATTCGCCTGGACGGGTTTGCCGCAGGAAACCTATTCACCCCAGGGCATCGAATTTCACGGTGACATCAACTTGATGAAGGCCGGTCTGGTCTATGCCGATGCGATCACCACCGTCTCCCCGACTTACGCGCGCGAAATCACCACGCCGGCCCTGGGTGAAGGGCTCGATGGAATTCTGCGGGCACGGTACGTCCGGGGGCAGCTTCACGGCATCCTGAATGGGCTCGATCTGGAACGGTGGGATCCACGCAACGACCCTGAGATCAGGCCGTTCAAGACCGCGAAGGGTAAAGCGGCCAACGTCAAGGCCCTGCGGAGCGAATTGGGTCTACGTGGCAAACCGGTGCTGGCAACCGTGACCCGCCTCGTGGAGCAGAAGGGCATCGACTTGCTGGTGGACACCTTACCCGAATTGACCCGGGATTGGGACGTCGTGGTACTGGGCAGCGGCGATCCTCGTCTGGAAGCAAGTCTGCAGGAATGGGACGGCAAGGGTGTGCGCTACCTGCGCGGAATGAACGAGCCTTTGGCCCACCGCATCTATGCCGGCGCCGACGCATTCGTGATGCCCAGCCGCTTCGAGCCGTGTGGGCTTTCGCAGATGATCGCGCTTCGCTATGGGGCAGTGCCGATTGTGCGGGACACGGGAGGGCTGCACGACAGCGTTCCACGCGACGTCGGCTTTTTGTTCCAGAAGTGCAGTTCGACCGCCCTGGCCCGCGTGGCACGACTGGCCCGCAAGGAATTTGACGATCCGGCCCTCTGGAGAACCCGGATAGAGCGCGGCATGAAGCTTGATTTCTCGTGGGACCGTGCAGCCCGGCAATATCAGGCACTGTACGCCTCGGTGACACGTTCGTCCGTGTAACTGCCGGGCAAAGGTTCGTGCAGAGGCGGACAAACGGCGAAGGGCCCCACATGGGGCCCTTCGTTGCTGCATGGTTACCGGATGGCGCGGTTCGTGCTTGCGCAGTTCAGGGTTCAGGCAGGGGCACCGATACAGATGGTGTCATCACCGTCGTTGTAACAGTACATGACCACCTCAGGCAGGGTGTGACGGAGCGCGGTGGCCAGACGTTCGTCTAGCACTGCACTGTAGCGCCCACGGCCGACGGCTTTGATCAGGTTGTTCTGGGCCGCGTACTTCCAGCGCTGCGCCAATTCAGGGTGCGCGAGTACGGCGGGGGTAACTTCAAGAGCCTCATATGCAACGTAAGTCATGACGTGAGTATACAGGGATGAACCGTTTCCATAATTGCCGTCTCTATGCGGATTATTTAGAATTCGCAAAGTCAGGATTGAATACGTATTGCGTACATTATACATCAAGCGTGCGGTAAAACGGTTCAGTGCTTAGCGCACCCTCATTTTTTTACTTTTTCATCTGAGCCAAAAAGTTCGAGTTCGACACCAGAAAAGTGCACAACGGGCCCGAACATGATGGGTTCACTTTGTTTTACAAAGCGTGAGGTAGACTGATGTCATGACGCAACTCGTTCCCCTGACCACTCCGGACGAAGTCGAGACTTTCCTTGCGCAGTTCCCCTTGGCCGCCATCTTCAAGGCCGGGACCTGCCACAAGACCATGCAGGGCTTTGGAGTGCTGGAAACCTACCTGGCGCGCCATGAACTTCCCGTCGGATTCATCCGGGTCGTGGACTGGCGTCCGGCCTCCAATCACGTGGCCGAGCGAACCGGCGTTCGTCACCACTCCCCCCAGTTTCTGCTCTTCAAGAATGGCCAGAGCGTTTTCGATGTGGACAACTGGGACATCACGCCTCAGGCCCTGGCCCCGGTGTTCGAAGCGCACGTTCCCCTGCGGACAGACACTGCCGAGGGCATTTCCACCAACATCGAGCCCTACAAGCAGTTGATGCACCAGTTTTTGAACGACGAACTGAATGAATGGCAGTTTCAGGAAGCTTACGTCAACTATTTCCGCGACGACGCCAACCTGCGGTCCCAACGTGAATTCGAACTCCTCAGCCGTCTTTTCGGTGACCCCGACGCCTACCACGGTGGCCTTCACCAGCTGGGCGCGCCCCAATCGCGCGGTGATCTGAAAACACGGGTTCAGGAACTGCTCGCGCAACTCTGAGGCGGATACCTTCACAGGGAGGGTGCCTTCGGGCACCCTCCCTTCTTGGCACTCTCACGCCCGCCGCTTGAGCTCTTCACTTGATGAGCAATAAATGCGCGCACGATGTACTCCCTTAACATGAAGGCCATGAGACCCGGTAAACTCACCCCAAGTTATGTCTCATCTTTGGCCTCAGCTCCCCCACGATCAAGCTGCATACAGTGAAATCTCTTCCGATTTCTGGCCGTGGCCGGAAGTCTTCGCCGACCTGAAAAGGCGGGACCATTTCAGCGGTGCCCTGGAGGTCCGTCAGAACGACAGGCGCGCCCGTTTCTTTTGGGCAGACGGTGAAGCCCTCGGTGGCTACAGCGACAATTCCGAGGACGATCTCGTCACGTTGGCCCTCCATTTTCCTCGTGGCTCGCTGAGCCTTTATTTGCTCGACAGTCAGGTCGCCCGTCTGGCATGGCAATGTCGCGACACAACTCTGCAAGGCGAAGAACAGCGTTGGGAGGATCTGCAGACAGGGCGCACCCTGCAGGCGTTCAGCGGCGTTATCCGTGGTCCCGCAGGGGACAGTTACTGGCATGCCGGTCAGCACCTGCACGGACCGCTCGCCCGTGCAGGCGAGCGGGTAACCCTCATCGCGGCGCCCCGCGAAGTGGTATCGACCGAAAGCGTGATCGAGTTTTACAACACCGCCCTCAACGTTGCCGCCCGGCATTTCGACGTGGCAGCACACTGGCGCGCCAGCGCGCTGGAGCTGGCCGACGATCACCTCTGCCTTGATCCCTTCGCCCGAGAAGTCGTGTATGAAAGTGGACAACTGCAACTCGTCCAGAGCGTGCCCGCCGACGAGCTGCTTGCGGCGCTGCGCGACGCGTACGCGCTGACCCTGGTGCGGGCAGGACGCCGCGCCGGGGAACTGCCGCTCGACGCCCTGCACGGCCACAGCCTCTGGGCACAGAGCGGCCTGGGCGAGCAGGCATGAACGCCACCTCGGTTCCCCTGCCGACCCCGCTGCAGGAAGACACCATGCTGCCTTTTGCACTTTGGCGGGTCGCCGACCTGATCAACGGCGAGCACAGTGTCGCGGTCATGGCCAGTCAGCTCGGGATGGCCGTAGGCGACGTACAGAGCGCCCTGAAAGCCATCGAGCAGCATCTCGGGCTGGCCCTCGCGGCGGTCGGTGACCGTGCTACCCCGGTGGAGAGCACTTCCGCCCCACTGCTGAGCGGCGAAGACCTGTTCGACTTGGTCAGCAAGACCGCCGTAGAGTTGATCGGCCCGGTGGGCGAGGTCATCGTGGAAGACGCCATCGACGAGCTGGGAGAGGATGTCGGCGCGGCCGACCTGATTCTGCGCGTCGCTCAAGACCTGCGTGAACCGCAACGCAGCGCCTTTCTGGGGCGCATTCGTGCGAAAGGACTGTCATGAAATACACCGTTGTTCTCTCCCAGATCGTTCCGAATGAATTGCGCCCCGAATTGTCCGAACGGCTCTCGACCCGTTTTGGCCTGAGCGAAGACCAGGCCATCAAGCTGGCCAGCCGCAAGCCCGGCCGCCTGCTCAAGCCCACCAGCAAAAGTCGCGCCGATACCCTGCTGTCGCTCTACGAAACCATGGGGCTCAAAGTCACCCTGGAAGAAGTCGTCGAGAACGACATCACCACGACCGTCAACGTCGTGCCGCTCGGCGAACCCACTGTGGCCCCACGTGAGGTATCACCTCCGGCAGGCGACGCGCCGACTCCCGCGCCGGTCAGCACGGTCGAACCTGCCAGTGTGGTGGCCGAGTCCGTGACTCCGGTGGCCGCCGCGCAGCCCGCCGCTTCGAGCGTGCCCGTGGCCGCACCCGCCGTTGCCGCCGCGCCGGAGCCGGTCATCACTGCAGCTCCGGTGGCCGCCATGACCCTGCCCACCAACCCCACCCTCGAGCAGACTTTTGCCGACGTTCCCGTCGTCGAAACCAAGCCGGAGCGCCGTTTCAGCTTGCGTCAGCGCGTGCTGGTCACGACCCTGCTGCCGGTCGTGCTGGCCGGGCTTGCTTCGGTGGCCGGCACCCTGCTGAGCGTTCCTCAGGCGCAGAAGCAGGTCATTCGCGAAGGCGCGCGCGCCCTGGCCGCCAGTGTCGGCACGAGCGTCGACATCAACGACGTGAACGCGCTCGACACCCAGCTCAAGACCCTGCTGCAACAGCCGGCCGTCGGCTTCGTGGCCCTCAACACGCCCGATGGACTGCAGTTCTTCCGCTCGAAAAACGAAGAAGCCGACTTTGTGCTGGGCGAGCAGGTCAACCAGTGGATGGCCACGCATCAGGGCGCCAGCAGCTTCGTCGGCCGGGACAAGCCAGCCGACCGCTACGCCCTGCAGCTGCAACAGCTCAAAGAGAGCGGCGTGGATGTCGGCAATGCCCAGGCCACCCTGGAACAGAAGGTACGCGCTCCGGAAAATCAGAAAACCACCGTCACCAGCTACGAGCTGCAGCAGATGGCCGTGTACAGCGTGACCGACGCACAAGGGGAAACGCGCAAGGTCGCCGCCGAAGTCTCGGACCAAAACTTCAAGAACAGCGAAGCGCTCTACACCATCGCCGTGGGCGTCATTGCCGACGAATCGCTGCGCGTCACCCGGCAGTCGGTGCTGATTCAGATAATGCTGATTCTGCTGGCCACGGGTGTCGCGGCCTTCTTCGCGGTGCGCACCGGACGCCGGATCGTGCAGCCCATCGAGGCCCTTGTCCAGGCTGCCGACAAGATCAGCCTCGGGCAGCTCGACACGCCCGTTACCGCCGAGCGTAACGATGAGATCGGCGACCTCGCGCAGGCCCTCGAGCGCATGCGCCTCTCCCTCGAAGCGGCCATGGAGCGCCTGCGCCGCCGCCGCAACCGCTGAGCGAACACCTTCTAAGACTCCTCAGAGAGGCCACTGCCTGCTGGCAGTGGCCTCTTTCGTTCTCTACTCAACCGCTGTCACTCACCCACCTCGTCTTCAGGGGCCGTTACGCTCAGGGTAGAATGACCGCATGTCTGTCTCCTCTTCGTGCGGCCGGGCCGCGCTCCGCACGCTTTTTGCCATCGGAAATCCGGCATGAGCGCTCCCGTGTCCCAAAATCCCGGAACGGTCGTGCTGGTCGACGGGCACGCCCTGGCATACCGCTCGTACTTTGCCATTTCCAGTTTGACCACCAGCAAGGGCGAGAGCGTGCAGGCGATTTTCGGCTTTCTGCGCCAACTTCTTCGGCTGCTGCGCAATGACGCTCAGCAGGTAATCGTGGTGTTCGACGCTCCGGCCAAGACCTTTCGCCACGAACAGTTCGAAGGCTACAAGGCCGGACGCGCCAAGACCCCCGAAGATCTGCCCGGACAGATCAACCGCATCCGCAAGCTGGTCGACCTGCTGGGTTTGCAACGCTTCGAGATGCCCGGCTACGAGGCAGACGACATCATCGGCACCATCACCCGCCGCGCCGAGGCGCAGGGTTACCAGGTGCGCATTCTGACTTCGGACCGTGACGCCTACCAGTTGCTCGACGATCAGGTGCGCGTGATCAATTCTGCCGGAGAATTGCTCGGCCCAGCGGAAATTCACGAGAAGTACGGCGTGACCGTGCGGCAATGGGTGGATTTCCGTGCGCTGACCGGAGACGCCAGCGACAACATTCCCGGCGCGAAAGGCATCGGACCCAAGACGGCGGCCAAGCTGCTGCAGGACTACGGCTCGTTGGACGCCGTTCTGCAGGAAGCACAGAACGGCACCCTCAAACCCAAGGGCGCGCAGGAGAAAATTGCCGCCAGCATCGAGGACGTCAAGTTCAGCCGCGAATTGAGCTGCATGGTCACCGATCTCGACGTAGACGTACAGATCGGCGAAAAGCGCGGAAAAATCGATCTGGAACCCTTGCTCGCCGAACTGCGCGATTTGGAGTTCAACTCGCTCGTGCGTGACGTGATGGGTCTGCTGGGCGACGGCGACGCGCCCCAGGCGACGCCCGAGCCAGAGGCGCCCACGCTGGCGCCCTGGCAGACCCCCACCGAAGGGGTCATCTGGGGCTACCGACTGACCCGTGAAGACGACCTGCAAGCCGAGCTGGCCGAGGTGGCCACCTGGGACGGCGAGGCCGCCCGGGTGCTCGAGCAGGTGGAACTGGCCGAGTTCGTCGGACAGCGCAGCGTGAACGCCATCAACGCCAAAGCGCTGGCGACCCATCTGATGGTTCGTGGCGTGAATGTGCTGCCCGGTGAGGACCCCATGCTGATGGCTTACCTGATCGACAGTGCCGTCACCACCCCTCAGCTGGCCTGCGAGAAGCACCTCGGGCACGCCTGGCCTGACCAGGCAGCAGGGCGCGCGGTGGCCGGTGGGCGCCTGCTCGACGCGCTGCAAGACAAGCTCGACGAACGGCGCCGCATTTTGTACGACCAGGTAGAAAAACCGCTCAGCAGTGTGCTGGCCAAGATGGAAGTGCACGGTATTCGTATCGACAGCGACTACTTCCGCGCGCTGAGCCTGTCGATGGGTGCGCGCATCGGCAACCTGGAAAGCGACATCTATGGTCACGCGGGCCGCGAATTTCCCATCGGCAGCCGCGACCAACTGGAAAAAGTACTTTACGACGAGCTGGGGCTGGCCAGCAGCAAGAAGACCAAGCTGACCGGCAAGCGCTCCACGGCCGTCGGTGCCCTCGAACCGCTGCGCGACGAGCACCCGATCATACCGGCACTCCTGGAGTACCGCGAACTGACCAAACTGAAAAGTACCTACCTGGACGCCATGACCCAGCTGGTCAATCCGCACACCGGGCGTCTGCACACCACTTTCTCGCAGACCTCGGTGGCGACGGGTCGCCTGTCGAGCCTCAATCCCAATTTGCAGAACATTCCCATTCGCACGGAAACCGGGCGTGAGATTCGCAAGGGGTTTGTCGCCGATTCGGGCTACTGCCTGATCAGCGCCGACTACAGCCAGCTGGAATTGCGCCTGCTGTCGCACATCGCCGACGATCCCAAAATGCAGCAGGCCTTTATCGACGGCGCCGATATTCACCGCCGGACCGCCTCACAGGTGCTGGGCGTTTCCGAGGAGCTGGTACAGCCGCAACAGCGGCGCGCCGCCAAAACCGTCAACTTCGGTGTGCTCTACGGCATGAGCGCGCACCGCCTGTCAAACGACCTCAAAATTCCTTACGCGGAAGCCGCCGGCTTTATCGAGCGCTATTTTGCCACCTACCCGGGCATCCGCGAATACATCGACCGGACGCTGGCCTTCTGCCGGGAGCACCTGTACGTCGAGACCTTGATGGGACGCAGGCGCTACGTACCCGAAATCAACGCCAGCAACAAGAATGTGCGCGAGGCTGCCGAGCGCATCGCCTACAACATGCCCATTCAGGGCACGGCAGCTGACATCATGAAGCTCGCCATGGTCCGGCTGGAAGGACAGCTGGCTGCGCTGGGCGCACGGCTGCTGGTTCAGGTGCACGATGAAATTCTGGTCGAGGTGCCGGAAGGTGTCGCGCAGGACGTCGAACAGCTGATCCGGCGCGAAATGCTGGAAGTCTACGACCTGAAAGTGCCGCTGGGCGTCGAGGTCGGCGTCGGCCCGAACTGGTACGACACCAAATAACGCGTTGCTCTTCAGCCGTGTTTAGGGCAGTCTCAACCTTCCGAGTCGGTTTGCCACCCACACTGAGGACGCACGAAAGGAGCGGCATGCACACGACACAACTTCCGCAACAGGTGGACCGTTTTTTCGCACGGCAGGACTGGCTCGACGATCACGCGGATCACCTGCAGGAGCTCATTCACGATGGCTTTTCTGCAGCCGGAGAACTGGGGCATGAAGTCGAGGACGTGCTGCACGGGAAGTTCCTCGGGCATCCCCTCCACCCGGTGCTGATCGAGCTGCCCATCGGCGCCTGGGTGACCGTCGGTGTGCTCGATTTGCTGGAAGTGCTGGGAGTGAAGGGACTTGAGAAAGGCTCGAACGCCGTGCTGGGCATCGGTCTGCTGGGTTCAGGAGCGGCCGTCGCCGCCGGCTGGACAGACTGGCACAAACTGAAACGTCTGCCACGCCGGATCGGGCTGGTGCACGGTCTGATGAACGAAACGGCCCAGGCAGTCTATCTGCTGTCGCTGATCGCGCGGCTCAAGGGCAGACGCCGCGCGGGGCGAATGCTGGCGCTGGGCGGCCTGTCGATCATCGGTGTGAGTGCTTACCTGGGGGGCCACCTGGTGTACAAACACCGCGTCGGAATGGGCGGTCCTCTTCGGTAAACGAGAACGCAATTACCGAAAACCTCGATACTGTTCTGCGCTCCAGCGTAGATCGCCTGCTTCGCGCCGAGGACCTCTATTAGAGGCTGGGGTCAGTCGGCGCTCACCTCGTCCGCAGCCTCGCGGGCACGCGCATGAAACAGGACCGGGCCGATCACGCCTGCCACGTCGCGCAGGTGCACTGGCCCGAAGTAGCGCGAATCGATGCTGTCCCCCAGCCGCCGGTTGTCGCCCAGGACATACACGCTGTTTCGAGGAACGGTTACGGGAGGCGCGTCCTGCCCGGCCTCGCCGGTAGTGTAGCTTTCCGCGAGCCGTTCACCGTTGCGTACCAGCAACCCCTCACGAATTTCGAGGCGGTCACCTTCAACCCCGACCACGCGCTTGATGAGGTAAGGCCGGTAACGCAGGCCGAGCACGCCGGTCTCGTAACTTTCCTGATGGCCGGGCGGCGCCTTGAACACGATCACCTCGCCACGTTTCGGCCAGTCGCCGCCAATACCCCAGGCGTGCAGCCAGCGCGGCGTTTTGTACAGCAAGAGTACGTCACCATGCTGGTAGGTCGGGTTCATGGAGATGCCGTCTACCCGCGCGAACATCACCACAAAGGTGGCAATCAGCCAGATGGGCAAGGCGGCACACAGCACCCAGTCGCGCAGGAAAGCGGTCAGGTACGAGCGGGTCACGCCGCGAATCTAGCAGGGCAGCACGGGAAAATGTGGTAATTACGCTCACAGCAGAACAGAGCCACGCTACACTAAAGGCGTGATTGCCTTTCTGGAAGGCCCAGTACGTGAGTTACGCGAAAACAGCGCGGTGGTGATGGCCGGTGGAGTGGGATACGAGGTTCTGTGCCCCCGCACCACGCTCGACACCCTGCAAGTCGAGACGGTGGCACAGTTGCACACGCGGCTGCAAATCCGCGAGGACGCCTGGACACTGTTCGGCTTTCATCACCCGGATCTCGCGACCCTTTTCGATTACGTCACGGGCGTCAGCGGGGTCGGTGGCAAGCTCGCCCTGGCATTGCTCTCGGCCATGCCCTCCGCTGTACTGGCGCACGCCATCCTGCAGGGCGACATCGGACTGCTGTCCAGCGTTTCGGGCGTGGGCAAAAAGACTGCCGAGCGTCTCTCGTTGGAACTGCGCAATAAGCTGCCGCCCCGGCTCGCCAACGAGGTCGCTCAGGGGGTGCGCCGCCCGGCGGGCATCACCAACAGCGCCGAACGTGACGCGGTCGACGCCCTGCTGGCCCTGGGCTACCGGGAACTGCAGGTCCGCGCAGCTGTATCCGAGCTGGTCGCCGAGAATTCCGAATTGAGTGCTGACCAGATTATCCGCAAGAGTCTGGGGCGCCTGCGTTAAAAAGTCCACCAGCGCGCCCGTCCTCCCACCCTCCGGGTCAGCCGCGCTCGCGCTCCAGCAGCACGGTTTCGATCAGGGCCAGCACCACCAGGTCAGGATCGAGGGCCGGGTCCGGCGGGGTGACCGGCTCGAGAATGAAGCGGCGCTCCACCAGTGACCGCCGCTTGCGAATGCGAAAGACCGTCTCCCCTGCCGTGTTGAGCATCAGGTAAGAGGGGTTGATGAACATACCGGCGATCCAGCCGATGACCGGGATCTCATCGATCAGGCCGTCGATCACCTTGATCCAGGGATTTTCCTCACGAATGGTCAGCACTTCGCGGTCCTGAGCGTCGGTCACGTCATAACGGGCACTCCACAAGGAGCGCAGGCCGACTGCACGCACCGCGCCGATCACCTGCTCGTCGCGCAGACGAGTGATGCGGTGCACGGCCCGGAATCCCATCACGCGGTCCGCTTTCATGCGGTAGAGCGGACGGGTTTTTTCCGCGTCGGCAAAGACGGTGGTGTCCTCGCGCAGCGTCAGCAGCTTCTGCTTGACCTGCATCAGCGTCTCTCCCTTGGCGTCGGTAACCTGCAGCTCGGGTGAAAGCGTCACGAGACGAAAAGTGGCGGTCAACGGATAGGTGTATGTCACGCCTCACCATACCGTGCGTTCGTGCCAGTGTGGAAAGCTCGAAACGCCCAAGCGCCTTGTCACTCTGCAACCGACCTCACAAAGCAGAAAGCCAAAAGCCTCGTTACTGAGAACATATGGCCACCCTGATCATTGGCGCCACAGGAGGCATCGGCTCGGCGCTTTCACGCGCTTGGCCCAAAGAGGCCTTGTGGCTTTCAGGCCGCAATTCCGATACCCTCTCCTCGCTGGCGCAGGCACTGCAGGCCACACCGGTGTTGGCTGACCTCGGGTACGAAAGTCACGTCCGGACGCTGTTCGAGGGCATCAGCCTACCGCTCGACACCATCGTGTACGCTGCCGGAAGCGTCCTGCCGGAAGTCGTGGCGATCACTTCACCCGAAGGTACGCGCCGGACTTGGAATGCCAATTACTTCGGGGTGCTCTGGACCCTCAAATACGGTCTGCCCAAGCTGAGCCAGGGTGGACGCTTCTACGTCCTGGGGGCACAGGCACAACTGGTAACAGCACGGGGCTTCTCTCAGTACGCGGCCAGCAAAGCGGCCATGGCCCGCCTGCTTGAGGTGGCGCGGCTGGAGCACCGTCAATACGTCCTGACCGTGGTCCTGCCACCCGCCGTACAAACCGGCTTGTGGGATGGACTAGGGCCAGTCCCTCCGGGAGCGCTGACACCGGAGCACGTGGCTGAGGTCATTGTCCGTGACCGTTTTGAGCAGCCTGGGCAATTCGAGCTGTCCATCTGAGGGAAAGCTCCGACGAGTGATCACAGCACCCGTAGACACCGCCCATATTCGTCTCAGGCCGCCTGCTCACGCTTCAGACATTCTTGGCACCAGCTTCAGCAAAAGAGCATTTTGTGCGTGGGTCCACAACCTGCGCCGCATTTCACCCTCCACGATAGGGCCGGTACGAACGACATTCATCGAGGAGGATGAACCATGACCAGAATTTCTGCTGTCTTTGATTCGCAAACCCACGCTGAAGCCGCCGTGACCGAACTGCGCCGTATGGGCCTCGCCGACGCCCACCTGTCTTTCGTGGGCCGCCATAATGATGAAGCTACCACCACCGGAACGAACGGTGGTGTCGAGGACGAGGGCGAACGTCGCGCCAAGAACGCCGCCGGCGGCTTGGCTGCCGGTGCCGGTCTCGGCGCCTTGTTCGGCCTGGCTGCTGCAGCGATTCCCGGTGTCGGGCCCTTTATTACGGCGGGCGCGCTGGCCTCGAGCCTGGGCGCCGCAGGCGGCGGGGCCGCAGCAGGGGCCATCGTCGGCGGCACCATCGGCGGCATCACCAACGCCCTCGCCGACGCTGGCTACAGCCGTGACGAAGCCGACTATTATGGGAACCGCGTTGAGCAGGGTGGCACGATGGTCGCCGTCGAGGATACGCACGGTATGAACGAGTCGGCCGTCTATGACGTTTTGCAGCGTCATGGTGGGCAGATCTACGGTCGCTGAGTCCAGACGGATTTGCCGCGGCACAGCGGCAAGAAGAATGGTCAGGGCGCTCCTTGGGAGCGCCCTGACCATTCTTCTTGCTGAATTTCAGCCCTTGACGGACCCCGCGAGCAGGCCACGCACAAAGTAGCGACCAAGCACCATGTACACCAGCAAGGTCGGAATGGCCGTCAGGATAGCGCCTGCCATGGGCAGATTCCAGCTGACCGCCTGACCGCCCGCCAGCTGTGCAAGCGCAACGGTGATCGGCTGGCTGGCTGGATTGGTGAGCGTCACACCGAACAAAAATTCATTCCAGGCCTGCGTGAACTGCCAGATGATGACCACCACGAACCCGGGAACCGACAGCGGAAAGATCACGCTGCGGTAAATGCCCCAGAAGCCCGCTCCGTCGATGCGCGCCGCTTCCATCAAGGCGTCGGGCACTTCCGCGTAATAATTGCGAAAGATCAGCGTGGTAATTGGCAGGCCGTACACCACGTGCACGAACACCAGACCCCACACCGAACCGTACAGCCCGATGCTTTTGATGAACTGGAACAGCGGAATCAGCACGGCCTGGTAAGGAATGAACATTCCGAACAGCATCAGCGCAAAAATCAGGTTTGAACCGCGAAAGGCCCATTTGGACAGTACGTAACCGTTCAGGCTGCCCAGCAGCGCGCTGATCGCCGTGGCGCTCACCGCCAGCACGAGGCTGTTGCGCAGGCCACCGCTCACCTTGGTCCACGCGTCCGCGAAGCTCGCCCAGTTCAGCGTCCTTGGCCATTGCCAGGTGGTGTCGAGCGAGATGAACTGCGGACTCTTGAGGGCCGTGATGACCAGCAGATAAACCGGGAGCAGGAAAAACAGGGCCGCCAGCGCCAGCCCCAGGTAAAGCAGCGGGCGCGAGGCATTCAGGCGACGGGTGCCCGGAGTGGCCGAACCGGTCGTCGGTACGGTGGTCACGATTTGGCCTCTTTCCTGAAGGTGGACGCCAGATACGGCACGATCACCGCTGCGACGAGCAGCAGCAGAATCACGCCAATTGCCGCACCCTTGGCAAACTGGTTTCCTCGGAAGGCGGTGATGTACATGGTGAGCGCCGGCACGCTGGTCTGCGTATTGTCCGGCCCGGACATAGCGAAAACCAGATCGAAGATTTTGAGGCTGATGTGACCCAGGATGATCATCGCCGAAAGGGTGATCGGGCCCAGCAACGGAAAGATCACCCGTGTGTAGACCTGACGTTCGGACGCGCCATCCACGCGCGCCGCTTCGCGCAACTCGTCTGGAATGCCGCGCAAGCCTGCGAGATACAGCGCCATAGTGTAGCCGGACATCTGCCACACGGCGGCGAGAATGATACCGGCCAGGGCCAGGTTGAAGCCGTGTGGCTCCGCATAAGGCAGCAGCCTGACGCTGGGACCGCCCAGCAGGGCCCACAGCACCAGCAGCGCCGAACTGGCGCCGGCCACTACCGCGCGGGTACGCGCGCCTTCACGCAGGGCACCGCGCGTAATCCAGGCAAAGATGACTGCCACGACCAGTGCCGTGATGAGCGGCAGCAGGTTCCAGTCGAACGACCAGATTGAAGCGCGTGAGGCCACCCAATCGAACTGTCCGGCCGGCGCGCCAAACCAGGTCGGAATCTGGTTGACACCGCCAGCAGGCTGCAGCATCCAGCGCCAGACCGTACCGGTCACGATGAACGAGAGCGCCATCGGAAACAGAAAGACCGTCCGGAAAAAGCCCTCACCGCGCGGATTGCGGTCGAGCATCATGGCAAGAAGCAGACCCAGCACCAGGCAGCCCAGCAAAAAGAAGACCGTAAAAAAGAGTGCGCTGACCAGGTCCTGACGAAAACGCACATCCAGAAATCCGGAAAAGAGGTCCTGGTAATTGGTGAAGCCGATGTAGCGAATGATCGGGTTGGACGACAGCGCCTGCGCCGGATCGCGGCCCCAGTCGGTAAGCGAGGTATAGCCAGTCTGGGCGATAAAACCGTAGACGAAGATGCCCAACAGGATCAGTGACGGCAGCAGCACCGCAAAAGCAATGAACTGGTCTCGGTTTCGCAGTGACCTCATGAAGGGCTCCAGTTCAGGCGAGCACACCGCACGTCAGCGTGCGGTGTGCTGTGCAAGGTGATGGCCAATGGAATGATGTTTCCCCTCCCAGCACAGCACCACAGATGCTCAAAAAGCAAAAGGGCAGCAAGCAAAAGGGGCGTGACTGAGCGCCACGCCCCTTCAGACCACTTACTTGCCGATGTTCGCCTGGGTGGCGAGCGCCTGAGCCTGTGCGGCTGCCGTTTGCGCGTTACGGCTGCCCACAAAGGCGTCCACGACCGTACCGAAAGAGCTCATGAAGCTTTCGGGGGCCACGGCGCCGTGCACCAGGCTGCCCACGATCTTGTTGCTCTTCCAGTCCTTGGAAGCTGACTTGGCATAGGTGTTGTACTTGCTCATATCGCTGTCAAGGCGCGCCGCGATGCTGCCCTTGAGCGGGTTGAAGGCGTCCTGGCCTTCTTTGCTGCCCAGCACCTTGAGCCAGTTGGTCGCGGCGACACGGTTCTTGGCACCCTTGGGCAGGCCGAAGGAGTCACTCAGGAACATAAAGGAGCCGGTTGTACCGGGCGCAGCCGCCCAACCAAAGCCAGTGCCGGGCTTGAGCTTGAGTGTGGTTTCCATGTAACCGGCAGCCCAGTCGCCCATGATGTTGAAGGCCGCCTGGCCCTTGGCGATGCGATCGGTGGCCTGCTGCCACGACAGCCCGCTGGCATCCTTGTTGGCGCAGTCCATGACCTTGCCGAAAGTGGTCCAGACGTTTACGGCCTTGGGATCGGTAAACTTCAGCTTGCCGGTCCACAGGTCGTTCCAGCCTTGCGCACCCAAGGCTCCCAGGGCGACGCTTTCCCACAGGTGCTGCTGTGTCCAGTCCTGACCGACCGCGAGCGGGGCGGCCAAGCCCTTGCCTTTCAGGGTCTGGCAGGTAGTCAGGAACTCATTCCAGGTTTTGGGCGCCGTGACGCCCCACTCCTTGAGCTTGGCAGGGTTGTACCACATGACGTTCGAGCGGTGCACGTTGACCGGCACGCTCCAGATACCGTCCTTGGTAGAAATCAGGGGAATGAGGTCCTTGGGGAACTTGGTCATCCAGCCTTCGCTCTTGAAAAGCGGGGTCAGGTCTTCCATGCGGCCGGCGACCACCCAGGTGCCGATGAGTTCCTGACCAGCGTGTGCCTGGAAGCTGTCAGGTGGATCGCCGCCCAGCATGCGGGTCTTCAACACGGCCTTCGCGTTGGTGCCCGCGCCACCGGTGACCGTGGCGTTGTCGACGTTCACCGAGGGGTACTTCTGCTTGTAAAGCTTGATGAGCGCTTCGAGGGCCGGACCCTCGTCACCGGACCACCACGAGAAGATTTCGAGCTTGCCTTGGGCGAGGGCCGAGGTGCCCACCATCAAGGCGGCCGTAAACAACACTGCTTTTTTCATAACTTCCTCCTGAAACGGGACGAGCGAAATGCAGAGCCTGTTCCCAGCCAGTTGAAATCGGAGTGACAAGCTTCCGAGCATGAAGAGTTCTTGAAACAGGATAGCGCGAACAGCAGCTTCTTTCACCAAGCGCCTAGATCAGCGCAATCCGAGACTGCACCCGGCAGCTCCCAAATCTTTACAACCAAAGCGCGCCTTTCGGGCTCTCAGGCAACGCGGACCGACCGTGTGCATCGCCTGCCGCAATCTGGGGCCTCGTGCGGCCCTGTTGTTCGCCTTGGTCAGAGAGAAGGAGGGCACACCAAAAAAGGATACCCGAGCGCGGTGGGAAAACCGGCCGAAATCTGCAGGAGTACGCCCAAGTGCAGGCACCGTAAAATGACGTTCTGTTCGTTCCGCCGTCAAACGAAAACGTTCGCACCGCGTTTATTCCCGGGAACGGGCGCCGGGCGCGTTTCGGGTTCAGAACCGCACATCCACCGTGCCCGGCTCGTGCGCGAACTGCTGAGGTTCGACGTGAATGATCACGCTGGTCTCGGGCAATTCCAGGTCGATTGCTTCTTCGATATGGTCGCACAGGCGGTGGGCCTCGTACAATGTCAGGGATTCGGGCAGAACCAGATGAAAATCCACGAAGGTCCGTGCGCCGGCCCGGCGGGTGCGCAGATCGTGGTACTCCAGGTAGTCGCTTTCAAAGCTTTCGATCGCCCGCCTGACTGCACGGATCTGCTCGTCAGGCAGGCGCTCGTCGAGCAGGCCTGACAGCGAACGACGCACCACGCGCCAGCCGATCCATAAGATCCCCAGCGCGACCAGCAGGCCAATCACCGGATCAAGCCAGGCCCAGCCGGTCAGCAGCACGATGGCCACGCCGAGCAGCACGGCCACCGAACTCCACACGTCCGTGAGGAGATGGTGCCCGTCGGCTTCCAGTGCCGGAGAACGGTGCACCTTGCCGGCCCGCAGCAGCAGCAGCCCGACCATCAGATTCAGCACGCTCGCCAGCACGGTCAGGCCGAGGCCCAGCCAGTTGGCTTCGGGCAACTGCGGCTCCATCAGGCGTGACAGCGTGGCCTGCACGATCAACACACCTGCCACCCCGATCAATAAGCCCTCGACAAAGCTCGAGATGTACTCGGCCTTGCTGTGCCCGTAAGGGTGATTGTCGTCGGCGGGCAGCGCGCTCACTCGCACCGTGACGCCCAGCAGCACGGCCGCCGCCACGTTCACGATACTCTCCAGGGCGTCGGATAAGATCGCCACCGACCCGGTGAGCGCGTACCCTCCCAGCTTGAGCACAAAGACCAGCAGGCCCGCCAGAAGACTCAGACGGGCAAAACGCTGGCTGACTGCGGCGCGGCCGGACATCAGTGTTTCAGTTTAGCGGCGCCTTTGAAGGTGCGGCGCGACCTACTTTTCGTCGGCACTGAGATCGAGCGCCAGGGCGGCACGCGGATTCTCGGGGCGCAGCAACGGAAAAAGCAGCACGTCACGAATCGAGTCACGGTTGGTGAGCAGCATGGTCAGGCGGTCAATGCCGATGCCCAATCCACCGGCTGGCGGCATTCCGTACTCCAGCGCCAGCAGAAAATCTTCGTCCTGCTCGTGTGCCTCGTCGTCCCCGGCGTCACGGCGCGCCAATTGCGCCTCGAAACGCGCGCGCTGGTCGAGGGCGTCGTTCAGCTCCGAAAATGCGTTTGCCAGCTCAAAACCGTTGGCGAACAGTTCAAAGCGCTCGGTCACCCCCGGGCGTGAACGGTGCGGCTTGGCCAGCGGAGAGATGGCCAGCGGATGATCCATCACGAAGGTGGGGTTGAGCAGCAAGGGCTCGACGTGCTCGCCGAACAGTTTGTCCAGCAATTTGTAGTCGGGCACCTTGCGCCACTGCGGATAGCGCTCGTCGCAGAAGGTCCGCAAGCGCGCAAGGTCAAGCGGATCGAAGTTTAGTTCAGGAACGTGCTCACGCAGCGACCCGACGTAATCTACCTGCGCGAAGGGCGGCGTGAAATCGAGTCGCCTTTCGCCGTAGGGCACCTCGTACGAACCCTTGAGGTCTTGCACCAGCGTACTGAAGAGGTCCTGCACGAGTTCCATGATGTCGCCGTAGTCGACATAAGCCCAGTACAGTTCCAGCATGGTGAATTCGGGGTTATGCGTGCGGTCGACGCCCTCGTTGCGGTAGACCCGGCCGATTTCGTAGACCTGCTCGAAGCCCCCTACCAGCAGGCGCTTGAGGTGCAGTTCGAGTGCGATGCGCAGCGAAAAGTCGTGATCGAGCGCGTTGTGGTGCGTCTGGAAAGGACGCGCTTCGGTTCCGCCCGCAACCGACTGCAAGGTCGGGCCTTCGACTTCCATGAAGCCGCGCCCATCCAGAAACTGCCGGGTCAGGCGCAGCAGACGCGAGCGCTGCTTGAAGGTCTCGCGCACCTCGGGATTGACCATCAGATCAACGTAGCGGCGCCGCGCACGCAGTTCCTCGTCAGCGAGCCCGTGGAACTTGCTGGGCAGCGGGTGCAGGCTCTTGACGAGCGGTTGCCAGTCCTGCACGTGCAAGGTCAGCTGTCCGGTCTTGGTGACGAACGGATAGCCGCGAACACCCACGATATCACCCAGGTCGAGGTTCTTGAGAGCCGCAAAACTGGCGAGGTCCTTTTTGTTGAAGTACACCTGCACAGTGCCGGCCTCGTCCTGCAGGTTGGCGAAAGCAGCTCCACCCATATGACGCAGGGTCATGATGCGCCCGGCAAGGGCGTACGTCTCTCCCTCCCAGCTCTGGCCGGCTTCCAGCGGGGCTTCGCCCTCCGCCGGATGGACAGCGAGGACCTCGACGGAACGGTGAGTCCGTTCGAAGCGGTACGGAAAAGGCTCAAAACCCGCTTCGGTCAGCGCCACCAGATTGTTCAGGCGGGCGCGGGTCTGCTCGTGAAGGACTTCGGACATGCAGAGCAGTATAGCTTTCAGACCCGTCGGCCTTTCCCGAGCTCCAGAAAACGGTATCCCGGTGCTCCTTCACTGCGGCAGGCGGATCTTTTGCTTTCTCGCTCCGCTCGACCTTGACGTTTGCCGGCCTTGACGTTTGCGCAAGGCGGCAGCTCCGGGGGCGCCAGGGGGCCAGACGTGACCAGGAACGTTTGTCCATTCCACCCTTGGAGGAAGACACGCCATCAATGCCATTGTCTTGGGCAGAACGGACGCGCGCAAGCCCTCAAACCGCTTTGAGGGCTGTCCTGCGCAAGACGCCCTGAAGGACGCCTGCCCGCGTTTTGGGCAGAACGGACGCCCTTAAGGACGCCTGCCCGCTTCCAAACGCTCCTGGTCGAGGTCACTCGCTCCCCGCGCTGACAGCGTGCCCAAAAGCGGTTTCGGGCACTGCGCTCTCTCCGCTCGGTCAAAGACATGGATCAAAAATCGATCCATGTCTTTGACAATCGCTTTAGTATTCGATGCTCTTGACCTTGTACTTCGCCTGACGCTGCCCCAGGTTGACCACAAAGGACTCGCCGACCTTGCGTCCCATGAGCTGCGTCCCGACCGGGCTGTCATCACTGATCTTGGGCAATCCTCCGCCCAGCACTGACGCCTCGGGCGCGCTGACCAGCTGAACGCGCATCTCACGCTTGCTGTTCTCATCGAGCAACACCACGATGGCCCCGAGTGCGGCTTTTCCAGTGTCCGCTTCGTGGTCGGCCATGACCATCGCGCGGGCCAGCGTGTCCTCGAGTTCGTCGATGCGTGCCTCGATGTTCATCTTTTCGCGCTTGGCGTCCTCAAGCCCGGTGTCCTCGTAGTCGGCAGCCGTTTCCATCTGTTCCTGCACGATGCGTGTCGCTTCGGCGAGCCGCTCCTGTTCGTGCTGCAGCGCCTTTTGCAGGCGTTCGTAGCCTTCCCGCGTCAGTTTGATTTCACGTGCCACGTTGCCCTCCACTGTGATGTCCAGCGCACTGAGATTACTTCTGAACCGCACAGGCGGTTCGGGAAAGGTGCAGTTCGACTGGGTCCTCGACTTCAGTCCAAGCGGTTCCAGAAAAGCCGCGCGGAAAGTACGATCGACTGCTGCTCCGCTTGACCTGCATTTTGCCGTGGTGGTCGGGTTTTGTGGCTGAAACGGCGGCAAAATACACCCGGAAAAACTTGGTCGTCACATTGTGGCACAAAGCCAACGTGCGGGCAACGAAAGCTCGCTGCCCGGCGCTAAAAGCTCAGTTTCCGTGAACCCGCTCTCAACCTGCAGGCTCAAGGAAAAAGCTGTGCCGACAACGCGGCGAGCCCTCCGTGACCGGCGCGCGCCTGACAATGGCGGGTATTCAGACAGAGGGTGACATAACGAAAACGACGGGGAGCCAGTTCGGCACGGTAAATGCCGACCTCGCTGCGCGACCGGGTGACGTGGCACAGATCACAATGAACAGCATTCTTACCTGCTGGTTCGATGGGATCGAGTTCCAGCAGCCGGTCGCCGTGCACCACGGCCAGCTTTCCGTCGGCCACCGGGAAAAGGCCCAGGGTAGCGCGCCGCGCCGACGGCTCGTGGCTGCGGCCACCCGGCTCACCGAACAGTTCGCGCGCCGTCTCCGGAAACAATTCAAGCAGCAGGTCGCGTTCGTCGTGGCCGTTCACGCCCCGAGTATAGTGTCGCGCGCCCGAACGGACCCTGAGCGAAAACACGTTGAGGCCTGACCCGCCCGCTGCCCTGGATGTTTTACGACCCAACCGGCGGTCGGCTGACCGGCTGCGCCTCACTACGTCATAAACATAACGTGCCTGTCTTACTCCGTGAAGAATGCGTGGTTGCTAGACTGGCAATGTGTCTTCCCGCCATGCCAACCGCAGCGGAATCGTCCTGAGGCGGTATGTCACGCCTGCCGGGGACGTCATTCTGACGATGCTCACGCCGCAAGGAAAACTGCGCGCCATTGCCCGTGGCGGCGCGCGAGGCGCGCTGCGCAGCAAGCTCAACTTGTTTCAGCACCTGACCCTGCAGATTTACACCACCCCGAGAAACGATCTGCCGACCATTCAGCAGATCGTGCTGGAAGGGGCCCTGCCGCGCCTCGCCGGCCCGCAGTGTTACGCCTACGTTCACCTGCTGGCCGAGCTGGCCGACGCGCTCGTTCAGGAAGGTGAGCACAGCGAGCAGGCCTTTGAGCTGTTTTCCGGCGCCCTGCGCGGCCTGAGTCACCACACCGACCCCGAGTGGGTCGCGCTGGTCATGAGCTACAAACTGCTGATCCTGGCCGGCTTCGTACCGCGCGCTGCCTCTTGCGCACGCTGTGGAGCCCCCAACCCCCGCCACCCGGACCCCCTCAGCGGGCACCTGGTGTGCGCTGCCTGTGCCGAGTTGCCTGCACTACCGCCAGAAGGCGTGGAGTTTCTGCGCAGCCTACCCCGCTCGACAGTGCGCATGCTGATGGTCTCTCCCCTGGCAGTGGAGGCACGCGCCAGTCTCTGGAAAGCCCTGGAACGCTTTGTCACGCTGCACGTGGGTGAGGTGCGTTCCTGGAGAGCCCTGCCACATGAATCCCTGCCCATGGTGCAGATGCAGTGAGTCTGGTGTCGGAGGACTCTCAGGGTGCGTGGTGCTGCTGGAGCAGCTCATCGACGATCAACGCGCTGCCCAGCACGCCCGGCAACCCACCTCCAGGGTGAACGCCTGTGCCGACCTGCCACAGCCGCGCACCCAGACGGTAGCGCTGGGGATGCAGGGGACCGGCGCGCCACGGCGCGAACACCCGACCGTAAATGGCGCCTCCTGTTGCCCCTCCCACGGCAAGATCGGCGGGTGAGATCCGCAGGGCCGTGCTCAACTCGCCGTGCAGCGAAACACCGAGCTGCTCCTCGATTCGGCGCAGCTGTCCCGCCACCCAGGGATGCTGCGCGCGGTAGGCCCCCGCACTGGCGGGGACGGTCAACAGCACGGACAGCACGCGTGCGGAGGCCTGATAGGCCTGATAGTGCTGATAGTGCACCAGGCTCAGCGTGTCAGGAGCGAGCACCCGCGCCCGCATGGCCTGCTCGAAGGATCGGTAGTCCGACGGCGCAATCACGCTGGTGGGCGGCAACGGCAATTCAGCTTCAGAGGCCGTCACACCGTAGAGGGCGAGCCCGGAGACACTGAGTACACCACGCGGCGTGGCGCGACCCAGCAACCCGGCCAGCCGGGTGGGGTCAATGGCCGAGACCAGCTGATCGTGCCGCCGCATTTCACTCCCAAGGTCCACCAGGCCCCCCCGGACGTCAAGCCGCTCGACGGGGGTGTCCGGGCGCAAGGTCACGCCACGCGCACGGGCAAAGCCACACAGCGCCTCGATCAGCGCAAACATTCCTTGGCGGGGACGCCAGACGTCGTGGGCCATCAGGGCGGGCAACAGCGCGTAAAGCGCCGAGCCAGCGTGTGGTCCTACCCCGGCGTTGAGGGTGTGGGCGGCCAGCGCGTGATGAAGCGGAGCGGGAAGCGCCCTCGCGCGCAGCCAACGCTCGGCGTTCGGGTGTGGGAGCAGCAGGCGGGCGAGTGCGCGGCTCGCCTCGACAAAACGCGGACGCGTCAGGCTGGGTGGGGTTGTCAGCAAGGTCTGGATGTGAGGTGCCAGCGGCGCGACCTCGTTGCAGTACCGGACCCAGTGTTCGTACAGCGGATGGTCCACGGGAACAGGCAAGGGCAGCTGCGCGCCGGGTACATAATGGACGCCCAGCCCGGGCAGCGGCTGCAGATCGAGGGGATCGGTCTCACTCAGCCTTGAAAGCACCAAACGCCAGACGCCTGGAAAGGTGAACAGCGACGGGCCGCTGTCGATCCAGCGCCCGGCGTGCCAGACGCGTTGCAGCTTACCTCCCAGCGGACCGCGGTCGTACACCGTGACCGCGTGACCCCGCTGCGCCAGCAGACAGGCCAGCGTCAGGCCGGCCACGCCCGCACCGATGACGCCCACCGAGCGTGTCCGCCGCACGTCAGGACGCCACGGCGCGCGCCAGCTGGTATACGAGCTGCACTCCGGCCACCGCTCCCAGCAACCAGGGGCTGAGCAGCGAAAGCGGATACAGCCTGCGGGCCGTGGCTTCTCGCGGGTCACGCAGCAAACGCAACGACAGCGCGCCACTCATCAGCCACACCGAGCACGCGCTCAGTTCGCTGACCGGCAGCAGCAGCGCTCCGGCCAGCACGAACCATCCCAGCGACCAGCGGGCCGTGGCAACCACGCCGAGCGTCGTCGCGACGGTGCGCACACCGGCCGACCGGTCGGCCGTGAGGTCTTGTACGGCGTCGAAGGCGTGTTTTCCCACCGACCACGCCATCAGGGCCAACAGCGGCCACAGCGGCCACGGCTGGCCCAGCAGCTGGGCGGGCACCAGCACTGGCAGCGCGTAGGCCACGTTGGAGAGAGAATCGAGCAGCGGGCGCGACTTGAAACGTACCGGAGGCAGCGAGTAGAGCGTGAAAAGCAACATGGCCAGCGTCAGGGTCAGCAACGCCGCAGACGGAAAAGCCAAAACGAAGTACAGCACGAAAGGTGCGTTGACGAACGGAATGGCCCACAACAACGGTCGCAGGTGCTCGGCTTCAAGACGCGCCCCCTGCCAGCCACCCTTGCGCTCGCTCACGGCATCCTCGGCGCGGTCCGAACAGTCGTTGAGGCCGTAGATCAGCAGGTTATAGGGAAAAGTCAGCCACAACAGCAAGACCAGCCAGCGCGCTTCCCAGCTCCACAAGCTGCCCGCGAGCCACAACCCCACCACGCCCACGCCCACGGTGTTGATCCACAAGGCTGGGCGTGAAACCAGCAGCAGCTGCCTGGCCAGGCGGGCTGGGGCAAGGGGCGCTGGTGGGGTGAGCGCGCGGGTGCGGTTCATCAGGCGTAATCGTATTGCAAGGCGCGCGCTCGCTCTGCGAGCACGCTCAGGTTCTCGAACGGCAGGCCGAGTGCGGGCGCGATCTGTTCGGTCGGCAGATTACCAACCAGGGTGTCCCCCGCAAAAGGGCAGCCGCCCACGCCACCCAGTGCGCCTTCAAACCAGCGGATACCGGCGTCGCGGGCCGCCAGTGCCAGCGCCACGGCCTGCTCGCTTCGCGCGTGCAGGTGCACTCCCAACTTGTCAGGACCGAAGCGGGCCACGGCCGCGCGGCACACCTCGGCAACCAGTTCGGGGGAGGCGCGCCCCACCGTGTCGGCCAGGGCGACGTCGCTCACCCCCAGATCCCGGCAGCGCGCGACGGCGTCCAAGGAGGTCTGCACCGCCCACGGCTCGCCGTCGGGATTCCCGAAACCCATCGAGAGATACACCACGAGGCGCTTGTCGGCCTCGCTTGCCAGCGCGCGCAGTTCGGCCAGCAGCGGCCATGACTCTTCAAGGGACTTTCCGGTGTTGCGCCGCTGAAAGGCATCCGACACCGAAAGCGGGTAGCCGACGCTGGTGACTTTTTCTTCTTGCGCAGCGCTTTCCAGGCCACGAGCATTGGCAATGATGCACAGGTAATCACGCGTCTCTTCATCCGCTCTGCCGGGCCGGGGGCTGGGCAGCGCCGCCAGGACCTGCCCGGTGTCGGCGAGTTGCGGAACGGCCTTGGGGCTGACAAAGGAGCCGAGATCCAGGTGGGTGAATCCGGCTTCCAGCAATGCGAGCAGATAATCGATCTTGGACTGCAGCGGAATCGGGCGGTGCAGTCCCTGCCAGGAGTCGCGAGGGCACTCGACATACGTCCAGCGGGAGTGCACGCCAGGGCTTGGCGTCATGCGCGGATTATAGGGCCTGCCGCGCACATTTCCCTGGCAAGCGTGAAGGGAAAAGGCAAGATGGGGGCTTGCTCAGGACGCACCGTCAGAGAACATACCGAAACGTGCGCGCCAAGCCTGTACAAAGGGTATTCAGGAGGGCCGGCCGGAGTGTGAAATGGCCTTTTTGGAAGGGATGACCCAAGGTATGCCAGACGCCAGCATCAGCGCCGCCACAGGGCTGTACACCGCCAGCGAGGTCGAGCAGCGCACGGGCGTGCCTGCAACCACCCTGCGGCAATGGGAGCGGCGCTACGGCACCCCGCGCCCGCTGCGCAACGAAAGTGGTTACCGTCTGTACAGCGCGACTGACCTGGCCCACATCGAGTTTCTGCGTGCCCGGCTGGCAGAGGGCATCTCGATCAGCCGGGCGGTGCAGCTGTCGCGCGGTTTCTTTCAGGCACCGTCGGGTGATCCGCCAGCACCCGCAGAGCTGCGCGAACTGATCACGGAGCTGCGCGCGTCCCTGCTGGCAGCCGATCACGCGCGCGCCGCCGAGCTGCTGTCGTGGGCCCACTCCCGCTGGACGGTGGAGGACGTGCTGATTCAAGTCATTCAGCCGGTGCTGTACGACATCGGTGACTTGTGGGCGCGCGGTGAAATCACCGTGGCGCACGAGCATCAGGCGAGCACCTTCCTGCGCGGCAAAATCGCCCAGCTTCTCGATGCGGCCGGCTCGCCACGCTGGGGTCCGGTGGTGGTGGCCGCGTGTGTTCCTGGCGAGCAGCATGAGATCGGTCTGCTGATGCTGTCGGTGGTTCTGCGGCGCGGCGGTCTGCGGGTGCACTGCCTGGGTCCCAATACCCCACTCGCTGACCTCGCGCTGTATGCCGGGCAAGTCGGCGCCGAAGCAGTGCTGCTGTCGGCCAATTCGCAAGAAGCGCTCGATGGCCTGCCCAGCCAGCAAACTGCCCTGGATTCGGTCGGGCTTCCCCTCTTTTTCGGCGGAGCGTCATTCAACGCCTGTCCCGCTCAGGCCGGCGCCCTGGGGGGACACTATCTCGGCCCGGACGCCGTGAGCGCTTCCCGGCGACTGCACGAATTTTTCGAGGAGCGTGACCGGTCGTGAGCTGTGAATCCCCATCGGGTGTCGGGTTTCGTGCCCTGCCTTACTGGAGGTCACGGTGAACGAAGGGCCCGGTCACAAGCGCCGTTATCAGCGCAGCGAAGCCATTTACCGGCAGGGCGAGCCTGCCAAACGAATTTTTCTGGCCGAAACCGGATTCGTGCGTCTCTACCAAGCAACGCCACGCGGCCGGGCGTTGACGGTCCGGCACGTGCTGCCAGGCGACTACTTCGGCGAGAGCACCTTTGTGGACGCATCGGGTGACACCGGCGTGTATTCACATTCAGCCGAAGCGCTGACGGGCGCCCTGGTCGCGTCGTTCGATCTGAACGACCTGAGCGAAGCAGAGCTGCTCTCGGTTTCTTGCAGTCTCAGCGCGCAACTGCGGCGAGCCATGAACTTCAGCGTTCACCTGCAAAGCGGTGACCTCAAACAACGGGTGGTCCGCTACATGCTGGAACTGGCCGATACTCCGCTCGGCGCCGAGGATGCCGAAGACCGGCTGTACATTCGCGCTACCCACGAGTTGCTGGCTGAAGGGAGCGCCAGTACCCGCGAGAGCGTCAGCAAAATCGTCACCGAGTTGCGCGAAGCCGGCCTGATCGAAAGCGGTTACCGTCACATCATCCTGCTGGACCTGAGCGGTTTGCAAAAACTCGCCTCGCACGGCTCCAGCGAGACCCATCCCCGTTGAAGCGCTCCCGACCATCTGATCTCACGACCGGTTGCATGCCAAAGGAGGCCCATCTGTGCGCATCTTGATCACCGGAGGCAACGGTTTTGTCGGACAGGCGGTCGCCCGGCAGTTCGTTCGGGACGGGCATGACGTCCTCTTGGGTTCCCGGCGCGGTTCGGTCCGCGGGGCGTTGCCCGAGGTTTCCGCGCTCGCGCTCGATGTCACCGACCGCACGAGCGTCCGGCAGGCCATGAGCACCGCGCGCCCCGAAGTGGTGGTGCACCTCGTGGGCATCATCGCGCAACGAGGCACGCAGACCTTCGAGCAGGTGCACGTGCAGGGAACCCGCAACCTGCTGGAGGCGTGCGCGCCGCAAACCCGATTTCTGCACATGAGCGCCCTCGGCGCGCGGGCGGACAGCGCCAGCGGCTACTCGCGCAGCAAGTCGGAGGCGGAGTCGCTGGTGCGTGCGAGCGGTTTACCGTTCACGATCTTTCAGCCCAGCCTGATCTTCGGCCCGGGTGACGACTTCTTCGCACGGGTACTCAAAAATCTGGTTTCCAGCGCGCCCATCGTTCCGGTGATCGGCAGCGGCGCTTTTCCGTTCCGCCCGGTAAGTGTGCACGACGTGGCGCTGGCCTTCTCACGCGCCCTGCAGCGGCCGACCTCGGTCTCACAGACCTACCAGCTGACCGGCCCTCAGGAATTCCGTTTCGATGACTTGCTAAAGCTCGAACTGCAGGCGCTCGGTCAGCGTAAACCGCTGTTGTACGTCCCCCTGGGTGTCATGAACCTGGCCGTGCCCCTGATGCAGATTTTGCCCCGGCCACCCATCACCCGTGATCAGTACCGCATGCTGCTGGAAGGCAACACCGCCGATCCCGAACCGGCGAGGACTGCCTTTGATCTGCCCATGCTCGAACTGCGCGAAGCGCTGCCCGGCATTCTGCGAGGAGCGGGAGCGAAGTCCTGAGGAAAAAGCAAGCACGGCGAGCAGTGGCTCGCCGTGCTTGCTTTTTGGGTTGGAATTACGCGACGCGCTGCTGGCGGTCGACAACGGCTTCCTTAAGGCGGAAGATCACCAGCGAACCCACGAAGGTACAGGAGATCAGCCCGTGCGCATTGCCAAGGCTGAGGGCAGCCATGACTTCCTCGCGGGTCATGCGCAGTTGCTCGGCCATGTGCAGGGCGCTGTCAGCGCGGCCACGCAGGTACTCGAGAACCTTCTCGGCTTCCTTGGTGAGCGGGGTAGCTTCGACGTCGGCAAGGCCGGGATCGGCGAGGCCGTACACCGCGCGGGTGCCGGTGCCCGGCAGACGGCGCACCCGGCCCTGATCGAGCAGCGACGCCAGGGCGGCACGCAGGTGGCTCAAGGCGAGGCTGGTATGACGGGCCAGTTCGGTTTCGACCCATTCGGGCTTGGATTCCAGGGCGGCGAGCACGAGCTTCTCGTTGGCACGGCGGGTCTGTTGCAGATCGTCAATGGTAGGTGGGTTGAACATGCGACGCCTCCGGCATGAAAACCCCGGCAAGCGCCGGGGAAAGAACGGTTAAGGGCTTCGCGCAATCATGCGCGCAACCTTTGTATTGTTCCATGAATGGCGCCCTTCGAACATGGCCGAAGTCACAATGATCGCTGAAGGGTGCTCAGCCCCGAACGGGAACTTCCGGGTCCTCCTGCGGGAACGCGCTTTGCAGAATACTGGAATGAACGCCGAAGTCACGTGCAATTTCACGCGCCGTCATTTTGGCCGACATCATGACCGACGGCGTGCCTGCCCCCGGCTGCGCACTCGCCCCCACCAGATACAGGTTACCGATGTCCTCGCTGCGGTTGTGGGGCCGGAAATAAGCGCTTTGCATCAAGACCGGCTCGACTCCGAAGGCATTGCCCTGGTAGCTGTCGAGTTCCTGCTCGAAGTAATCGGGCGTGACGAAGTGCTGGTAGACCAGCCGCTCACGCAGACCGGGAATGAAGCCGCGCTCTTCCAGAAAACGCAGTACCCGCTCGGTGAGTTTGGGGCCCACCTCGGTCCAGTCAAGGCCGCTGCCGTTGTGAGGCACCGGAACGAGCGTGTACGCCGCGTGATATCCGGGCGGCGCCAGCGAAGGATCGGTCAAGGTCGGCAGGTGCAGGTACTGCGAGAAGTCCTCCGCGAGCACCTTACGGTCGAAAATATCGGTGAGCAGTTCCTCATAGCGGGGTCCCAGGATGATGTTGTGGTGACGCAGATCGAGCGGCAGGCTGTCGGCACGGAACCCAAAGTAGACCACCAGCAGCGACATGCTTTGCCGGGCGAGCTTGACGCGGGCATCGCTGTTGACGCGGCGGTGTCGGCGCTCGATCAACTTGAGGTAGGTGTTGGCCCAATCACCATTGGACACCACCACGTCGGCCGCGAGGTGCTCGCCGCATTGCAGGGTCACGCCGCGGGCAAAGCGGCGTGAGAAGAGTCCGCCCATCCCGCCGCGCGCGTCCGTGACCTCGATGCGCGCCACAGGGGCGTTGTAGCGCATGGTGCCGCCCAGTTCCTCGAACTTGCGCACGAAAGCCCGCACCAGTGCGCCCGTTCCGCCCATCACATAGTGCACACCCCAGGTCTTCTCGACAAAGTGGATCATCGCGTAGATGGCCGGCACCTTGAGCGGATTGCCCCCCACCAGCAACGTCTCGAAGCTGAAGACCTGCTGCATCTTGGGATTTCTGAAGTACTTCCGGGCAAAAGAGAACAGGGTGCGCACCGCGTCGAGTTTCAGGAGATCGGGCACGACGCGCAGCATGCTGCCCAGGTCTCCGAAATGGGTGTAACCCAGTTCCAGAAAACCGCGCTCGAAGATGGCGCGGGCGTCCTCGTGAAAGCGTTCGTAGCCAGGGAGATCTTCGGGGGCGAGCACGCGAATCTGCGCGCGCGTGCCCTCCGGGTCGCCGTCGTAATCAAAAAAGCTGCCGTCGTCGAAGTAGATCCGGTAAAACGGCAGGATCGGCACGATGTCCACGTACCGTCTTGTCGCCGGTCCTCCGCTCAGGCCGCTCATGACCCGCGGCGCGCTGACCACTGCGGGCGGAAAGTCAGGGGCGAGCAAGCCTGCCTTCCCCCGTTCGAGGGAGAACAGCTCTTCGATGAAGTGAGGCACGGTGATGACTGTCGGCCCCATGTCGAAGGTGAAGCCGTCGGCCTGAAACTGGTAGGCGCGTCCACCCGGAGCGTCGCGCCGTTCCATGATGGTGGTGTCAAAGCCCAGGCTCTGCAGGCGGATGCCCAGAGCCAGTCCACCGAAACCCGCACCGATGATGACGGCCGTTTTGGATCGACCCGATCGGGAAGCCGACCGCGATTGCGCTTGAGGCGTCTGCTGTTGAGGCGTCACGATGCCCCAGCATGAAAGCCCGGCGCCGCCTGCGTCTGTAGCCGATGCGCCGATGCACGCTTCATCCCGGCGCTCCGCGCGAGCGCCACAGGACGCCCGGCAACATCAGCAGTTTGCGCGTACCGCTCACCTGTGCCCGGCGTGAGAAATTGTCAAAGTCGTTCTGCTCCAGCGCATCGAGAATTCCCTCGTACGCGGACGCGGCCGCGCCGACGGCCAGCCGGGCACGTCCGCGCAGGCGGGGAATACCCGAGCGCCCTTCGGCGTACCAGGTGCGCGCGGTGGCTACGAGGTGACGCATCAGTGCCTGATATTCGCTGCTCACGGTGGCGCCGTGGATGTCCCGCGCACGCAGCCGGTATGCGCTGAGCAGGTCTTCGGGCAGGTACAGCCGACCGCGCGCGGCGTCTTCACCCACGTCGCGCAGAATGTTGGTGAGCTGCATGGCCTGACCCAGCTTGAGGGCACGTTGCAAGGTTGCCTCTCCCCCGTCGAAACCGGCAATCGGAGCGATCATGAATCCCACCACCCCCGCCACCCGCCGGCAGTACAGTTCCAGTTCGGTCATGTCACGGTAATGGTGACCGTCCAGGTCCATGCGCAGCCCCAGATGCAGTTCCTCGAAGGCACCCCGCGGAATTGGAAAGCGCGCCACCGCCCAGCAGAGCGCCTGAAACACCGGGTCGGCGCTGGGAGTTCCGGCAAAGGCGCCCTGGACACCGTGCCACCAGGCTTCGAGACGACGCGGCGCGCTGTGCGGATCGCCCTCGTCGACGATGTCATCACCGTGGCGGCAGACCGCGTAGACCGCCCAGACCGCCTGACGTTCGGCCGGGCCAAAAAAGCGTGACCCGAAATAAAAGGTCTTGGAGTGGTCCCGGGTGACGTCGCGGCAATGCGTGATCGCGCTGCCTGGCAGTTTGGCTGTAAGATCTGACGGCGCCATCTCGCTCCCCTGTTCGAAGTGTAAGCAAGCGGCAAGCAGCGAACCTCCGGTTTTCTTACAAAACGCCTAATTTGAACTGGCAGTATAGTCGCCACCCCAGGACAGTACGGCACAGCGGTACCGTCCCGGCCACTCGTTCAGGTCCGGCGGACATAGAGCTCGAAGGTCACCGAGCGGCGCACGTCCGCCGCCACCCGGTCGCACCCGAAGAGGGCCCGGCGGACCTGTGCACGGTCGGCGAACGTGAGGCCAGCGTACTTTGACAGGAGGCTCTGCACCGCTCCTCCGCCGCGCGAAAGGTACATCAGCCACAAGCGTCCGCCAGGAGCCAGCAGACGCTGCATTTCACCGAGCGCCCGCCACGGTCTCGCGGTCTCGTTGAGGGTCGCCCCGACGGCGATTCCATCGAAACAGCCGTCCGGCAGTCCACTCTCCTCGATGTCGATCAGGGCCCAGTCGACGCGTGCTGATTGGTCCGGATGCCGATCAAGGCGGGTTCGCGCGACCTTCAACATTGAGGGCGCGATGTCGATGGCCAGGATGTCCGCGCCCGCACGCGCCAGGACGCCGGCATAAAAACCGCTGCTGGTGCCGACGTCCAGCCAGCTTTCACCGGGTCGAGGCTGTGCCAGCGTTGTAAACAGACGTTCCTCGTTCTGCAAGGTCAGCCGGCTGCCTGAGAGCAGGCCCAGCGACACCTCACGCCAGGTCTGATAGCCCCATGCGACGCCAGGCACGAAGTTGCTGCGCTGGGCCGGGGTCCGCTGAAGCGGGTATTTTAGGGCTTCTTTAGGTACATTACTGCTTCTCACCCGAACCATTATGCTGATCCTCGATTCCGGGGTCTGTTCGATCTGGTTCTCTTGTGAGGCGGTAACTATGCAACCACATCCACAAAAAAGTATAGGAGGCGCACTCGTCGACGTCTTTGACGCAGCACTTTCGCTCGTCAAAACCGAGCTGCGTTTGCTCTCGCGCCGTGTCGGTAACGTCGTCAAGGCCAAGGGCATCGGGGTCGTGCTGCTGCTCGCGGCGGTCGCGCCGCTCAGCCTCGCGCTGATCTTTCTGATTCTGGCGCTCTTTTATGCCCTGCTGCTGGTGCTGCCGGCCTGGGCGAGCGCGCTGATCATCGCACTGCTGGCCCTGGTGGTCACGGGCGTGCTGGTGATGCTCGGCATCAAGCGGCTGTCGGCTGAGGTCAAGGACGACGCCCAGAGTTCAGAGGAACTGGCGCGTGAGGAAGTGCAGCACGCCGAAAAGCAGCTCGAAAAAGCCGAGAAACAGACTGAAAAGGACCACAAGAAGGTCGAAAAAGCCGAGGAGAAGCTCGCTCGAGCCGAGGCCGACCTGCGCCGCGAAACGTCGGGCCAGAGCAACTCAGGCCAGAGTGGCAAGGGAACTTCTGTTGCCGGCACGGGTGCGCAAGCGACCACCACGGTGTACAGCGCCCCCAGCAGCGGCAGCGCGTCAGGGGCTACGCTGCAACCCGACGGCATTCCAGTGAGTACCCGACCTGAAATCACCGAGGAGGACCGCAAGTGACCGAAAAGCGTGATGCCCGTGAGGAGCTGCGTCGTTCGGTCGACGCGCTGGCTTACCGCACCAACCTGTATGCCCAGATGCAAAAGGACCCGATGAAACTGATCGGCGGGGCCAGCGGCCTCGGCCTGCTGCTGGGCTTGCTGGTGGGTCGGCGCTTTCCCCGGACCCGCACGGTGTACCTGCGGCCCGACATGAGCCCCAGAGAACAAAAAGCGTACACCAAGGCGCAGATGCGCCTGTACAAGGCCCAGCAGAAAGCCTCCAAGGGCGGCATCGGCGGGGCCCTGACGGCCGCAGTGATGACCATTGCCGTGAAGGTGCTTCAGGAGCGGGTATTGGCTCCTCAGATCGAGCGCCTTGCCGATCAGTTGAATCAGAAGGCCGAGCAGGCCCGGCAGCCGTCGGCAACCACGGTGCGGATCGAGTCCGATCCTCGCCGCCCGATGTAACGCACCAGACCGGAAATCAAAAGCGCCCGCGGTGCGCGGGCGCTTTTGATTTCCGGTTATCAGTGTTAAAATAGCGCGTGACCCAGCGCCAGACCCGACAACGCGACGCCATTCTGCGGGTACTGGAAGGGGCGCCCGGGCCCCTCAGCGTCCCCGAACTGCTGGAGCGCGCCCAGGAAGAGCTGCCCGCGCTGGGCATCGCCACGGTGTACCGCACCCTCAAACTGCTGCAGGAAGACGGCCGCGTTCGGGCGCTGTCACTGGACGGCGAATCACGCTTTGAGCGGGCCGATCTGGGTCACCATCATCACTTTGCCTGCCGCAAGTGTGGCGGCGTCTTCGATCTGGCGCTGTGCCCGGTCAGCCTGCCCAGCGGCACCGTCTATCCGGGCGGCTTCGTGGTTGAGGCGCACGAGGTCACCTTGTACGGCCTGTGTCCCCGATGTGCGGCCTGAGCGCCGTTCTTGTCGATAACGCAAAAAGGAGCGGGGTTATACCCCGCTCCTTTGTTGCTCAGGCCGTACGGTCAGTAGAACTTGGTGATGCGGTCCGTGCTGTGGCGGTGGTGCGGAAAACCCTCATGGGCGCGGCGGCCGATGGGCAGCAGGGCGGCGATCTGTGCATGGGCGGGCAGGCCAAGCAGCTCGCGCACCTTGTCAGGCTGGAAGCCCAGCATGGGCACGGTGTCGTAGCCCAGACCACGTGCGGCAATCATCAGGTACCCCAGGGCAATGTTGGCCTGGGCGTTGGCCCAAGCGGCGCGCTGCTCGACGCTCATGGCGCCGAAGGCATTCTGAAAGGTCTGCTCCTGCTGCGCCGCGCCTTCTTCACCCATACCAGGATGCGCGGTTTCCCGGGCAGTCGCCAGGACTTCTTCCATGTCGGAGTACAGCACGATCACGGCCGGTGCACTGGTGACCTGAGGCTGACCGTAGGCGGCTTCCTGGAGTTGCGCCCGCAGCTCGGGGCTCTGCACGACTGCAAAGCGCCAGGTCTGGGCGTTCCAGGCACTGGGAGCGAGCCCAGCCAGGCGCAGAATCTCACGCAGATCCCCCTGGTCGAGTGGGGCCTGCTCGAACTGACGAATTGAGCGGCGCGTTTCGATGGCTTCTTGAACGGACAGCGTTTTGGTCGAGGCTTGCGTCATGCCCATATACTACCCGAAGTGCTTCGGTAAGTAAAGCGGTATGAATAACACATTACCGCTTCATGCTTGTGGGCGTATACTAAGTCATGTCAAACGATGGCCATGCAAGCTTTTGCCCGGTGCATCGGGCAATTGGCATCCTGCAGGAAAAATGGGTGATGCACATCATTCGGTCCCTGCTTCACGGCGACAAGGGATTCAATGAGCTGTCACGCTCGGTGGGCGGCTGCAACCCGGCTACCCTGGCGCAGCGCCTCGACCACCTCGAAAAGTTGGGCCTGATCTCCAAAACGGTCACTTCGGTGATGCCCCCCCGCACGCACTACGCCCTGACGGCCTCGGGGCGCGAACTGCAGACGGTCATCGACGCCGTCGACGGTTGGGCACGCACCTATCTGCCCGAAGAAGCCGTGTTGCAGCCCTGACACTGCTGAGACCTTCAGACGGAGCGGCTATTCGCGCTCCGTCTTTTCGTGTATACTGGACACTTGCGTGCCCACACGGCACCCCGCCGCTGTCTGCGGCCCAGTTCAAGCATTCGTACATTCCAGGCACCACGAGTCAAGCAAAGCAGTACCAGGAGAGTATCCTACCCGGCTGGGTTCGCACACGGCGATGCCCGAGTTACGCTGAAGTGAAGCGTCAGAGCCCGAGTACGGGGGAACGCTCTCCCAGAAAGGGATTCAATGCAATTTACTGACCTCATCGCTCCGCACCTCGCGGAGGCGCTCGCCGCGCGTGGTATCTCCGCGCCGTCACCCATTCAAATCGAAAGCCTGCCCCACACCCTCGCGGGACGCGATCTGATCGGCCGCGCGCGCACGGGCACCGGCAAGACGCTCGCCTTTGTGCTCCCCATCACCACCCGCCTGGAAGCCAGCCGCCAGAGCGGACGCGGACCGCGCGCCATCATCCTGGCGCCCACCCGTGAACTCGCCAAGCAGGTCGCGGCCGAGGCAGAGCAAAGTGCGCGCCACCTCACCACCGTCACGGTCTACGGCGGCGCCGCCTACGGCCCGCAGGAAAAAGCCTTGATGCGCGGGGTGGACATCGTTGTCGGCACGCCTGGACGCATCATCGATCACCTGGAACGTGGCAACCTGAGGCTTGACGACGTGCAGATCGCCGTGCTCGACGAAGCCGACGAAATGCTCAGCGTGGGCTTCGCCGACGCCATCGAGCAGATTCTGCGCTCGGCTCCCAAGGACCGCCAGACCATGTTGTTCTCGGCCACGCTTCCCAGCGGCGTCGAGCGCCTGGCGCGTCAGTACCAGCGCGATCCCGTGCTGGTGGACCTGGTCGGTGAGCGCGCCTCGCAGGCCTCCCAGACCGTCACGCACCTGGCCATCAAAGTCGGACGCGTTCGTACACGGGTGCTGGCCGACCTGCTGACCGTCTACAACCCCGAGCGGGCCATCGTCTTCACCCGCACCAAACGCGAAGCCGACGAACTGTCGCTGGAACTCATTCACCGGGGCATCGAAGCCGAAGCGCTGCACGGCGACCTGGCCCAAAGCCAGCGTGAACGCGCCCTCGGTGCCTTCCGGGCCGGGCGGGTGCGGGTATTGGTCGCCACCGACGTCGCGGCGCGCGGTCTCGACATTCCCGAAGTCGACCTGGTTGTGCAGTACCACATGCCCAACGACACCGAAGCGTACGTGCACCGCTCGGGCCGCACGGGCCGAGCAGGACGCGAAGGCACCGCCATCGTGCTGTACGGTGACCGCGAGGGACGCGAGCTTTCCAACCTGGAGCGCGCTACTGGTGTCCGCTTCACTCCCCGCGCCGTCCCGACGGCCAAGGAAGTTCGTGAAGCCAGCGCACGTACCGCAGCCGACGCGGTGCGTCACATCGAAAACGATCTGGGTGCCAGCTTCAAAGAAGAAGCCGAGAAACTGTTCGCGGAACTGGGCGTCGATGCCCTGGCGCGTGCACTCGCCAAAATTGCCGGCGTGACCGCCCCGGCCACGAGTGCGTCGCTGCTCTCCGGCGAGGAAAACATGACGACCGTCATTCTGCACGCCGAGCGCATGAGCGTCGCGCGCGCGGTGGCCCTCATCGCCCGCGGCCTCGACATCGAGTCCCGCAGCCTGGGCAAGGTCCGCTTGTGGCGCGGTGGTGCCGTGGCCGACATTCCCGCCGCCAACATTCCCACGCTGCTGGAAAAAAGCCCGCTGGAAGGCGAGGTGCGCGTCGAGGTGGCCGACGAGCTTCCCGAACTCTTCGACATGCCCGAACGGGAAAGCCGTGGTGGACGCTACGGTGACCGGGACGGTCGCGGCGCACGCTCGGACAGCCGGGGCCGTGGCGGCTACGCTTCGCGTGACGGCGAGTCACGAGGCGGATCGCGCGACGGACGCGGCGCCCGCCCCCGCTCGGACAGCCGCGACCGCCGCTGATCGACCAACACAGAAATGCAAGCGAAAGGAGCCTCATCTGAGGCTCCTTTCGCTTGCACTGCACACCAGTCATACCAAGTTGCGTTGACGACTGAGCAAAGCGAAGCAGTCGCCGCCGAACGGGGCGTCCACGCAGCAGCGAGGTTGCGGCAATGCAGGAGCACCTGAGTGGTGTTTTCAGGTGCTCCGAAATGAACGCAAGTGCGTATCAGGCCACAGGACTATTGAGGATGCGTTTGAACTGCAGCAACTGCTCTTCGGTGGATACGGCAAAGCGGTGCTGCCGTCCCCCGTCGGTAAAGCTCACATACGCCTGAGGGTCGTCACGCACAAAGGCGGCGAGGCTGTTGCGGCTCCATTGCCAGTTGCGCGGGTTGAGGCTTTCACCCTGGCCACAGCGCACCTGCGATTGCTGTCCGTGCTGGTCACGGACGTGCAGCACGACGGTCAGGCCTTGACGTTCGACGTTGAGTAACCGGGGGGTTGATGTGGCCACTCTGCACATCCTTCCTGAGCGACTGCTGTTCAGACGCGCCCTCGCTCATGGGTCAAGTATGCTCAGGGCGCCTGACAACAGGCTGACAGCACCCCGGTCAAACACTCATACAAGGTCATTTTCCCGTCAGCTTGCCATCAACGGGCCACGGTTCAACGCGTCACGGCGTGATGCACCCGGCAGCGCGCCTCATAGCTTTCCTGCGCCCCGACCAGCACCACCGCGTCGTCATAGCGCGCGGGCCGACCAGCGATCAGGCGTTGGGTGCGCGTAGCGGGTGCGCCGCATTCCACGCACACCGCCGTCAGCTTCTCAACGCTCTCCGCGCGGGCCAGCAGGTCGGGCATCACGCCAAAGGGCTCCCCGCGAAAATCGAGATCAAGTCCGGCCATCACCACGCGCACCCCTGCGTGAGCCAGCTCCAGGGCCAGGGGCACCAGACCGGCATCGAAGAACTGCGCCTCGTCAAAGCCCACGACGTCAGGCAGTTCGACCTCACCGCTGAGGAGGGGAGTCTCCCCTCGCAGCAGCTGGCGCACTTCCTCGGAGGAACGCACCGCGTGGGCCTCGACGCTGCGTCCGCTGTGGCTGGCAACGTGGGTGGCGTGGTAGCGGTCATCGATGGCCGGCTTGAAAACCGCGACGCGCTGCCGGGCAATGACCGCTCGGGTGACACGGCGAATGAGTTCTTCGCTTTTTCCGCTGAACATCGGACCGACGATCACTTCCAGGTGACCGCCGTGATAAGGAGAGCGCAACATGGACGGGCTCGATTCTACTGCCAAGGCAGGGGTAATGATGCAGGAGCTTCGCCGGTCACCCGCAGCACGGGGGGCGCGACTGCACGAAATTACGACGTTCAGTCCGGCGCTGCCCAACGCGCCTCCGTCCACTTTCGCTCGCTCTGCGCGCTCTCAACGGCTTTCTCGATGAAATGCACGCCGCGCGCGCCGTCCTCGAGGGTGGGAAAGTCAGCCAGCAGCGGATCGGGGGCGCGTCCCTCCGCGTGGGCACGCATGGCTTCGGCGGCGCCCAGGTACACGTTGGCGAACGCTTCCAGAAACGCTTCCGGATGGCCGGCAGGAAGGCGTGTCGCGCGTTGGGCAGCAGCGGACAGGTAGGCGTTCCCGCGCCGCAGGACCTGCTCCGGACCATCCGCCGGAAAGAACTGCAGCGCGTTGGGGTCCTCCTGATGCCAGGTCAGGCTGCCGCGCGTTCCGTACACGCGCAGACGCAGATCGTTCTCACTCCCGATCTGAACCTGTGAGGACCACAACAGTCCGCGTGCACCGCCCTGAAACTGCAGCAGCATGTTGGCGTCGTCATCGAGCCGGCGACCCGGCACGAAGGTCGTGAGGTCGGCGCACAAGGCTTCGAGTTCCAGACCCGTCACGGTGGTCATGAGGTTCTCGGCGTGCGAGCCGATGTCACCGAGGGCGCCTGCAATGCCGCTGCGCGAAGGATCGGTGCGCCAGTCGGCCTGCTTGTTGCCGCTTTCCTCCAGCTGCTGGGCCAGCCAGCCCTGGTTATACTCCACGATCACCTTGCGGATGTCGCCCAGTCTGCCCGAGCGCACCAGTTCCCGCGCTTCCCGCACCATCGGATAGCCGGTGTAGTTGTACGTCACCGCGAAGACCACACCCGAGCGCTTCGTGACGCGCAGCAGGTCGCTCGCCTGCTCGCTGGTATGCACCAGCGGTTTGTCGCAGACGACGTGAATGCCGGCTTCCGCGAAAGCGCGCGCGACCGGGTAATGCATGTGGTTCGGCGTCACGATACTTACGAAGTCGATGCGCTCACCCTGCGGTCGGGCGCGCTCACGCTCCAGCATTTCCTCCCACGACCCGTAGTTGCGCTCAGCGGACAGGCCGAGCGCCCGCCCGGAAGCGCGCGCTTTGTCCGGCGTGCTCGACAAGGCGCCGGCAACAAACTCGATCTGCCCGTCCAGCGCGGCTGCGTGACGGTGCACCGCGCCGATGAAGGCCCCTTGCCCGCCTCCCACCATGCCCATGCGCAGTTTTCTCATGTCCTCGGCGGCCACGTCAGTTCCCGGCCTTTCCGGACGCGTCCGCCTTGGAGAACGCCGCGTCGAAGGCGCCCGCTGCAGGCGTGAAGTCCAGACGGCGCAGAAAGGCCGCACTCTCGGAGGCGCCGTGCACCCGGTCCATGCGTGAATCTTCCCACTCGACGCTCAGAGGGCCCTGGTAACCGATGTCGTTCAGGGCCACGATGATTTCCTCGAAGTTGATGTCACCGCGCCCCACACTGCGGAAATCCCAGAAGCGCCGGTGGTCGCCGAAGCTCACGTGGCCACCGAAGACGCCCACCTCCCCGTTGCCGTGGCCCCACCAGACGTCTTTCATGTGCGCGTGGAAGAGGCGGTCTGCGAAGCGGCGGATGAAGCCCACGTAATCAACGCCCTGATAGCCCAGATGGCTCGGATCGTAGTTGAAGCCAAAGCGCTTGTGACGGCCGATGGCGTCGAGTGCCCGCTCGGCTGAGGCGATGTCAAAGGCGATCTCGGTGGGGTGGACTTCCAGGCCGAAGTTCACGTTCACCTCGTCGAAGGCGTCCATGATGGGCAGCCACCGGCGCGCGAAATCATCGAAGCCCGCCTGCCAGTAGTCCTGGCTGGTGGGAGGAAAGGCGTACAGGCTGTGCCAGATGCTGCTGCCGGTAAAGCCGTTGACGACGCTGACGCCCAGCCTGGCGGCGGCGCGGCCGGTGTCGATCATCTCCTGCGCGGCACGCCGGCGCACACCTTCGGCGTCGCCGTCACCCCAGACGTGCGCGGGCAGGATGTCGCGGTGACGTTCGTCGATGCGGTCACATACCGCCTGCCCGACCAGGTGGTTGCTGATCGCAAAGACCTGCAGACCGTGGCTGCCCAGCAGCTCCCGTGTTTGCGACACGTAGGACTCGTCCGAAAGCGCGCGCTGCACGCCGAAGTGATCTCCCCAGCAGGCGAGCTCCAGACCGTCGTAGCCCATTTCCCGGGCCATCGGGGCGAGTTCGGCCAGGGGAAGGTCGGCCCATTGGCCGGTGAACAAGGTAATCGGTCGTGTCATGCATCCTCCATTGGGCGTTCAAGGGTCGGTGTTCGGCGCCCAGCAGCAAAAGTTTCCTGTCTGAGCACTGAACACCGGACGCGCTTCAAGTCTCTCTCGTTCACAAGTCTCTCTCGTTCAAACGTCCAACTCCGGCCAGGAACGCCTTCTCGAACTTAACCGGGAGCGCCTTAGAAGGGTGAGTTGGGGAAGTAGCAAGAATCTTCATCAGCGTGCTCTTGCCCGCTCCGTTCTCACCGATCAACGCGTGCACTTCCTGAGCATGAATGTCGAAGCTAATGTCGTACAGCACCTGCACCGACCCGAACACCTTGCTGACCCTGCGAAATTCGATGTAGGGAGCCGCGCCCCTCATGCGCTTCCCCGAATTTGTCGTTTCCGGGTCAGTTCCATTGGCACGGAAAACCGAGCGGCGCGCAGGGTGCTGAGCATCGCGAGCGTGGCTGCTCCTACGAGGCCCGCACGCTCGTCACCGCTGCCGCAACGGATTTCCAGGTGGCGTGTGGACATGCCAGCGAACGCTGATACACGCTCTGGCGAATGGAAGCCAGCCAGAGCAGGCCGGTTTTCGTGATGCCTCCAGTCAGGATGATGTGGGAGGGGTTGTAAAAGTTCACGAGCGCGGCCAGCATCTGACCGATCAGTTGGCCGGATTTCTGAATGATGGCGTTGGCGACCGGGTTAGCTTCACGGCTGGCACGCGCGACGTCGAGGGGTGTCGTCAGGTTTCCAGCGCGCAGCCACTGTGACAGCAGTGCGCTCTCCCCGGACTCGGCGGCCGTGCGGGCGGTGCGGGCGATGGCCGGCCCGGCCGCCACCGCCTCGACACACCCGACATTCCCGAAGTAGATGACGCCCAGACCATCGTGGACCCTCAGACCTTCCGGTTTGCGGCGGCCTGTCGAACGTTGCTCACCCGATTCGCAAAGCAGACCGGACATCAGCAGCGACGCGACGGCTCCGTTGAGCTTGCTTTTTGAGAACTGCACTTGCAGCGCCAGGGCGCTGCGTGGCACACCAGGCTCCCAGAAGACGGCTTCGAGCACCACGCGTTCTGCACTGGACAGCTCGTTCCAGCAGGCCTGTGACTGCACGACCCTGCACCTCCCGACTGCTCGCGGACTTCGTAAGATGAAGTGATTAACTTAGCGTGAGTGTAGGCTCGGGCCTTCGATCCGTCAAGATCAAACTTCGTCCAGAGTCAGGTCAAAGCTCGAGGGCTCCAAACAAAAGAAAACCCCGCCGAAGCGGGGGTCAGTCTGAGGATAGTTACTTCTTACGGCGGTAGCTGTCACCGAAGCGCTTGTTGAACTTGTCGATGCGGCCCTCGGTGTCCATGAAGCGGGTTTCGCCGGTCCAGAACGGGTGCACACCGCTCCACACTTCCACGTGGATTTCGGGTTTGGTCGATAGGGTCTCCATCACGACTTGGCCCTGGTAGATGATCTTGCAGGGGACGGCTTTCGGGTGAATGTCCTTCTTCATGGTGTCCTCCGCCGCCACCCTCCGGGCGCCCACCTGATGTAGGGCCTCGTGCGTAGCGGGCAACTTTGCCAGTATAGCACCAGGCATGCTCAAAGGGAAAGCCGTCCAAGCCAGGGTTACTTGTCCTGGCTGAGCGCGAAGCCTTTGCTGAACTGCTCTTGCAGCAAGGTGAAGATCAGGAGCGGTGGAATGATCGTCACGATGGCGCCCGCCATCACGGCACCCCAGTCGGTCTGACCGCCCACGTCGATCAGCTTGCGCAGACCGACCTGCACCACCTGCTTTTCGTCGTTTTGCATGATCACCAGCGGCCAGAGATACTGGTCCCATACGAACACGAATTGAATCACCGCCAGCGCGCCGATGGTGTTGGTGCTCATAGGAATCAGCACGTGCCACAGAAAGCGCAGCGGACCACAGCCGTCAATGCGCGCAGCGTCGGCAAGCGAGTCGGGAATGCTCATGAAGTGCTGGCGGAACAAAAACGTTCCCGTCGCGCTGGCCAGGAACGGGACGATGATCGCCAGATACGAGTTGGCCCAGCCGAGCGTCTGCCCCACCAGATCAAAGAGCGCCACGATGAGCAGCTCCGTCGGCAGCATCAGCGTGAAAAGAACCAGCGCAAAGGCGAGACTCTTGAGCGGAAAACGAAAGTACACGAACGCCAGGGCAGCCAGGACGGAGAGCAGGGTTTTGCCGATCGTCACGCTGGTGGCCACGATCAGCGAGTTGATCATGTAACGCCCCAGGTTGGCGTCGGTCCAGACCGAACGGACGTTGTTGATGAAGTCTCCACCCGGAATCAGCCGTGGCGAGATGACGTCGTTGCTTGCCTGGGTGGCCTTGATCAGGGCAAACAACAGCGGACTGGCGATCAGCAGAATCGCCATGATCAGCGTGGCGTGAATGAAAAAAAGCTTGAGGGGCGTGGCCCGCATCGTTTTAGCCGCCATAGTGCACCTTCCGCCCGTTCAGTCTGAACTGAAGAATCGTGATACCCGCCACCAGAATCAGCAACAGCACTGCCTGCGCAGCGGCGAGGCCGGTCTTGAAGTTGGTGAAACCGTCGAGGTAGAGCTGGTACACCAGAAACGTCGTGATGCCAGCCTGTCCGAACACCGGCCCACCCTTGGTCAGGATGTCGACCAGGCCAAACGAATCGAAAAGCGCGTACACCACGTTCACGAACACCAGAAAGAACGTCATGGGCGACAACAGCGGCAGCATGATCTTCATAAAGGTCTGCATGGGTGTCGCGCCGTCGATCTCGGCGGCTTCCATGACCTCGGTAGGCAGATTCTGAATGGCCGCAAGGTAAAAGACGACGTTGTACCCCAGTCCTTTCCAGACCGCCGCCAGGGTCACCAGCCCGAAGGCCAGAATGGGATCATCCAGCCAGCGTGGCTTGAGCCCCGCGACGGACATCAACAGCTGGTTGACCACGCCAATTTCGGGATTGAATAAAAAAAGCCACAGGGTGCCCGCGATGGCCGGGGACAGGGCGTAGGGATAGATCAGCATCAGGCGGTAGAACCGCCCTCCATGAATGGGGCGGCTGGCCAACCAGGCCAGGCTGAGGGCAGTGGTCAACCCCAGAATGACCACCAGGCCGGCAAAGATCAGGGTCTGCACGAACACCTGATGGTAGACGGGGCTGGTCAGCAGCTCCACCATATTTTCCATGCCAACGAAGTATTCGTTCCCCAGCACGATGTTGCTGCGAAAGACACTCAGCCGCAACGTCTGCAGGGCCGGGTAGTACAAAAAGAGCGCCAGAATGACAAACGTCGGCAGCAGGAACAGCCAGGGAAAGAAACGGCCACGGAACACCGCACCGTCGCGCTGCCCTTCCTGAACTTCCCGTTTGACGCGCGGTCTGCCCCGCTTCAGACCACGCGGGGTGGGAATTTGCATACTTTCTCCTTCAAAGGTCTAACCCCCCTTTAACAGGGGGGCAGGCACAAATGGCCAAAACTGTAATTGTTCGGTTCGGCAGTGCACTCACTACAGTTCAGGCACGTACACGTTTACCGGAAATTCTTGTTGTAGTCGCTCAGCGCTTTGTCGACACGCGCCTTGGTGTCCTTCACGGCGGCGTCGACGCTCTGGCCACCCACGACTTTTTGCAGGCCTTCCTCGACGATCTTGCGGGTTTCGATGGCCGCGCCGTTGAGACCGCCCGCGCTGGCCGGGTTGGAGACCGTCTTGGTGAGCTGGTTGAAGGCCACGAGTTGCAGCGGGGACTTGCTGAACCAGCCTTCCTTGCGCAGCAGGTCAATCGAGCTGTTGCGCACCGGGTAATAACCGGTCAGCTTGTGCCAATCGGCCATGTTCTTGGTGTTGGTCATGTAGAGCGCGAAGTCAAGCGCCCCCTCAGCCTGCTCCTTGCTGATATTCTTGGCGATCCACAGGCTCGCTCCGCCAATGACCACACCGTTGCGCTTGGTGCCGTCGGGAATCGGCAATACGCCGATGCCAAGCTGGAAGCCCGATTTCTGGGCTGCGTCGGTCACGTTGCCGATGTCCGCCGTGGAGTTGATGTGAAACACCGACTTCTGATTGGTGAAGATGGCGTTGCTGCCGTCGGTATCGGCCAGCTTGCCGGTGTAGGTGTAGTACCCCTTGTCCTGCATGTCCTTGTGGAACTGGAAGATCTTGCGGGCCGCCGCGCTATCCAGGTTGCTCTCGGTGGCACGCGCCTGCCGACCGTTACCGTTGTTCACGATGGTGGCGTTCTGCTGGCTCATCCACTGCTCGACAAACCAGCCGTATAGCGGCGCGCCGAAGCACTTGGCGTCGAGCTTCGCGGCCACGATCTTCGCGCAGGCCTTCTGCAGGGCACCGAAGGTGGTCGGCGGATTCTTGGGATCGAGGCCGGCCTTGCGCATCAAGTCCTGGTTGTAATAGAGCACCGGGCTCGACGAGTTGAAGGGCAGGCTGTTGACCTTGCCGTTGATGGTGTAGTAGTTGATGACCGGCTTGATGTAATCGCTGAAGTCGACGTTCTTGATGTTACTTACCGGCTGGAACACGCCGCTGTCGAGCGAAAGCTGGCTGCCGACCTCGAAGATCTGCACCAGGGCGGGCGCCTTGTTCTGCCGGGCGGCCAGAATCGTCGCCTGCAGCGAATCGTTGTAGCCGCCCTTGAACGACGGTACCACCTTGATCGAAGGGTTTTGCTTGTTGAACTCGTCGGCGCGCGCCTGAATCCAGCCGCCGCGCTTGGCGTCCCCGAAAGAGTGCCAGAACTCGACCGTGGTCTGCGCTCCGGCCGTACCTGCCAGCGCCAGGGCCAACATCAGTTTCTTCATGTTTGCTGCGTTCATAACCAACCTCCAGAAGCACGGCGACCGTCGCGGACGCACGGACCAGTGTTGAAAAGTGTTTCTACATATAAGCACAAATGAGCGTTTGGTAGTCACGGGTGGCTCACCATCTATCCATGGTGACACCACCCGAAGTCTAGGGAAGTGGTGTCAGGCCGGGGTCAATTGAGGTGACGGCCAGCGGCACCCAGTAACACTCGCGGCAAATCGCCGATGAGGGCGTCCACACCAAGACCGATCAATCGGGCGGCCTCCTGTTCCTCGTTGACGGTCCAGGTATTGACACGCCAGCCGTGACGACGCGCCGACGTCATCAGAATTGGTGTCACCAGTCGCCAGTGCGGATGAAGTGCCGAGACGTCGAGCACGCGGCCCACGGCCACCGGACCGTCCAGTGCGCCCCACTGGTAAGGCTTGTAAAACAGAAATCCCCGTTCGATGCTGGGCGCCTTTTGCCTGAGTGCGGCGAGAATCAGCGGGTTGAAGCTCGACACGATGCAACGCTGCTGCAGCCCGAACTGCTGCAGCAGCGTTGCCGTTTGCTCCACACGGTCGTCGGGCCAGCTGGATTCGTACTTGATCTCGACGTTCAGATAAGCGCCGGTGTCGGCAGCCCAGGAAAGCACCTCGGGCAAGGTCGGCACCGGGTGGGGCCGCAGTTCATGCGCGAGCAGCTGCGCGATCGGCCGTCCGTCGAACAGCGCTGCATCGTGGTGCACGACCAGCGTGCCGTCCGCGCAGCGCCGCACGTCGAGTTCTACGCCGTCGAGGCCCGCGTCTCGCGCTGCCTGGAAGCTGGCAAGAGTGTTTTCACGATGCACACGGGGGCTTCCTCGGTGGCCGAGCAACAATGGACGCTTCACGCTGGTATCGTAACGGTTAAAAGTGACCGAACGTCGGCGTCACAGGCTCTTTCCCGAATGACGCACCCCGAAGTACGCATTCCGAAGTACGCAGGCGTGCCCGCAGCCGGACCCAGGCCTCCTCAGAGCCAGCGCATGGTGAAAAGACGCGCCAGCAGAGCACGAAAAGGTGGGCGCAGCAACCGCTTCACGACAAAATCGCGCCACCACGCGGAACGCCACGGACGACCAAAGGCCATGTTGAATTCAGCCTGCCGAGCGGCAAAATACGCCCGACGGCGCCTGCGGACCGCAAAACCCTGAAGCGTCCGCTCTACCGGTTGGTGGCCCTTCAGTGCACGCGGCACGATCTCGGCCAGTTCGGCCGCGTCCAGCCAACCCAGATTCATGCCCTGTCCGCCGATGGGACTGACTTCGTGGGCGGCGTCTCCCACCAGAACCACGCGGCCCACGACAAAACGCTCTGCCAGGTGACGCGCCACGCCAAAGGCGCTGAACATACGGCAGGAACTCACGCTGACAAAATGACCGGTCCGTTCAAAAATCAGCGCGCAGAGGGCCGCCACGTCCGCGCCGTCTCCCGCCTCCGTACGCACGACCCAGCGCCGCACGCCGCCCGGCAGCGGAAACGACTCCACTACCCCGGCCATTGCCAGATGAATCACAGCAGCGCTTTTGTATGCGGTCGTGTCGAGAAAATCACCCATCAGATACCGGTCTGGATAGGCGCCACCCACAAAATCGATGTGCGCGTTCCGCCGCACCAGGCTCCGCTTGCCGTCGGCACCCACGACCAGACCCGCTCTCAGGGTTCGCGTTCCCCACGCGGCCTCATACGTCACGAAGGCGGCCTCTCGCCCGTCACGCACCTGCACCGTGCGGGCACCCCGCCGCAGGGCGCCGGGAGACAGGCGCTCCAGGTGGGCTTCCAGGAGCTGCTCGGTTTCGTATTGCGGCAACAGCAGCACGAACGGAAACTCCTGTGAAACACCGTGAAACTCCAGTTCGCCCAGCAGCTCGCGGTCGCCGAACACCGTGCCACGTTTGACGCGCACGCCGCGCTGCAGCAGCGCCGTGGTCAGGCCGAGACGCGCAAAATGCTCCAGCGCCGGTGGGTGCAGACCGATCGAACGCGAATGACGGCGCGGCGCCTGCTCCTGTTCCAGCACCACAAAACGCACGCCCCGCATGGCCAGCTCGCAGCCCAGAAACAGGCCGACCGGACCTCCGCCGACCACCACGACATCCACCTCCTCAATCGGGACGCGCATACACGAGCAGGTTTCGGAAAGGAAACAAACGCCGCGCCCGCCAGCCGGGCGGCACCATCCGCTGCAGCTCGGAGCGGGTATAGCTGCGCCGGATGGACGTCAGCCCGTCGGCGCGAATAAACGAGCGGCGAAAGAACGGCCAGGTGAACACTGCAAAGAACGCGTACGCCAGTGCATGACGCTCAATGTCGTTGTGCAGTACTTTCAGCCGCGCCAGCGCCGCGCTTTCCCGCAGCAATGCAGGCACTTCCTCGGTGCTGAGGTGATGCAGCACGTGGTTGGAGATCACCACGTCGAAACGCTCGCCTTCACTCAGCAACCGGGCACTGGAGACACAGCGGTACTGCACTCCGAAGGCGGACGCGTGCAAACGCGCGAAGGCGATGGCGCGCGGATCGGTATCGATGCCCGTGACGTGCAGCCGAAAACCGTCGCGGTTCGCCCAGCGGGCCAATTGAACGGCCAAGTCTCCCCCACCGCAACCGATGTCCAGCAACGACCTGGGCACCGACGCCGACAGCAGCGGACGCACTTCTTCAAGGTAAACACGCCGCCAGCACGAAACGAGCGTATTCACAATCGGAAACTGCGCGTAGGTGTTGTGTAGGGCCTGCTCGTCACACAGCGCGTGATCCATCAGCTCGCGCGCCTCGTGAGCGCGCCGCCGCAAATCCGGAAGTCTCACGACGCGGCCGGCACCTTCGCCAGCAAGGCGCTTTCCACGGTGAGCCCTGGACCGAAAGCCATCGCGCCCACGTTTTCCCCCTGACCGGTACCGTCCGCATGCAGAATCTCACGAAGCACGAACAGCACGGTGGCACTGCTCATGTTGCCGTACTCACGCAGGACACGCCGGGAAGGTTGTAGCTGTTCGTCGCTGAGTCCCAGACCGGTCTGCACCTTGTCGAGAATGCTGCGCCCACCCGGATGAATGGCCCAGAAACGCACCTGATCCGCCGCGAGTGGCCCCAGCAGGGGCGAGAGCGCCGACCCGAGGTGCTCCTCGATGATGGCAGGCACGTAGGTGGAGAGCTTCATCTCGAAACCCTCGTCGCCGATGGTCCAGGCCATATCCTCCTCGCCCGTGGGAGTGAGGGTGGTGGCGAAACTGTTCAGCCGCAAGGCAGGACCCTGCGGAAGGCGGGCACTCACCAACGCCGCCGCCGCCCCGTCCGCAAAGACCGAACCGGCAATCAGGGTATCGGGGTCGTCGGCCACGCGCACGTGCAAGGAGCAGAGTTCGGTGCAGATCACCAGAACAACCGCCTGCGGGTCACTCTCACAGAACGCCCTGGCGGCCCGCAAGGCAGGAAACGCCGCGTAGCACCCCATGAAGCCCAGGTGATAGCGCTGCACGTCCGGATTGAGCTTCACGTCACGCACTACCGTGTAATCGGGTCCTGGCGCAAAAAAGCCGGTGCAGGACACCGTGATGACGTGCGTCACGTCGTGGGCGGTGAGGGCCGGACAGGCGGCCAGGGCACGCGAGGCCGCCTCGGCGAACAGACCGCGCGCGGTTTGGGTGTAGCGCTCGTTGCGCAGTCCCGTCGAGGGGGAAAGCAGCTGTCCGCTGCCGGCGTCGAAAAACGCTCCTCCCTGCGACTCGGGACGCAAATCCGTGATGACACTGTGACGCCGCTCAATGGCCGAGGCGTTGTAGATTCCCGTCACCAAGCGCTGGGCCCGACGGCCCAGACCGCTCTGCGCTTTCATGAGGTCGCGCACGAACGCCTGCTCGTACACTGTTTCAGGCACGGCCGTCTCGATGGCGTGAATGTAGACGTCACTCATTGCCGCCACCGTAGCGCTCAGAATGCGCCCACAGGGCGCACTTACCACAATTCGCACGTTGACCCAATCAACGGACAAGTGTGTGTGAACACCGCACCGGCCTTCCCCACTTGGCACATTCCACACCGCGACCACCACGACGAGGGCGCCAGGCTCTCGCGGTCGTGCCCAAGATCACCTGACGAGCACTCAATGACTGGGTAATTCGTTCGGGTCCAGGCTCAGCGGCTTTTCGTACAGATCGCGGCCACGCGGCAGGTCGCGCGGGCCGCGCCGACCAAAGGCGTGCGCCAGATCACGCTCCGACAGGCGCACCACAGTAGGCCGGCCATGCGGGCAGGCATACGGAGTTGCACACGCGGCCAGCTCGCCCAGCACGCGCTCGCCCAATTCGGCCGTCACCATACCCGCCTTCAGCGCGGGCGAGCAGGCCAGGCGGGCCAGCACGGCCCGCCTGGGGTCGTCTCCGGCCAGTGCGGCCTCCAGCACAGACTCGGCCAGACGCGGGGCGGGCAAGCCGAGCAGCACTGCCGGCAGCGCACGCAAGCGTGCAAGGCCGGCACCAAAGGCCTCGAACATGAAACCCATGGCCTGCAGCTCCTCCGAGCACTCCGCCAGGCGCGCGGTCTGCTCGGGAGTAAGGTGCAGCAGTTCCGGCTCGGTCAGCTCGACTGGCTCCCCTTCCCCAAAGGCACGGTCCAGACGTTCGTACCACACCCGCTCGTGCGCGGCGTGGGAGTCGAGCAACCAGAGGTCTCCTTCGCCCTCGGCCAAGAGGTAGGTGTCGCGGTACACTCCGATCAGGCGCAACTCCGGGAAGTGCGCGCTGGCGCCCGGCGGCTGTGCGGCGCGCAGCGCGGGAGCAGTCCGCGCCAGGGGATGCGTGCTCAGTGCTTCGCGCACGGCATCGCGCACCAGATCGGCCAGGCGGGACAGTTCCGCCAGGGCGACCTCGGCTTTGGCGGGGTGAACGTTGGGATTGACGTCCTCAGCGGGCAGGTGCAGATCCAGCACGCACAAGGGCGCCTGACCGGCCGGCAGCAATTCAGCGTACCCCGCGATGACGGCCTTCTGAAGTTCGGCAGGAAACACCACCGGGCGACCGTTCACGGCCAGGTGCATGCGGTCACGACGTGGCCGGGTCAGCTCGGGACGCGACACGACACCGCTGATGTGCTCGCTTCGGACGCTCAGCAGGCGGTTGGCGACGAGGGGCCCGTACACGCTTGCCACCGCGCCGCGTGCGTCCGAACGCGCGTGCTGCAACCGGACCTCGCCGTTCGACACCAGCTTCCAGTGCAGCGCGGGATAATGCAGGGCATACCGGCCCACCAGGCCGGTAATTTCACGCACTTCGGACGCCTGGGGCTGCTGGGTTCGCAGCCGCGCGGGCAGGCGCGAAAAGAGCCTGCGCACGGTGACGCTGGTACCCGCCGGGGCAGTCACACGAGACAGATGCCGCTCCTCGCCCTGCGCGCTGAGGCACAGCGCGCCCACCTGCGCGGGCGGGCGGGTCACGAGGGTGAGGTTGCCTGCCCAGGCGATGCTCCAGAGCGCTTCACCACGAAACCCCAGCGTCCCGATCTGATCCACACCCTCGACGCTGTCGAGCTTGCTGGTCGAGTGTCGTTGCGGCGCGAGCGGCACGTCATCGGCGGGAATGCCCACCCCGTTGTCGCGCACGCGAATCAGGCCGAGCCCGCCATCCTCCAGTTCAATCTCGATGCGCGTCGCTCCCGCATCGAGCGCATTGTCGATCAGTTCACGCACCACATCAAGCGGCCGCGAAATGACCTCGCCTGCCGCGATGAGGCGTGTGACCTCGGGCGGCAGCACGCGGATGGGAGAACGAATCGCCATGTGCGGTTATTATCGCGCGCAGTACAGCACGCTACCGTGGTACAGGGTCCCATGAAGCCCGGTCCTGACGTCATGACCGCGACGCGCAACACTCATTCGCCGTCAGGAAACTGCAGGCTCAACACCCGCTCCAGCGGGCCACCACCCAAACACAGCCGCCCTTCAAATATAAAGGTGCCGCAAGTTGCGGCACCACGCATCCACCCGTCAAGCGGATTCAGCGTCCGGCGTCACGCGCGTCGCGGTCAGCCTGATGCTCGTGCGCTTCGGCCTTGCCCCGATCCAGGGCAGCCTTGCCTTTCTCGACGAGGCTTTCGATCGGATTATCACTCGTCTGGCTTTTGGCGTCGTGGCCCTCCGCGCGCGCACGGTCGGCGGCCTCGTTGACCTTATGTTTCACGGCGTCGGCGGCATTTCCGAGCTTGTCACCCAAAGACTGGTCGCTCATATGTTGTCCTCCTTGACCTGTATTTTTTCCGCGCACGATGACACAGGCATAATGTCAACCTGAAGGCGCCTATCACGATTCCACCGCCCGGCCACAGCCTGCAGTGCACCCCGGCACCCCGGTGAGCTCTGAGCGTGCGTCAGGAGGCGGCCCGCGCATCCTGCGACAAGTTTTCGCCCATGTTTCCCTCGGCGAGACGACGCTGCCAGGCGTGCAGCAGCTCCAGTGCCTGCAGGGGTGTCAGACGCGCCAGATCAAGCGCGGCAAGTTCCTGCACGACGCCCGAGTCCCCCCCATCGCGAGCCGCGAGGCCTGTCAGCAGCTGCCCGGCCCGGGCCGTGACCGCTCCCGGCAATCCTGCGAGGCGTGCCACTTCGACCCCGTAAGAACTCTTGGCCGCTCCCGGTACCACCTGGTGGTAAAAGGTCAGGGCGCCCGCCTCTTCCTGTGCGGCGACGTGCAGGTTGACCACTCCAGGCAGTTCTCCTTCCAGCCGCGTCAGCTCGAAATAGTGGGTGGCAAACAGCGCGAACGCCCCGGTGCGGTGCAAGTGCTCCAGCGTCGCCCAAGCGATGGCCAGTCCGTCCAGCGTGCTGGTGCCCCGACCCACCTCGTCCAGAATCACCAGCGAGCGCGATGTGGCACCGTGCAGAATGGCCGCCAGCTCGCTCATCTCCACCATGAAGGTGCTGCGCCCGCCGGCCAGATCGTCCGAAGCCCCGATGCGGGTGTGGATACCGTCGAACAGGGGCAGCTCAGCCGCGTCGGCGGGCACGAACGAGCCGATCTGGTGCAGCAACGCACACAGCGCGACCGTGCGCAGGTAGGTGCTCTTGCCCGCCATGTTGGGTCCGGTGAGCAGCAGCACCCGCCGCGTTGTGTCCAGGTCGGCGTCGTTCGGCACGAAGCTATCCGAGAGTGCCAGTTCCACCACCGGATGACGGGCCTGTCTCAGGCGCAGCTCGGTGGCTCCGGCGCCCAGGGTCCGAGGTCGGGACCAGCCGCGCGCAAAGGCAATGTCGGCGAGCGTAGAAAGCACGTCGAGTTCGCTCAGGGCGCCCGCGACCTCGCTCAGCGCCTCGGTATGCTGGGCCAGGGTGTCACGCAGCTCGGTGAAAGCTTCGACTTCCAGGCGTTCGGCCGCCGTTTCGCAACGGGCAATTTCGCGTTCGCGCTCGCGCACATCGGCCCGCGTGAAGCGGGCGCGGTCCTTGAGCGTGGCAATCTGCCGGTAATCGGCGGGCACCTTGTGCGCGTGTGCCTGCGTGACTTCCAGGTAATAGCCGGCCACGTTGTTAAAGCCCACCTTGACGGGCAGACCCGTGCGGGCCCGCTCGCGCGCTTCGAGTTCGGCCATCCACTCGCGGCCCGCCAGAGCCTCGGCGCGCAGAGCGTCGAGTTCGGCATGAAATCCTTCGCGGATCAGGCCGCCTTCGCCGAGACGCAACGGAGGATTGTCCACCAGGGCCGCCCGAATCAGCATCACCACTTCCGGCAAGGCCGAGAGTCGGGCGCCCAGGTGGCCCAGCACGCCGTCATGACCGGCCAGCAGCACTTCGAGTTCGGGAAGCAGCTCCAGGGTACGCGCCAGCGAAACGACTTCCTTGGGCATGGCGCGTCGTGAGGACACCCGCGCCGCCAGGCGTTCCAGGTCATGGGCGCGGTAGAGCACGCTGCGTACCCCGCCTCGCAGATCACTGGCCTGAACCAGCGCGTCCACCGCGTCCAGACGGGATCGGATGCTCAATTCGTCGAGCAGGGGCGAGCGCAGCCAGGCGCGCAGTCGCCGCCTTCCACCGGCAGTGCGCGTGTGGGCCAGGCAGGCGATCAGGGTCTGTCCACCGTGGGCGTTGGGTTCGAACAGTTCCAAAGCGCGAATAGCACTTTCGGGCAGGTGCAGTGACGCGCCCGGCTCATAGCGAATCAAGCGCGTGACCATCTCGAGACGACCCTGCTGAGTGGCGCGGGCGTAAGCAAGGGCTGCGCCGCAGGCCCGCACGAGCGCACTGGTGACCAGAGACTCCGGCACACTGCCCAGGGTGTGCTGCAATTCCTCACGCGCAGCGTCCTCCTCGAAGCTGCCGCGTGACACCATCAGCGGAAAACGCTGACGGAAATCGGCCATCAGCGCCGCGTTTTCTTCAAACTCGGGAGCGAGCAGGACCTCGCGCGCGCGGTAGCGTGCCAGCTCGTCATACAGCGCGCCGCGCGTACCGAAAGCGGCACAGCGAAATTCTCCAGTCGAGAGATCCAGCAGCGCCAGCGCGTATCCGTCACCCGAAGCAACTGCCGCGAGGTAGTTCTCCTCCGCGCTCAGCAGACGCTCGTCGGTCAGCGTACCCGGGGTGAGCAGTTCGGTAACTCTGCGCTCGACCAGACCGGAAAGCGGCAGTTCCATCTGCTCGGCCACGGCCACACGCACCCCGGCGGCGAGCAGACGCTCGATATGCTGGTCCTTGGCGCGCACTGGAATGCCGGCCATGGGCGTGCTGAAGTCCTTGCTGGTCTTGTGCGTCAAGGTAATGCCCAGCAGGCGTGACAGGCGCTCGGCGTCCTCGCCGAACGTCTCGAAGAAGTCGCCGACCTGAAACAGCACCAGGTAGTCGGGATGCTGGTCACGAAGGTGCACGTACTGCTCGAGCATGGGCGGCAACACACCCGGGCCATTCCCTTTCAGGACGGATTGCGGAACGTTCAGGGGCATGGTCCAGACAGTATACGCGTCGATTTCTACGTTCGCAGCCAACAATGGCCGGTCAGAAGGGGGCGTTTTTCAGCGCCGACGCACCCTGACTTTTCATGTGTGGAATTTAGCTTCACTAATCTTTATGTAACCTTCATCATAAGTTGCTGGCAATCCACTCTTCACCTTCTTCCGTACAACCGTTCGAAAGAAGGTAACCAAGATGAAAAAGATCCTCACCCTGTCCGCCCTTGCCCTGACCGCCACCCTCGCCGCCACCCAGGTGAGCGCCCAGATGGCCAGCGGCAATGACGCCTTTGTGCGCGTCGTCCACGCTTCTCCGGATGCTCCCGCCGTGGACGTCTACGTGGACGGCATGCGCACCGTCGCGGGCGCTGCCTTCAAGGCCGCCACCCCGTACGGCGAAGTGCCCGCCGGCAAGCACAAGGTGATGGTCACCGCCGCCGGCGACAAGAACACCGTCGTCTTCCAGGCCGATGTCGACCTGAAGGCTGGCACCTACTACACCGTCGCCGCCGTGGGCCAGCTCGCCAACATCAAGCCCAAGATCTTCACCACGACCGGCCTCAATAAGGACAAGGCCAAGGCCGAAGTCAACGTCTACCACCTCTCCCCCAACGGCCCGCGCGTGCAGACCTTGGCGGCCGACCTGAACAACGCCGCGCTGCTCAAGAACGGCATCGCCTACGGCAACAAGGAAACCCTGATGGTGAACCCCATGGGCGTCAACCTGAACGTCGTGCCCTTCGGCAAGATGGAGCCCGTCGTCAAGAACCTGTCGGGCATCAGTGTCGCCGGCGGCAAGAGCTACAGCGTGTTCGCGGTCGGCCTGGTGGGCGCGAACGGCACGCAGGGCTTTGACCTCGTAGCGGTCGAGGACAAGGTGGTCATGGGCTCCATGGCCGCGAAGTAAACCTGCGAGCCTAGACCCACAAGCAAACCCGCATCAAGTTGAGGGCTGGCGCCATAGCGCCAGCCTGTTTCTTTTTCTGAACGCAGCTCCCGTCAGCTATTTACAACCGGTCGCCAGCGTTCCGACGCCCACTCAGAACGGCTTGCGTGCGTCCAGAATCAGCGACACAAAGCCGAGGCTGCCATCGCGGTTGCGGTGATCGAGCAGCAACGAACGGTAAATCGGGCCGCTCGCCACGTCCCAGCCGTGGTAATGAAAACGCCCCTGTTCGTCGCAGTACTCCAGCAGTTCCACCTGGAATCCCGCCGTCTCGAAAAGCCGCCTGAACCGGGCATGGTCGTACACGATCTGATGGTCCGCCGCCGGATGATCCGCCGGTCCCGGTCCGCCGACCTGCACGGTCCGCTGGTAGGCCTCATCGGGAAAGTTCGCGTCGGGGACCGCACAGCGCAGCAGGCCGCCCGGCTTGAGAAAGTCAAAGCACAGCCGGGCGGCCTCCAGGCCCTGGGCTTCGCTCAGGTGCTCCCAGACGTGCTCGCATAGAAAGGCGTCGGCACGCCGGTCGCCGAAGTAGCGCTCGAAGCTGCGGCGGTCGGTCAGGTCAAGCTGCGCTTTCTGGGTTGGGAGCCAGCCGTCCCAGGTCTGGCTGCCGGCTCCGAGAATGATGTGGAGTGGTGGGATAGCCATGTGCGCAGTATGCCTTTTCTGGTTTTTGGCTTTGCAAAAGGTGGCGCTGAGGTTGCCTGAGTTGCGGCCAGATCGCGTTTCGAGGAGCATTTTGGCTTGGAAGGATTGTCTTTTTCAGTTTTCTTGCGTTTGCCCCACCCCCCAGCTCCCTCCCCAGAGGGGAGAGGGAGCGAAGCGCTGCGCTCGGCAGATTCAGGTGGAGCGCGCCACAGGGCGGTGTTGCGCCACCTTTCGGCAACGGCCCACCTGGGCGTCCACACCAGAGCAGGCGTTGAAGGTGGTCCGGGGAGTTGGTGTGCGCCGGGCGGGCGTGGCCGGAGCACACTGAAGGTCCATCACACGCTAACCTTCGTGGGCTCTCCTTGTTCAAGATGCCCTGGTTCCAGGCGCACCCCACCTTGCCCCGTACCGTCCCGACCTCCAACCCCACGAGGTAGGAGCGTGGCTGCCCACTTCCCGGCGGCACCACCCACTTGAGAAACACCCGGGAACCCGGCGCTCCACCTGAACCTGCCGAGCGCAGCGCTTTGCTCCCCCTCCTTACAGGAACAAGGACAGGACAATGGCCATATCCCGAAGCACCGGGCCGCCCCGGTGCACAACGACGTGCCCCCTCCGGGGAGGGGGCTGGGGGGTGGGGCAACGCGAGAAAACGAAAAGACAACCGCCAACACGCAACTCCTCCCCACACATCCCCCACAGGCAAACCAATCCACCCCCCTCCCCCGTATAACCATTCAGCAAGGAGCACAAATGCACACAAACTGGTTGGCAGCATGGTTAACGGCAGTCGCGCTCAGCACGGCAGGATTTCTGGGCCGCGCCTGGGCCAGCCTGACCTATCCTCCACAGGAACTTTTCGGCGTCATGACGCAGTTCATGGGCGTTCCGCAGGTCTTTCAGCTGGTTCACTCGATTTTCGGCCTGGGACAGGGCGGCAAGACCTTTGCCTTTCTGGGAGTGGTGGTGCTGTGGCTGGGCGGGGTGACCGCGCTGGGGATGCTGCCTCCTGTGGCCGGGGCACTGGCGCTGGGGCTGGGGCTGCTGCTCATTACCCCGTGGCCGGTGGCGCTGGGCTACGCGTTGGCCTTTCTGGTGTTCAGGCTGGCCATCCAGGCGCTGCTGCGCCCGTTGCGTTTCGGTGATGGCACGCGGCGGCAGGTCACCGGAGCGCTCGTGGGCGGCTCGGCGCTGCTGGTGACCGCCGGACTGACCGGCCTTTTTCGCACAGGCACAAGCCCGGCACCTGCCACAATCGGCGCGGGCGGGGAGTTGCCAGGGGACATCACGCCCGTCAAGGACTTCTATTACGTCTCCAAGAACCTCGAAGCCTTCGATCCGGTGGTCGATGAAGCCAAGTGGCGTCTGAAGGTCAGCGGACTCGTCAAGTCACCTGGCAGCTTTTCCCTGCAGGAGCTGCGCCAGTTCGAGGCGCGCACCATCGAACTGACCCTGTCATGCATCTCGAACCCGGTCGGCGGTCCCTTGCTGGGAAACGCGCTCTGGACGGGCTTCACCGTGAGCGACCTGCTGCGCCGGGTGGGCGTGCAGGGCGGCGCGAAGTACATCGTGTGGCGCGCCGCGGACGGTTACGAGGAGTCCTTGCCGCTCGGTGAAGCCTTCGAGCAGGACGTGATGCTGGTGTACGCCCAGAACGGCGAAGCGCTGACGAACAAGCACGGTTTTCCCCTGCGGGTGCTGATTCCGGGCCGCTACGGCATGAAGCAGCCCCGCTGGATCACCGAGATCCGCCTGACCGACCGTGACGTGCCGGGTTACTGGGTCAAGCGCGGCTGGAGCAAGACGGCGCACGTGGAACTTACCAGCCGCATCGACGAGCCTGCCGAACTGAATCCCAGCGTCAAGGCCGGGCAGCCGGGCACCATTCGCGGCATCGCTTTTGGTGGTCTGTTACCGGTGACCAGAGTCGAGGTAAGTCTCGACAATGGTCAGACGTGGCAGGCGGCGCGTCTGACCGCGCCGCGCTCTCAGCACGCCTGGACCTTGTGGGAGCTGCCCTGGACCCCGGCGCCGGGGAATTATCAGGTGGTGGCGCGCGCCTTTTCGGGTCAGCAGGTTCAAAAGGATCAGGACAAGGACGCCTTGCCTGAAGGCGCGACCGGCTGGCACCGTTTTATCGTGTCGGCGAGCTGAGTCGGCGAACGCGGCAGGCAGGATCACTCCGGCCGCGTTCGACCGTCAATCGTTGGGATACCGGTCGAGGCCGAGTCCGCGGCTCTCCAGGGCTTCGCGCAGCATGGGGATATTTTTCAGGGCGTGGCCTTTGGTGGTGTTCTCAAAGAAGATGTAAAGCTCCTCCAGCTCACCGGCGACCTCGGCAATCTTGTCGGCCCACTCGTCTATTTCGGCGCGGTTGTACAGGTAATCGTGGCGTTCGGCGGCGCTGCCACCTTCCCACCAGGTGCTCTTGTTGCGTCCGTGCAGCCGCAGGTATCCGACTTCCGAGGTCGCGTAGACGCGCGGCTCGGGCATCCCGCCCACGGGTGGGTAGTCGGGGCTCACCCAGATCAGACCGAATTCACCCATGCCCTCGCGCACTTCAGGTTTGTCCCACGACGCGTGACGCAGCTCCACTGCCAGTTCGCGGCCCGCGAAGCGCTCGGCCAGGTCCAGCAGGTACTTGCGGTTCTCGGCAGTGCGGTGAAAAGAGTAGGGAAACTGCGCCAGGTAGGGGCCCATCAGTCCAGCTTCGCGCAGCGGCTCGGGGCTTTGCAGCATCCGGTCGAAATCGGCCGTTTCCGGCTTCCGGGCGTGCGTGAAGACCTGGTGCAGCTTGACGGCAAAGCGGGTTCGCCCCGCGGAGCGGCGGGCCATGCCCTCGAAGGCCTTGAGGCCCGGAATTCCGTAGAAGCTGGAGTTGAGCTCGACAGCGTTGAAGTGTTGAGCGTAGACGCTCAGAAAATCGGGCTTTTTGGTGCCTGCCGGGTAAAGCCACCCTTGCGACAAGTGGTCTGTGTCGATTTCCGACGGCGCGAGCCATTCGTCGTTCGCGTAGCCGCCGGTGCCCATGTAAATGCGCATGAGCCAGTGTAATCCCAAGGATGGACAGCCTACGCCCAAAAGGGATTTCCGGCTCACCTTATAGGCTCGGGCACCGGCAGCCCGGCACCGTTTTCATCGCGTACCGTCTTTCCGATCCGCACGGTTTCTTTCCCATACCGTGGACAGACAACCCTCAGTTCAATGGCGGCAGCGAGGTCTCTTCATCGCCTTGCAGTGGAAGCCGGACGACCTGGAGTGTCAGCTCCAGGCAGGCTCGGGTGCTTCTGGCAATGAGCGTGAAGTGCACATCGCGTCCGACGATGTCTTTGAGTACGAGGGGCCCACGTTCTGGAAAACGCTCGAGGTGGAGTTGCACTTCCACCGGCCATCCGTCGGCGTTCCACAGGCGGGCAGTGAAGGTGGATCCTTCGCCGGGCTCCAGCATTTCGATCAGCTCTACAGGTTGTTCGAAGGTCAGGCGCAGGAGCGTGACGGTGGCTCCCAGTTCTCGCAGCGCAAACGAGGTCAACTGTGGCCCTTGCATGTGCTCGCGGACGAGCAGCCGGCTCCCGGCCGGACCTGACGCCGCCCCGCCGTCCTTGCGGACAAAGACGGGGGTGGCCAGGACTCGCTTGACGTCCTCTCCGGTAATCGGGGCGTTGAGGGTTTCGAGCAGGTTCCGCTTCATGCTGCCTCCCAGAAAGATTGGACGAAAAGCCGGTCGCACCACTTGCTCCCCCCGCCCAAGGTGCCCGAATACAGGGCGAGGTTCAATGCATCTCTTCACCGAGGCAGAAGCCGGATGAATGATGAGGATTATAAGGGAAGTCACTTCCCGGACTTCGGAGTTGATTGGACAGACCTTGCCGTGGTTTATTTGCGCTGACGTAACAATTCACTGAGCAGCCGTGCCATGTCGCCGAGAGCCTGTGGATCGACGGAGCGTCTCTCCGGGCGTTTCTCGACCTGCGGCGTCGACCTGCCGGGAGCAACGTAGGCTTCGTACAGCGGCCGCAGGCCTTCCACCAGCTCTCGCGCGACGCTCTGCAGGGTGTCGCCCGTACCTTTTGCGGGGGCCTCCTCGCCCAGGGTCCAGGGCAAGCTCGCTTCCAGCGCTTGCGCCAGCGCCGTCCACTCGGGGGCACTGGAGGTTTTTCCGTGTGCGTTGTAAACGTGTGCGGCTGCGACGGCCAAACTGAGCAGGGCGTCCTTTGCTGCTTTCGGGGTGTCTGGAGCCGCAGCAATGAGCAGGCCCTGTGCAAAGGCGTCATGCAGGGAATCGGCCAGGTAATCGGCGGCGAAGTCTCCCTCGCGCAGCTCCTGCACCGTTTCACTGGTACGTCGGTAGTGCCGTTCGGTGAGGTTGTCGAACACGAAGCGGCCCTCAGCGTCACGGGAAACGAACTGAATCAGGGCGCCATTGCGCCGTCGACGCCACAGCTCGCCGGGTTGCCGGGGTGCGCGAAACAAGACTAGAGCGGTCATGGCTTCTCCTTACTGTTAGCATGCCGCGTCGCCAGAACCGCTATTGGTCAGTCGACACCAGTTGGCCCGCCACAGGATGCACTACGGCTGCCCGCCCCGCTGCGTTCCCTTACGCCTCGAGATGCGCTTACCCTGCGGCGTCCTCAGCGGACGCGCAGGTGAGGGTGCTCGTTGAGCAGGGCCCAGAACACCCCGATGGTGCGCACGGCATCGATGAACTGGGTGAAATCCACGGGTTTGACCACGTAAGCGCTGGCGCCCTGTCGGTAGCAGTTGGCAATGTCGCTGTCCTCGCGGGACGTCGAGAGCATGACCACCGGAATGTGGCTGAGCCGTGGGTCATTCTTGATGGCCTTGAGGACGGCCAGGCCGTCCATGTGTGGCATTTTCAGGTCGAGCAGCACCACGGTGGGCTGTCCTGCGGGGCGTCCGGCAAATCTGCCGGTGGCGCGTAGGTAGTCGAGTGCTTCCACACCGCTTGCCGCGACGGCCACATCGTGACCCAGCTGGCCTTCCTCGAAAGCAGCTAGTGCCAGCTCCACGTCGTGAGGATTGTCGTCGACCAACAAAATGCGTTTGGCATGCATGACATTCCTCGCTTTCTTTCCGTCGCAAGTGCCGCACCAGGCGTGTGCTGGCGCCGGATGGGCTTACAGTCTACCGGAGGAATACGCGGCAAGGCTCCTCAAACGAGCGACGCGCGGTGGAGTCGACACGGCGGTGGCGACGGTGGACGGTGGCTTCGTTTTGGCAGGCGTGGCCGCCCCGAATGTTCTAGGCAGGCGTCTGCGGTATCCACGGTGGAGTCAGGCCGGGCGGTACACTGACCGCGTGTTGACCAAACGCATCATTCCGTGTCTTGACGTGCAAAACGGGCGGGTGGTAAAAAACGTCCGCTTTTTCGAGGATCACCGGGACGCAGGCGATCCCCTGACACTGGCCCGCGCCTACGAGGAGCAACGTGCCGACGAGCTGGTGTTCTACGACATCACCGCCACTCACGAAGGCCGTCGGCTGATGCTGGACGTGGCCGCACGCGTCGCCGAAGAAGTGATGATGCCCCTCACCGTCGGAGGCGGCGTCACCACCGTGGAAGAATTTCGTTCGCTGCTGCTGGCGGGAGCTGACAAGATCAGCGTGAATTCCAGCGCCGTGCGCAATCCGCCCCTGATCCGCGCCGCATCCGATCACTTCGGGGCGCAATGCGTGGTTCTCTCAATTGATGCCAAGAAGCGAGCGGATGGATCGGGCTGGAACGTCTTCGTGGGCGGTGGGCGCGTCGATACCGGCCTGGACATGCTGGAGTGGGCGGTCCGAGGACAGGAGCTCGGCGCGGGTGAGATCGTTCTGAATGTCATGGACGCGGACGGGACCCGGCAAGGCTTCGATCTGGAAGCCACACGCCTGGTGGCGCGCGCCGTGGACGTGCCAGTCGTCGCTTCCGGAGGCGCGGGGAAGGCCGAGGATTTTTATGACGTCCTGACGCACGGTGAAGCCGACGCCGCGCTGGCCGCGAGCGTCTTTCACTTTGGCGAACTGACGGTGCCCGACGTCAAACGGGAATTGAAGTTTCGTGGCTTGCCGGTGAGGCCATGAGCACGCTCAGCTTCGACGACGTCACATTCGATGAGCGCGGCCTGGTGCCCGTGGTGACGCAGGACGCTCGCACCGGAGAAGTGCTGATGCTGGCGTGGGCCAACCGCGAAGCTCTGCAGCGCACGCTGGAGTCGCGCCAGGGCACCTATTACTCGCGCTCCCGCCAAGAGCTGTGGGTCAAGGGTCTCACCAGCGGCCACACCCAGCGGGTGCGCCACGTCTCCCTCGATTGCGACGGCGACGCCGTGCTGTATCAGGTGGAACAGGTCGGGCCGGCGTGTCACACCGGCGAACGAAGCTGCTTTCACCGTTCGTTGCCGGGAGAAGGCGACTCGTCGCAAGGGAGGGGCCTGGACGGCGTTCTGGAGCGGGTATATGCCACCATCGAGACCCGGTTGCGCGAGCAGCCCGAAGGCAGTTATGTGGTCCGCCTGCATGCGGGCGGCCTGGACCGGGTCCTCAAGAAAGTCGCCGAGGAGTCGGGCGAGGTACTGCTGGCCGCCAAGAACGGTGACCGGGCAGAACTCGCCACCGAAACTGCGGACCTGCTGTTTCACCTGCTGTTTGCGCTGGCCGAGGTGGGCGTGACACCCGCCGATGTAGCGCAGGTGCTCGAGGCGCGTGAAGGCAAAAGCGGTCTGCGCGGTCCGAAGGAAGCAGGCTGAGCTTCGGCGTTCCGCTGAAGTTATCGGTGCTTGTTGCGACGCAACGAAGACGCGCTTCAGGAAAGAATCTCTACCCGGTCAGCCGCCTGGTTCAATACGTCGTACACCACCATCAGGTTGTCCGGGTGGGCATGAGCGTGCTGCCGACCGACAATTTCTCCGTTGCAGATTGCCACGAAAGTGGGCGTGCCATTCAGATTCTTCCATTCGAACGTACACCCGAGGTCGTCGAGCTCACGCAGCATGACGGCGTACTCGGGCGCGGCAATGGTGTCGCGCCACGTGCGGTTCAGATCCGGCAGGCTGTCGTTCATTCCTTCAGGGTAGCGAGCCCGGCGCACTGCCTCGCTTATGAAATCTTGAGCGGAATGTCACCGCACCAGAGTTGCTAGGGTGCAGGTATGCGGGAATTCTGGGATTACTGGTGGCGCTTTCTCAAATTCACGGTGGGTGCCTTGGCCGTACCAGTGCTGCTCTACCTGTTGCTGTTGTGGCTGGGCATCCTGCGCTGAACTGGTGCTGCGGTAGGTTGCAGCAGAGTAAAGACTTCTTCATGACTACCAAACGATCGTTTTGGGCGTGTTAGCTTGGGGACATGAAAAATGCCGTCAAGTTCACCGACATGGAGCGTGCGCTGGTGCTGGACACGGTACGTGTGACCGAACAGGCCGCGCTCGCAGCCTCTCGTTTCGTGGGCAAGGGCGACAAGAACGCCGTGGACGCCGCAGGCACCGAAGCGATGCGCGCAGTGCTCAACAGCCTGGACATCGACGGAACGGTCGTGATCGGTGAAGGAGAAATGGACGAGGCGCCCATGCTGTTTATCGGCGAACGTCTGGGCGGACTCAAAAACACGTATCCCGTGGACATCGCGGTCGATCCGGTCGAGGGCACCACGGTCACGTCGCGGGGCCTGCCCAACGGGGTCGCCGTCATCGCGCTCTCGGAAAAAGGTGGGCTGGTGCACGCACCCGACATCTACATGGACAAACTGGTGGTGCCGCCGCCCGCGGCGGGCCGTGTGAGCCTCGACTGGCCGGTCGAAGCGAACCTCAAGGCACTCGCCATGAGCCTGAACCGCCATGTCGAGGACCTCTTGATCGTGGTGCTGGACCGCGAGCGTCACCAGCCCCTCATCGCCGACATCCGCAAGGCGGGCGCACGCGTCAAGCTGATTGGTGATGGTGACGTGATCGGTGCCCTCGCGGCGGCGGTTCGGGGTACGGGCGTGCACGCGCTGATGGGGTGGGGCGGCGCTCCGGAAGGTGTCCTGACAGCAGCGGCCATGAAGTGCCTGGGTGGCGAAATTCAGGGCCGCTTCGTCGCCGAGGACGAGGCTCAACGTGAGCGCCTGCAGAAGATGGGCGTCTCGGAAACCAAAATCTACAAGACAGAAGACCTCGCGCCCGGCGACCAGATCGTGTTTGCCGCCTCGGGCATCACCGACGGCGACCTGCTGCAGGGCGTGCGGCGCTTTGGTGGCGGCGCCCGGACCCACTCGATTGCCATGGGTCATGCCAGCCGGGTGGTGCGCTTTATCGACTCGGTACATCTGGAGGACGACGGAGCCCGCGTCATTCTGCGGGTGTGACAGCTGTGGGAGAAATGGGGGCTATTGGCCCCCATTTTTGGTGGCACTCGCGGATCCCGACGCACTTCAAGATATAAAGCTGATTTTAGGCGCCTCTTAGAAGAAGCAGCCCTTTGTCAGGAAAGCTGGGACATGCCTCAACCCAAACTGGCGATCATCTACTACAGCACCTACGGCACCAACTACACGATGGCGCAGACGGCTGCCGAGGCCGCACGTGCAGCGGGCGCCGAGGTCAAGGTGCTCAAGGTTCGCGAAACTGCCCCGCCCGAGGTCGTGCAGGGACAGGGCCCCTGGGCCGAGCACCATGCTGCGACGGCCGAAGTGCCCGAAGTCACCCTGAACGACCTGGAGTGGGCCGACGCCTATCTGTTCAGCGTTCCCACCCGCTATGGCAGCCCGGCCAGCCAGATGCGTGCCTTCATGGACACCACGGGCGGATTGTGGTACCAGGGCAAGCTCGCCAACAAGGCGGCCAGCGTCATGACGAGCGCCCAGAATCCCAACGGCGGTCAGGAAACCACCCTGCTGGCCATGTACGTCTCGCTCATGCACTGGGGTTGCGTGCTGGTGCCTCCCGGTTACACCGACCAGAGCGTGTTCGCTGCGGGCGGCAATCCGTACGGCGTGGGCGTCACTGCCAACGGTGAAGGCCCGACGGAAGCCGACCTGGAGGCCATCCGCCATCAGGCCCGCCGGCTGGTGTTCTTCGCTCAGAAGATCAGCGGCAGCCAGATCGCCTGAGCGAAGCGCCCACCCCATCTGGCGTTCAGGGCGGGGTGGGTGCACGCTTCTCGATTACCCGCGCCAACTGGGGAGCAAGCGCGGGCAGCTCGACCGTTACGGTGTGCCACAGCAGCTGCACATCGAGACCGAAGTAATCGTGCGCGATGAGGTGGCGTACCTGCCGCAGCTCGTCCCAGGGCAGGTCGGGATGCAGCAGCCGCACTTCCTCCGGGAGGTAGGCGACACTCTCCCCCACCACCAGCAGGTTGTGCAGTACGGCGTCCCGGACGAGCTCACTCTGTTCAAAGTCCTCGACAGTCAGTCCGGTCGTGTAGCGGCCGATTCGCCCCAGGGCGGCCTGCATTTCCTGCACGCGCCAGCGCCAGCGCTTGACGCGAGGCGCACCGCGCGCCTGCGCCTCGCCGGTCACGCTCAGGGCATCAGCCAGCACGTCGGCACGCAAGGCGCTCTTGAGTCCGCCGGGCGTGACCACGTCGACACGGCGCTGCAGGATATCCTCGAAGATCAACTTGAAACGCACAAGGTGCAGCAGCCCCACGGGCCGCGCAAAGGTGAGCAGAAAGTCCACGTCGCTTTCCGGTCGGGCCTGATCGTGCGCGACGCTGCCAAAGACCGACAGGTCCGCCAGCGAACCGTCATCCCATTCCTCACGGTGCACCCTCAGGAGCGCCACAGCGTCCGCCAGCTTCACGAGGGGCATGATACGTCACGACGGTCCCGCGCCGGGCGCACCGTGTCAGAATGACCGGCGTGATTGTCGCCGTCGGCCACGACCTGATCGAAATCGAGCGCATACGCAAAGCCTACGCCCGCGAGGGTGAACGCTTCTGGAAGCTGTTCGCTCCACCCGAAGTCGAGTACTGCACACGCCTCGCCGATCCCGTACCTTCACTGGCCGTCCGGTTCGCGGCCAAGGAAGCCTTTCAAAAAGTCTGGCCACGCCCGCACGGCTGGCGTGACGTGTGGGTCCTGCGCGAACGCACCCCGGATGGCCCCTTTCCTTACGCCACTCCGCAACTGGGTTTCGCGGCGCACATTCAGCAGGAAATGCAGGCACGCGGCTGGACGGCGCACGTGACCCTGACGCACACCAAAGAGCACGCCTCTGCCGTCGTGGTGCTCGAAGAGCGCTGAGGCTCTCCCTTTGCCGGGCGGCGAAACTACTCGTTTTCTTCGCGGGTGAGCAGGGTGCCACTGCGGTCGCGCACATCAAAGGCGTACCGCTGGCCCTGCAGGACGCGCCAGTCCACGCGCAACTCCGCACAGGAACCGGGAAAGGTCACTTCGCTGGCACGCGGGTAGCGGTCGTTGTCCGTGCGAAAAGCCTCCATCACCCGAGCGAGGTCGAGCGCGCAGGTTCGCGCGCCGGCCAGATCGGTGACCTGCGCGGCACTCTGGTCACTCCCACGCAGCTCACCCAGTTCCTTGCGCAACTGCTGCACCTCGCCTTCGAGCTGCTGCACGCGCTGCTCCAGCTCGGCATTGGCGCTCGCGCCTTCGCCGGGAGCACAGGCACCCAGGCCCAAAGGCAGCGCCAACAGCCACAGGCAGAGGCAAAGGCGGGCACGGCTCATCATCTGCAAGATAGCCCTCGAACCCGCAGGACGTGTCGCGACGTACTTCTGAATAAAGTGAAGCTCAACGGCGCGGCCTTCAGCGCTCCAGCAAACTGAGCACCTCGACGTGACTGGTCTGTGGATAAAAGTCGTACGGCGTGGCTGAACGCAGAATCCAGCCCTGACGGGTGAATTCTCCCACGTCGCGCGCCCAGGTCGCCGGATCGCAGCTGACGTACACCAGATGTGAAGCCCGACTGTGCTGCACGGCATAGCGGGCTGCCGCTTCCAGCCCTGAACGCGGAGGGTCCACCACGATCAGGTCGGCACCCTGGGCTTCGCTGGCGTTGCCCTGCACAAAGCGCACGTTGGAAAGCGCCAGACGCTGAGCGTCACGCTCGCCGCGCCGCAGGGCTTCAGGCGCCACGTCCAGCACGGTCACCCGCGAAAAGCGCCGCGCCAGGTGCAACCCCAGGCCACCGGCACCGCCGTACAGATCGACCGCTTCGGCGGTCACGGGAAGTTCGGGCGCCTGCGCGCCCACGGCGCGGTACAGTTCACCGGCCGCCAGCGGGTTGACCTGCGCGAAACCCGTCGCGGACACGCTGAGATCGTAGTCGCCGTAGCGCTCCAGAATGGTCGGCTCGCCCGCCAGCAAGGTCTCGCCCCTGGAAAAGCGGCGCTCGGCGGGTGGCGCGAGGCTCACGCCACTCGCTCCGGCGTCCAACAGCGCTTCGGCGGCGCGTCGGAACGCGCGCGGCGCGCCTTCGCCGATCAAGGCGGCCAGCACTTCTCCAGTCTGCAGGCTGGCGCGCACCACCAGTTCGCGGGCGCCATCCAGACGCCACAAATCCACACGTTCCAGGAATGCCACGATGGCCTCGATCACCAGTGGGTCATGCTCCACCGTTACCGGTGTGTGCCCCTGCCGCTCCCGGTAAGCCAGGCGCTCGCCACGAATCAGGTACTGTGCACCACCCCGGTAAGCCCACTCTCGCGGGCTCGGCACGGTCTGCGCCACCTCGCCGTCGAGTTTGGCAATGCGTGAAAGGGCTTCTTGCACGACATCGCGCTTGAAACGCAGCTGCGCCTCGTACCGGGCGTGTGAGAAGTTGATGGTGGGCAATCTGGCTGCCTCCACGCGCTCCCGGCTGGCACTCAGCACGTCACGCGTCACGCCGCGCCGCACGCCCTTGCCTTCCTTCACGTCGGCCAGCACTGTCTCGCCGGGCAAAGCGCCCGCGACCAGAATCACACCCTGCGCGTCCCTGGCCAGACCATACCCGCCAGCAACGATTTTTTCGATGTTCAGTTCCAGCACGTCGTCTCCTGAGGGTGTTCAAGAAAAAACGGGCGAAATCCGCCCGCTTCTCCAGGACGCACCTCTTTTACTCCTCGTACTCCAGGTAGGTGTACCCCAGCAGTTCCTCGTCGTAGTCCTCTTCGAGTTCGGTGATGTCGGCGTCGGTGAGTTCACCCACCGCGCGGGCCCGCTCGGCCTGCACGCGGATGCTTTCGCGCAGCATGGCTTCCTCGTAGCCCATCGACTCGATGATGCGCCGCGCCTTCTGCCCGCGCACGAAAAGGTCAATGGTGTGCTTGCCGCCGGGACGCACCGTGAGGTGCGCTTCGTTGACCTTGCCGAACAGGTTGTGCGCGCTGCCCAGCACGTCCTGATAGGCGCCCATCAGGAAAATGCCCAGATAGTAGGTGTCACCGCTCACCTCGTGCAGCGGCAAGGTGGCCTTCACGTCACGCAGATCGATGAATTTCTCGATCTTGCCGTCGCTGTCACAGGTGATGTCCACCAGGGTCGCCTGGCGGGTAGGACGCTCGTTGAGACGCGAAATCGGCGTGATCGGAAAGAGCGCCTGAATGGCCCAGTTGTCCGGCAGGCTCTGGAACAGGCTGAAGTTGCAGATGTACTTGTCGGCGAGCGTTTTGGGCAGGTCCTCGAGTTCGTCGGGCACGTAAGGCAGGTCCTGCACCAGCTTCGCGAGCTTCTTGAGGATGGCGTTGAAGAGCGCCTCTCCGCGCGCGCGGTCGCGCAGCGTCAGGTAGCCCAGGTCAAAGAGGTTGTGCAGGGTTTCCTTGTCACCCACCGCGTCGTTGTACATCTCGCGGTAATTGCGCGCGTTGATGCCCGCCAGGATCTCTTCGAGGTCCTTGACGATCTGGTGCTGGTCCTCACTGGGTTCGGGCACGATCTGCGAGCCGCGCGTGGGGCCGGTCACGTCGATCACCGGCATGATCAGCACCGCGTGGTGCGCGGTCAGCGCCCGGCCCGACTCGCTGACGATGACGGGCGAAGCGACCTGGTTGGACTTGCACACCTCCTGCACGGTGTACACGATGTCCGAAGCGTACTCCTGCAGGGTGTAGTTCATGCTGGCATAAAAGGTCGTCTTGGAGCCGTCGTAATCGACGCCCAGGCCACCGCCCACGTTGAGGTACTTGAGCTTCACTCCCTCATCCACGATGTCGCTGTACACCTGCGTCGCTTCACGCACGGCCACCTTGATGCGGCGGATGTCGGTGATCTGGCTGCCGATGTGGGTGTGCAGCATCACCAGGCTGTCGAGCATGTCCTCCTGCTTGAGGCGCTCCACGACCTGCAGCAGCTCGCTGGCGTTCAGGCCGAACTTGGCCTGGTCACCGCCCGACTCCTCCCACTGACCGCTGCCACGCGCGTGCAGCTTGAACCGCGCGCCCAGCGCGGGCTTGATGCCCAGCTCACGCGAGATGCGCAGCACCCGGTCGAGTTCCGAGAACTTCTCGAGGGTGATGACGACATTCTTGCCGAGCGAGCGGCCCCACAACGCCAGCTTGATGAAGCCGTCGTCCTTGAAGCCGTTGCAACACAGCAGCGCCTCAGGATTCATGTTCTGCGCGAGGCACAAGGCAAGCTCCGCCTTGCTCCCCGCCTCGAGACCGTGCGCGTAAACGTATCCGGCTTCGGCGATGGTCTCGACGACCATGCGGCGCTGATTGACCTTGATGGGAAACACACCCTGGTAGCTTCCCTCGTACTCGTATTCCCGGATGGCCGTACGGAAGGCCTCGTTGAGCTGCTTGACACGTGCCGAGATCACCTGCGGAAAACGCAGAATCATCGGCATCGACTCGCCACGCTCGACAAGTTCGTCGATGATGTCGTGCAGCGTTGCGCTGAGGCCGGGCGCGGGCGTGACCTCGACTTTCCCCTTGTCCGAAACCCGGAAATAGCCGCTGCTCCAGTTGGGAATTCCGTACAGCTCGGCAGCGTCGGCGGGGGTAAAACGGGTGGTGTTCAACTCAGGCGTCCTCCGGTGGTGATTGGGTGGTGCTGTTTTCGTGGGCCCTGTCATCTGACGAAACCGCCATCAAATACAATAGGAGCTGCCGGAACGGGGGCTCACGCTCCCCGGGAATTGGCCCCTCGCGCACCGACGTCACACAGCTGGGCCGAAGTCGAGACCAAGGCAAATCATAGCGCGCCAGCGTGCACAGACCGTCAGCCAGGAACAAAGCGCATAAAACGTCGGTCGGGCGAACATGTCAGGACAAAGGCAGACGAGGACGAGCGTTCACTCGTCCTCGTCTGCTGCGCCGTGCGGGCGCGCTGTGGCGGTCCGGACGGGATTTGAACCCGCGACCTTCTGCGTGACAGGCAGATATGCTAACCGCTACACTACCGGACCACTCCGCGTGATCGGCCCCCTCGGGCTTCTCAATCAGCGTGCTCAAGTGTAGCGGCGCCCCCAGGGCTTGTCAAGCCGATCAGGACAACCAAAAATGCGGTGCAGCCCGGCTGGGACGAAAAGGGCGGGCCAAGGACGGGTTTTGCCGCGCCGCGGCCTGATGTCATGCCTGGCTCGCCTAGCGCAGAGGGCATTTCCCGAAGACGGCAAATTCGCGCGCGTACGACTCCCCGAGCGGCTAGCATCGCGGCATGGGTTTCATGCGACCGCGCGAAGCGGACACCGAGGGCGGCCTGACAGGGGCTCAGGGTCTGCAGGTGGGCTCATCCACACTGCGGCAGAGCCTTACACCCGCCATGTTGTCTTTGCTGCAGCGTCGTCAGGCATATACGGCGAACCTGCAGGCCTTTTGCCCGCAGTTGCGCACCGTCGAGTTTGCTCGGCCTGCCCTGGAGGCGCTGCACCTACGGCAGCTGTACGCCCAGAAGCGCGGCGAAGAACTTCTCTCGCTTCGCCAGGCCGAGCTGGCACGGGAATTGGCGCGGTGCCCGGAGCCCCGGATGCATCGCGGGGCTGCCCAGCGCGACGCGGCAACGAACCGGGCGCACCCGCAGCTGAGTGGGTACGTGCAGCAGTTCAGCCAGCAGTTGCAATGCCAGCGCGCCTCTCACGGCCATCCCTATGACACGCAGGCCGAAATCGATCTGCTCCGCCGCGCCACCGTGGGCCTCGTCCAACGCTACCGTGCGCTGGGCGCTCAGGGTCGGCCCGACCATTTACACGAAGCCCTGCAGCAGATTTCGCACCCGAGCGACCAGAACGCCGTCACACAGGCGAGCCTCGGGATTCTGCGCTCCTACCGTCCCGGTGACGCGCTGCAGCTGCAGCGCCTCGTCGATGAGGGACGCGCCCTTGAGCGCAGGGCTGCCCAGGACCGGCTCGCTGATCAGGCGCAGTTCGCGCAGCACATGGCCGAAAGAAAAGCAGAACTCTGGCCCCAGGTTCAGCGGCAGGCATTCCAGGAAGCGGGTGAGGCGGACCTGATGAGGCAACTCCAGATCATGCGGGGGGTGGCCAGCCCCTGCCCGACGCGGTGCGCCGCCAGCTCGAACAGCGCCTGCACATCGCCCCGGAGTACCTGGCGCGCGTCCGCGTCCACACCGGAAGTGCCGCGCACGCCTTTGCCAAGAGCATTGGCGCACTGGCGGCCACGAACGGCGCTGACATCTTTTTTCAGCAGGGACAATACGATCCCAACAGCAGGAGTGGTCTGGAACTGCTGGGTCACGAAGTCACCCATGTAGTTCAGCAGCTCTCGGGCCGGGTGCGGGGATCAGGCCTCGATCCCGACGCCGGGCTGGAACGCGAAGCCCAAGAAGCGGGCACCCGGTTGGTAGAGAGGGCAGCACTGGGGCCAATGGACAGTCGGGCCGCGCAGCGTTCGTCAGGACATGCCAACCTTGCACCCTCAGCGCCGTTGCAACGCCAGCGGGACCCGAACGCGCCCAGCTCTGCCCATAAAAAGCTCCCCGCGTGGCACCGCGACTTCACGGGAACGCTGGCGGGCAAAAGCGTCACGGTGTCGCTGCGCCGCACTGGAGACAAGCTTCACGGACGCTACCGGTACGCCCGGCAGGAAGGCTGGCTCACCCTGGAGGGTACGGTCAATCTGGACGGCGGGCGCAAGTTTGTGCATTTCACCGAACGTGACGAGCACAAAAAGATCACCGGAGCGTTTCAGGGCGAATTCAAGGGTGAGCGGGGCGAATTTCTGGTGGGACAGTGGACTTCCGCGAAGTCGCAGCGCTCGTTCGACTTCAGTTTCACCCTGAAAACCGTCCACCAGAACCCTGCAGTGCCCAGGACCGAACCGCACAAGCCCCGCACGCCGGCGCCGAAATGGGCGCGCCTGTATGGGGGAACTCTCGCCGACAGCACTCTGCGCCTCGACCTCAAGCAGGACGGCGGCACCGTGAGCGGCACGTTCGAGTTGGGGACTGTGGGAGCGGGCAGCTGCGAGGGCAAACAGGAAGGCAGCGAACTGATCGTCACGGCAACCTACGTCAGCGGAAAATTCCGGGGCCAGACACGCACGGTGACCGGGCAGCTGGACACAAAAGGTAAAACTTTTTCCGGAAGCTGGACAGACGGCAAGAAGGCATGGAAGCTCACGCTACAGGAGGGCGGCGCACCTGAGCGTGAAAACAGGAAGCCAGCTCTTCCCGACGGCCTGCAGGCCAAGGTGATCGCTGCCCTCCCAGAGGCCATGACCAGAGCGCCCAAAACGATCCGCACGCAGGACGCCGAGCGTCACGTTCCCTTGATTCTCGATGCCTGCCGCAACGCGGGTGTGACCGACCCTGCCCAAATTGCCTACATCCTCGTGACCGCCGGCTGGGAAACGTTCATGGGCATGGACGGCTGGATGGTGGAACGGCCGCCCGCCAAGACTCTTGCTCGGACAAAATTAACTGAAGAGCAGTACTTCGAGGCGAAATATGGGCACACGACGAGAATAGGGGTCAACGAGTTGGGCAATTCTCGTCCCGGAGACGGTTACCGCTACCGAGGGCGAGGATTCGTGCAGCTCACGGGCCGGGCCAACTATGTCAAATGGACCACACGCCTGAAAAACGACGGGTTTAAAATTGATGGCAAATTTCCCGACCTGGTCCAGCAGCCCGAACTGGTTGCTACGAACAAGGTTCTGGCCGCAAAAATTCTGGTCGAGGGCATGCACGACGGCACGTTCACAGGAAAAAAGCTCGGCATGTATATTTCGAGCAGTGAAAATCGCCAGGACTTTAAGGGGGCACGGCAAACAGTCAATGGACAGGACGCAGCTGAGTCCTTGGCAAACAGCGCCAACCATCTGTTGGGCCAGCTGAACCCCGAGAAGAAACCGGATAAAACCCCCGATGTTCAGGACCTCCCGCATGACCAACAACGAGAACTGGTCACGCGTGGGATGGCCGCGTGGGGCACAGAAATTGGAGAGGTGAACGGCGTTAAGGCCTTCTTCAATGCCCGGGATACCGGCGAAAAGGGTCGACACTACTCAACCGATGGCAAAGCATACGACTACGGGCTTAAATGGCAGTGCGTGGAGTTCGTGCGCCGCTACTACTACGATCGATTTGGCCACGCATTTACCACCAAGGGCCATGCGCACAGCTACTTCAGCCCACATGTTGCCGATCTCAGTACCCCACATCTTGAGCTGAGTGCTGTATTGGAGCGGGAAAAGGTTGCATGACGAGGCTCAGGAGGATGGTTCGATCACTCGTTCCCCAGCGCAAAGCGGCAGCAAGGCGTTCCAAGCCGTACTTGACGAGACTCACCGCCCGGCGTCCGTGCTTTTTGCGCTTGATGGGCCGCTGCTCGTGGCACCATGTACCGATCCGCAAGCACCAAGCCATCGCCAGCGTCACTACGCCGACCAGCCGCTCCAACCGAGCGGGTTTGGTCATCGCACTCGCCTCAAGGTCGAACCCCCTCGATTTCTGCGCGCTGAAGGTGCTTTCTACCGACCACCTCAAGTGGTACACGCCTCTGGTCTCGTCGATTTTCAGGTCGGTGGCCAGGGCGAGCAGTTCACCCTCGGGCGTGCGCGTCACCACCAGTTGCATGACCTGACCGTAGATATTGGCTTTCTCCAGCAGGCCGACCACCTGTCCCGGCTCGACGTACGCCCATCCCTCATCGAGCCGCAAATCATCCACGCGGCTGTCGCCTCGAATGCGCAAACAGCGTTTCACACCCCGACGCCTGAGAAAGGCAAACCACTCCCGCCCCACGAACTCTCGATCAGCGACCAGAACGCGCCATTGCTTCGCAGGCAGCACCTTCAGCAGTCGAGCGACCAGACGCTCGCGTGTCCTGGTGTCGCTGCTGCCCCCATGGGGCAGGGCCGTCCACACCAGCGGTAATGTGAAGCCTTCAAGCACCACGCCGAGCACAAGGACGTTCAAGTCGGCTTCGCCGTACTCCCAGTTCGTACGGTCCATCGTCATGACGAGCTTGTCATCAGGGAGGAGCGGCAAGAGCAGCTTCAAAAAAACGTCCTGATCGAGCTGAGGGTCGTGTAGGCAGCGCTCGACGCGGCGCAGCTTGACTGAACTGCTGGCGTGTCCGGGCAGATGAAGTGCGAGCCGAGCGTGCTTGGTCGAACGCGCTTGGATCAGAGCGGTGACGACGTCGGCGAGGCGTTGCAGGGTGTCTCGGCGCAGAAAGGGCAAATGGTGTTTGAACACCTCGCCGAGCTTGGTAGGATCAGTCAGAGCGGCTTCTTGGAGCGACACACTCCCTTGATGCCGCTCTTTTTGCGTTTATGCCGCGATCAAATCGCCCTTCTGGACGTTACCCACTCCGAGTTGTGGGGTACTGAGGTTGCCGATGGTGAGTTAAATAGTGAACGGCGTTTGGTGCAATACAAGAATGGGGGATCCCGCCGCCCTGAAATCCATGACTTGATTGTGTTTGCTCCCCACAGTATTAATCAGCAATCGGGCCACGTTGCGATTGTGATAGGGGCGACGGACAAGGGCATCATCATTGCGCAGCAAAATGTGGACGCCGCGTTCACTCAAACGTTCAATTTTTCGAGAAGCATTGGATCGACGTATCAAATCAATTCGGATTACGCGACTATTCTCGGTTGGCTGAGGAGAAAATAATGTTCCGCCGACTGCTCATGCTTTTACTGGTTGCCACCCCATTTTCATCCGCTTCCAACATCCCCCGATACATATTTGGTACCAACGCCTCTATGCTCAAGACGCCACTATGTATTAAGCACAGATGCAAGGTCGAGGAAAAATCGAGCTACATAAGTATCGTCGATGGCCAATCTAGAAGCTATCAGACTTTTGAAGTCCGCTATAGATATCCACCACACATTGCCAGCTCTAATCCTTCGGGAAACCAAGCACGAATCACGATATTACGCGACAAGCGGAATGATATAGAGCAAGTCTATGTCGAATTTAATGAATATTATGATCAAACTCAGATTATCAGCTATGTCGACAGTCAATTTTCGACAGAGTTGCTAAACTTATTTATCGGAAAAAATTATCAGATGCACCCTCACAGAGGAGATGACATGAATGACAAATGCTATCGTTTCCTCGATCGAGATAACCAATTCAAAATTTTGACGACCGGCACATTTGTTAGCAGTTCCAAAAAAAGTCAGTCGTACGTCGTCTACTGTGCTATATACCCTGGCTCCGAATACCCAGGGATGTTTCCAAGGCACGACAAGTTTTACCGGGTAGCGCCCGTTCTGGTTATTTCCAGATCTGTTGACTTCAAGCCTGCCAAACAGTTCACTCCTTGAAGATCCAGCGGTCCATCTGTCCTTTTCTGATACGGTCTTTGCGCGTAACCTGAGGCGTGCCGCGCCTCGCCTTCCTGCTGCTGCTGATCCTGACGCTTTCTGCCTGCGGTAAGCGGGCGAACTCGATTCCTCAGACAGTGATGCTGACCGTAGCGGGCAGCTTCGACCGACAGGCAGACTCGCGCGAGCGCCTGCGGGGAACGCTGCAGCGCCGGACCATCTGGACGACCACGCCACCCATCGCCGCACGAGAAGTGCGGGTTACGTACGACACCGAGCAGCGAACCATCCTGTGGCGTCTCGATCTGCTGCAAAGCGGCCTTTCCCTGGCAGACCTGGCGGGCAAGGGACGCGTGCGGTCGCTGGGCACTGCCGGGGGTGGCGAGGTCTTCGCACTGGAAGACGGGCCCCTGGCGGGCAGCCTGGCCCTGCGGGAACCGGGGCGGCTGTCGCTGATCTCCAGGCCCTACGCCATGCTCTACGAACCGGACCTGCAGCACTGGGTGTCGCCCTGAGCCGACGCCGGGCGGTGCGCATGGTCCATTGTGCCGCCCGCCTTGCCGCTAGACTCGTGCGGTGAGTTCCCGGCACCCCGACTTTCCTTCTGAAGAGCAACATCTGGCGGGCACGCTGGACAGTATGGTCAGGCGCATCCTGGAGCTGGAAGACGGTCTCGCGGACGTGGGCGCCGACGAGGACACCGCCTTTGTGCAGCGGCTCGACAATGAGGCCGAGGCGCAGCAGCTCTCGGTTCACGTGGACGCGCCGTACTTCGGCGCAATGGTGGTGCGCGCGGGCGGCAAGACCAGCAAGCTGTACCTGGGCCGCTACCCGTACTACGACAAAGCGGGCCGCTACACCGTCAGCGACTGGCGCAGCCCGGTCGGGCAGCTGTTCTACACTCAGGATACCCGCTGGAAAAAGGGCGAGGTGCACCTCAAACGGCAGCTCGACATCAAAAAGCGCGAGCTGGTGCGTGTCACCGACCTTTACGCGCGCGAAGGGGTAAACGAGGTCTCGGCGCGAGAGGATGTGCTGCTGCAACGCCTGGGCGAGGGGGCCACGGGTGGCATGCGCGATATCGTCAGTACCATTCAGCCCGAGCAGGACGCCCTGATCCGTCATCCCGGGCACCGGCCGCTGGTCATTCAGGGCCCGGCGGGCAGCGGCAAGACCTCGCTGCTGTTTCACCGCATCGCCTTTCTGGCGTTCGATGGCCGTCAGGAAGGCGCCCTCGATCCGCGCAACACGCTGGTATTGGTCCCGAACCGCGTGCTGGCCGGATACGCCCGGCGGGTGCTGCCAGATCTGCGCATCGAGGGCGTGCAGGTCGTCACCCCGGAAGACTGGATGGCCGAACAGCTGCGCCTGAACGTCGAGGTGACCGACAAGACCCTCACGCTGCTGCTGGGCACCGCCGAGCGTGAGTTGAAACGGCGCGCCTGGCTGCGCGCCAAGGCCCTGGGCGACGCGCGCATGCTGGACGTGCTGCGCGCCGGCATCGTGCGGCGCTACCGCGAGAGCCTCGGGAGCGAACGCTTCGAATCGAGCGTCACCGTGAACTTCGAGGAGTACACCGTCGGCCTCGACGGGCCTGCACTGAGCGAAATCCTGGATGACATTGCGCCGCGGTCGCTGCTGAGCGGTCTGCGTGAAGCGTTCGTGCGGCGCCTGGTGGAGCGCGGCTGGCAGGACCTCGAAGCGCTCGGGGTCAGCGACGGCGCCTACCGCGCGGCGAAAAGCCAGCTGGAGTACGACGCCGCCAAGTTGATGGGGCGGGCCTTTCGGGCGGCCTCCCCCATCACCGAGGTGCGCCGCCTGCTGCGTGAGCCGGGCGAACTCGCTGCTGCGGCGCGTGGCATTCTCAGTGAGGCGCGCGTCAAGGCCCTGCTCACCCCGGACCCGGCCGCTTACCTGCCCAGCGCGCGAACCGGCAGTGTGGACACCCTGGAGCTGCCCCTGATGCTCGCCGTGAAGGCCATCACCGAGGGCTTCGGGCGCAAAAGTGCCTCGGGCGCGCGGCCCTACGATCACATCCTGGTCGACGAGGGACAGGATCTGAGCCCGCTGCTCTACCGGCTGCTGTCCGACGCGGCGCAGGCGGGCAGCATCACGGTCGCGGGCGACATCAATCAGGGAATTCACGGCTACCGGGCCATCTCGTTCTGGACCGAGGCGCTCGAACAGCTGCGCACCTCCCCCGATGACCAGGTGCATCACCTGCAGCGCACGTACCGCTCGACCCGGCAGATCGTGGGGCTGGCGTCGCAGGTCGCGCGCTCTTTCGCGCGCGACGAAGCGCTGGAAGCGGTCGCGGTGCCCCGTGACGGTCAGCAGGTGAGCGTGCTGATCCGGGGCAGTGGGGCCGACCGCGCCGCGGCTGCCGTGCAGGACGCGCTGAAGTCGGGCTTTGCCAACGTGGGGGTGATTCTGCGTCACGGTCGGCATGCCGAGGCGCTCGCGCGGGCGCTGGGCGAGCGCGACGTGCACGCGCAGGTCATCGATACGCAACACAAGGTCTACGGGGGCGGCGTGGTCGTGATGCCCGCCAACCTGACCAAGGGCCTGGAATTCGACGCGGCGATTGTGGTGGGCGCCGACGAAAGCAGTTACCCGGGTGATGTCGAGTACGAAACCCGCCTGCTGTACGTCGCCGTGACGCGTGGCATGCACGCCCTGTGGCTGATTCCGGACGGGGAGCTGCACCCGCTGCTGCGTCCACAGGTGGTGGGCGCGTGAAGCGCCCGCACCACCCGCTTTTCTTTGGGAGGCGCTGATGCTGCGCCTGCACAAAACCCTCGACGAGGTCATCGCCTTTCTGGTCCCCGAAGGTACCGCGCTGCCGCGCGTCATGCTCGCTTCCACGCGGGACGCCCTGAACGGCGCCGATGTGCGGGAACTGACGCCCGACGAGTGGCCGCTGGTGACCGTGCGTGGTCTGCACGGGCGCGCGCTCGATCAGGTGACGGTGGTCTTTGATCCGGTGGAGTCGCCGCTGCCTTTGCCTGAGCGCGGCGAGATGATGGTGGTGATGTTGCGCTGGCGGGCACCCCGCATTGCTGCGGATACGCGCGCGGGCGGCGAGCATCACATCATGCGGCGTGAACGCAAGGCGGCCTCGAAGTTCGAGCAGCGCCTGCGTGAACTCCGGAAAAAGCCTTGAATTCTCAACTGAGCATGACGCCGTCCACGTAAAACCAGCGTCCGTCCTCCTTTGCGAAGTTGCTTTTCTCGTGCACGGTGCTTCTTTCTCCCCGGTTGACGTAACGGGCAACAAATTCCACACGGCCGCGCGCGTCGCTTTCCCTGCCCGCCTCGGCATTTTTGACGGTCAGGCCCTGCCAGCGCGTCTCGTCGTGCTGCAGGTCGAGCCGTTCGGGGCGGGTGCCGGGGTGCCAGGTTGCAAGCAGGTAGCCTTCGAGCTTGAGGGTGTAGGCCGTATAACGCGAGCGCATGAGCGCCTCGGCCGTGGGTGCTGGCAAGCGTCCTTGCAGGTACGGTTGGCAGCACGCCTGATAGGAACGTGACGAGCCGCAACGGCAGGGTTTGAAGGCGGGGTAGTCGTCAGGGGTGGGCATCATCTTGTGATAGCCGTTCAGACGCCGGGCACGCAACCAGCTCCTGTCAGGTCACGTGTCCGGGAGTGCGAGCGTGCTTATTGCAGCATCAAGGCCGCACGAACCGTGCCGGCGCGCTGGGCCACTGCCGTCAACTGCACCGCACACCCGTCGTTCGCCTGCACCACCCATTCCAGTTTGACTTCCTGTCCAGTCGCGCCGCCCGCGCCAATCCAATTTGCACCGCTGCCCGAGCGGCCCTCCAGGTGCCCGGCGTCCTGCGTGCGCTCGCCGGACACAAGCTGCGCCTCCGCCGGAACATTCAACGTCACACGGATCGGCTCCACAACCTGCCGTTCGCGCGCCTTGGCGGAAGTGTAGGTGGGCAGATAACCCAGGTTTTCCAGCACCGCCACGACCCGGTAGACACCCGAGGCGATCGGCAGCGCCTCGAAACGCCGGATGTTCAGGCGTGGGGACGCCTCGGCATGCTCCAGCGTGAAGAGCATGTTCTTGTGAGCGATGTCCGGCAGGAACTTCTCGGGCGCGTTTTGCCAGAAGCGCTTGTAATCCCAGCCGCCAATCTCGACTTCACCGAGTTCAGGATGCGAAAAGGGCGTCCAGGAATGAAAGCCTCCCAGTTCGTGCTGGTCATTGAAGGCCAGCAGTTTCAGATCGTCTTCTTCGGGGTGCTCGCGGAACCAGCCGATAAAATCGCGCTCCTTGACGCCCGCTTCACCGATCACGTCCCACAGTTCATTGGCAAAAGCGATGACGCCCAGGTGATCGTACAGCCAGTCGAAGAATCCGCCTGACAGCACGCTTTTGGGATCATAGCGAAAGCCGTGAAAGACTGAAGTGTTGGGGTAGCCCGTGAGGTCGGTGCCGCGTTGCCCCAGCCGTTTATACACGGTGAGGTCGTGCGTCGGGAAGGCATCGTCGCCCTGCGCGGCGTAGGGACGCAGAATCACTCCGGAGAAGGTGTGATAGGACTGCACGCCGTTGATGTTCTTGTGCCGCGCGAAAAAATCGGCGACCGCGCGGGTTTCGGGTTCTGACACCGGAAAGGGGCCCGCGCCCTTCTGGGTCCCTTCGGGCGCCCAGCCGTGCGGAAAGTTGCGGTTGAGGTCCAGCCCGAACCGGGGCGGTGCGTCGCGCATCGTGTAACCGTTGAAGTCCCGCACGCGGCCCTCCACGAAACGGTGGTAATACACGCCACCCTGCTCGTGAAATTCACGAGGACGCATCAGGCGTGAATCGTGTTCGCTGACCTTCCAGGCCCCCTTGGGGTCGCGGACACGCATCTCCAGGATCAGACCGTTTCCGTCGATGTCTTCGGGTGAAAGGCCGCCGCGCTCGTCGGCAAAGGGGTAGAGCCGCACACTGGAGCGGGGAATGTCGGGGGTGGTGAGGTAGTGTTCGGTTCCGTCGGGCGTCAGGCGCGGCGCGATGTACAGCGCGTGAGCGTCGAGCAGCCGCGTGACCTGATCGTCCGCGCCGTAGCGGGTGACAAGGTACTGAATGGTGTAAAGACAGGTGGCACCGCCCGTCACTTCACCTGCGTGAATGTTGGCGTCAATCCAGTAACCCGGCTTCTCCTCGGCCGGGCCAGTGTTTTCCTGCGTGAGGGCCATTACCCAGATGTCGCGCCCCTGATAACTC